>DATHMY010000103.1:0-3874 GCA_035486535.1 Candidatus Acidiferrum sp.
CGCGAGATCGAAGCGGAAGCCATCGACGTGCATCTCGTTGACCCAGTAGCGTAGTGAGTCGGTGACCATTTGCAGCGTGCGCGGATGCGAGAGGTTGAGCGTGTTGCCGCAGCCGGTGTAGTCGGCGTAATAGCGGCCGCCGTCGAGATGGTAGTAGCTCTTGTTGTCGATCCCGCGCATCGAGAGCGTCGGTCCGAGATGATTGCCTTCGGCGGTGTGATTGTAGACGACGTCGAGTAAGACTTCGATGCCGGCCTCGTGCAGACGCTTGACCATGGTTTTGAATTCGCCGAGCGACGATCCCGAGAGCAGCCGCGGATCGGGCGCGAAGAATGCGATCGAGTTGTAGCCCCAGTAGTTACGTAGCCGGTGCTCGACCAGATAACGATCGTCGACGGAGGCGTGCACCGGCAGCAATTCAACCGAGGTAACGCCCAGGCGCGTGAGATACTCGATGATCGGCGGCGACGCCAGGCCGGCGAACGTGCCGCGCGTATCGGGGCTCACCTGTGGATGCTTGATAGTATAGCCGCGCACGTGCATCTCGTAGATGATGGTCTCGTGCCAACGAGTATAGAGCCGGCGATCTTCGCCCCAGGTGAAGGCGGTGTCGACGACCACGCACTTGGGCATCGCCGCAGCGTTGTCGCGCCGATCGAACGAAAGATCCGCGCGCGACGAGCCCACGCGATAGCCAAAGTTCGCATCGGTCCAACGCACGAAGCCCGAAAGCTGTTTCGCATACGGATCGAGGAGCAACTTATGATGGTTGAAGCGATGGCCGCGTTCGGGATCGTAGGGCCCGTAGACGCGATAGCCGTAGAGCGTGCCGCGCTCGATCTCGGGCAAGTAGCCGTGCCACACTTGGTCGGTGTATTCGGGCAGCGCGATGCGGCGCAGTTCGCGCGTGCCGCGCGCGTCGAACAAACAAAGCTCGACCTTCTCGGCGTTCTCGGAAAACAACGCGAAGTTGACGCCGCTTCCATCCCAGGTTGCGCCGAGCGGATAAGGCCGGCCCGGTAGAACCGCGGCGCGGCCGACCGGTTTCACGCGCGCACCGGCCGGAAGTACACCGTCGCGAGCGGCGGCAAGGTGATCGAGAGCGACTGGTCGCGACCGTGCGAAGGGATCGGGTCGACCGCGACCAGGCCGAGATTTCCAACGTTGCCGCCGCCGTAGCGTGCCGAGTCGCTATTGAACACTTCTTCATACTGATCGGCAGGCGGCACGCCGATGCGGTAGCCGTACCGTACGACCGGCGTAAAGTTGCAAACAGCGATCACGACGTCGCTCGGATCTGCCGCGTGGCGAATGAACGCGATCGCTGAATTTTCGACGTCCTGATGATCGATCCAAGAAAAGCCGTCGCGGTCGTTATCGCGTTCGTAGAGCGCCGGCGTCGAACGATAGAGATGGTTGAGGTCGCGCACTAGCAATTTCACGCCGGCATGCCAGCCGCCGTCGTCGATGAGCGCATCCCAATCCAGGCTGCGATCGTGATTCCACTCGCGGCTCTGCGCGAATTCGTCGCCCATGAAGAGCAGTTTCTTGCCCGGATGCGCATACATGTAGCTGTAGAGCAAGCGCACGTTGGCAAATTGCTGCCAACGATCGCCGGGCATCTTCTCGAGAATCGAGCCCTTGCCGTGCACGACTTCGTCGTGTGAGAGCGGCAGCACGAAGTTCTCGTCGAAGGCATAGATCAGCGAAAAGGTGAGTTCGTTGTGGTGGTACTTGCGATGGACCGGCTCGTGCGAAAGGTACTCGAGCGTGTCGTGCATCCAGCCCATATTCCACTTGAAGCCGAATCCCAGTCCACCGAGATACGTCGGCGCGGACACCTTGGGCCACGCAGTCGATTCCTCGGCCACGGTGATGATGCCCGGCGCATCGCGATACACCGTTTCGTTCGTGCGTTTGAGAAACGCGATGGCCTCGAGATTTTCGCGCCCGCCGTATTCATTGGGCACCCACTCACCCGGCTCGCGGCTGTAGTCGAGGTAGAGCATCGAGGCTACGGCATCGACGCGCAAGCCGTCGACGCCGTATTCCTGTAACCAGAAAAGCGCGTTGTTGACGAGGTAGTCGGCGACTTCGTGCCGCCCGAAGTTGAAGATGTAGGTATCCCAGTCGGGATGCCAACCTTGCCGCGGATCGGCATGCTCGTAGAGATGCGTACCGTCGAAATGTGCGAGGCCGTGCTCGTCGGACGGAAAATGCCCGGCGACCCAATCGATGAGGACGCCAATGCCCATCGCGTGCGCGCGGTCGACGAAATTCCGAAACTCCTGCGGCGTACCAAAGCGCGAGGTGGGTGCGTAGAGTCCGATCGGCTGATAGCCCCACGATCCGTCGAACGGATGTTCCGAAACCGGCATCAGCTCGAGATGCGTAAAGCCCATCTCCTTGACATAGGGTAACAGCCGATCCGCAAGTTCGTCGTACGTAAGAAATCGATTCCCCTCCTCGGGAACGCGCTGCCACGAACCGAGATGCACTTCGTAAATCGCCATCGGCGCGCCGCGATGTTGCATCGCGCCGCGCGCGTTGGTCCATGGCACGCTGGCCGAACTGGGGAGGCGGGTGACGATCGACGCCGTGTTCGGTCGCAGCTCGCTTGCAAAAGCATACGGATCAGCTTTGAGCGGTAGCAGCGTACCGTCGGCAGCATAGATGGCGAACTTGTAGCGCGCACCCTCACGCACGCTGGGCACGAAGACGCGCCACACACCGGTCGCGTAGTCCACCTGCATGGGATTTGCGCCGAGCTCCCAGCCGTTGAAATCACCGACGACCGCGGCTGCGCGGGCGCTGGGCGCCCACACGGCAAATTCAACACCATCTTGACCGTCGCGGGAGCGATGGTGTGCGCCCATCCATTGATAGTGCATACGGTGCTAGTGGGTTATTCCGGCAAGAGCATCGTAGACCGCGCGTGTCTGCTCCCGCAAGTGCTCGAGATCGCCATTGTTTTCGATCACGTAATCGGCTCGTGCACGCGCCTCCTCCGGATCGATCTGCGTCTTCATGCGCGCGAGGATGTGCTCGGCGTCGGTTTGATCGCGTCCAACGACGCGCGCGATACGCTCTTCGAGCGGTGCAATGACGACGACGGACTTGTCGACCATGTCGATGTAGCCGCTTTCGAAGAGCAACGGAACGACGTGCACGATCAGTTGATCGGGCTTGGCATTCGCTTCGCGCTCTTTGGCGAGGCGGCGCACGAATGGATGCACGATCTCATTGAGCCGAGCGAGGGCCTGCGGATCCGAGAAAACGACCTCGGCCAACGCCGCACGATCGAGCGCGCCGCCGCGAACGAACTGGGGCCAGGTGTGCGCGATGGCAAGCAGGCCATCGGAGTTGGGGGCAACAGCTTCGCGCGCCAACTCGTCGGTGTCGATAATGTAGGCGCCGAGCTCCGCGAAGACGCGAGCAACCTCGCTCTTCCCGGCGCCGATACCACCCGTCAGTCCGACCCGCAATCCCATGGGAGGCGAAATGTTCGCCAGCCGCGGCCGGGACGCCTTATTTACTGGACAGGACGGCCCGACCGGGAACGGCGCCAACCGCCGACCCAAATAAAATGGAGTGCGATTTCTCGCACTCCATTTTTCTTTTCCCCTCGAGGGCGCTACGCCGGCGTAACGGCGTCCGCGACCGTGCCCAGGGTGTCTTCTTCCAAGTGGACGTACTCTTCGATCTCTTCGGGCGGAATGTCCGCAACGTGTTGGATCGAAGCGGTGATGCGCCGCGTTGCGCTGTTGATCGTGAGCAGCGTGACTTCGACGTCTTGGCCTGCATTGAACTGCACGCTCGGATCGAACTCGCCCTTGGGAACCATCGCGAGGATGCCCGGGAAGATTTCGACCAG
>DATHMY010000104.1:0-5390 GCA_035486535.1 Candidatus Acidiferrum sp.
GTGGCCACCAAGCGGTTCTGCACGGCGGTGGCTTCCGGTGTTCCCACCAGCGCGAGCAGGAAGACCACATACGCCGTAACCGTAAGACTGAAGAGCCCGTAGTTGATTTGGAACGCCGCATAACTGATTGCGGCAAAGAGGACCGCGAGCGCGAGCGTGATGTGCGGCGTGTCGGGCACGGCCACCACGATCGCAGTTGCGGCAACCACCCCGACGATCGTACCGGCGATGCGCGCAACGCCGCGGGAGAGGGTGGTGGTAAAGTCGGGGCGCAGCACGAGCAGCGTCGTCAGCGTGATCCAATACCCGCGCTGAATCGGCAGGATGTGGGCAAGCACACCAGCGGCCGCGAGCGTTACCGCGAGGCGTACTGCATGGCGTCCGAACGGTGAACGGAGGTGGAGATGGTCGCGCAGCACCGCCAGCGGACGCTCGAAGTTCGGCAGGTGCGTAGGATAGTGGAGTTCGGGTAAGGCGAGCCCGGCGATTGGAACGCTTGCCGATCGCCATGCCGCGCGGAGCTGCCCGTAGAGCGCGCGCAGCTGGGCATCTTTCGTGTCACTGTTGATTGTCGCGTACAACGCGACATCGTCGGGCGCGTGCGCGTCATCGAGCGCTTGTGCGATTGTATCGAGAACGTGCGCGATGACCGGGCGCAGGCCCGTGTATTTGTCGCCGCCGACGGTCGCGAGCAGCGCGAGCGACGAGCGGATGCGGACGGCCTCATCGAGGAGGCTTTGAAATGCGGCCAGCACCAACGGACGGCCGAACGGCCGCGGGTCGGCGAGGGTCTTACGAACCGCGATGAGTTCGGCGGTGGCGGGTACGCGCGCCGATGCGCCGCCGGCTTGCGCGTACTCGGCAAGCTCGCGATACGCGTCGGCGAGCCCGTGCCGTTCCTGCGGATAGCGCTGGATCGGCCAGAGTATTACCAAGAGCAGCGTCTGCAGCAGGCCGCCGGCAAACATCACGAGCGCCACAATGACGGCAACGTGCAGCGGCAACGGATAGCGTTCGAAGATGATCAACGCGGTCGTCGCGTTCACGCCGATCGCCGACGCGCCCGGACCGAGCGATGCGACCATGCCGTAGCCGAAGCCCCAGGCGGCGAGCGCCAAGATCGCCAGCTCTGCGGAGTGCGAGCAGAGCGATGCGACTGCCGTCGAGAGCGCCATCGCGAAGGCCATCCCGAGCATGGTGCCGACGCGCGTCCGGTAGACACCCTGCAGCGATGCGAATCCCACGCTGAAGGCGCCGATACCGGCGGCGACCGCGTAGATCGGGACGCCACTGGCAAAGCCTGCCAAGAGTGCGACCGCGACGCCGATGCCGCAACGCACGGCAAAAACCGGCTCGATCCCGTTGCGTTCGAACCGAAATGCGCTGGTGACGATGCGTTGAATCACGTTAGGCATGAAAAGATGGGTCTGTTCGGTCGCGCTCGTGGTCTTCGCATTTGCGATCTCGAGCCCGGTATGCGCAAGTCCGACAACTGCTAGTGGAATTCCGCTGGACGCGGCGTGGAAGGTGACGATCTACGATCTGGCGCGCAAATCGTTCACGCATCCGGCCTGGGGCTGGCAGCATGGCGAGCGAAACTACCAGATCGCGCTTGAATTGGCCAAGGGTGACGGGCTGACGGTCGATACCGACGTGCTCTTTGCGGCGTGCATGCTGCACGACATGGCCGCCTTTCCACCGTATCAGGCCAAGGGCGAACATGGCGACGTTGCCGCGAGCGAGAGCGAATCGATCCTGCGCAACGCAGGGTTTCCGATGGCCAAGTTTTCGAGCGTTCAGGCCGCGATGCGCGGGCACATGTACTACAGCGATCCCGGCAACGATCCCAATGCGATCGTCCTGCACGACGCCGACTCGCTGGATTTCTTAGGCGCAATCGGCGCCGTGCGCATGATCTCGCTGACCGGCGCATCGGCGGCGAGCGCCGCGAACGCCATCAAAGCCCTGCGCGGTTTTGTTCACGACATTCCGCCGAAGCTGATCACGAAAACAGCGCAACGCATCGGCGTACAGCGCGTCGCCGAACTACAGGCGTTCCTCGACGCCTATCAGCGCGAATCGTTCGACGGCGTCTTACCCTAGCCGCCGACGGAGACCGGTGCGTGGCCGAATAGCGGCGGAATGTAGTGTCCTGCCAGATATGAAACGATGAAGACCACGATGCCGAAGCCCACGATCTCGAGGCCTTTCGAGATCGGATTGCGGTCGGTGTTGCGCGCCGCGTAGAATCCCACGACGAAGAGTGCGACGACGGCGAGCGCGAGCGCGAGCACGGTTGAGCCGGTCATCGAGAGCGGAAGAATATAGGCGAAGATCGGGACCAGCGACCCGACGGCAAAGGACCCGCCCATTGCGAGCGGTGCCCGCAGGTCGGTGTCGTCCGCCACACGCGGATCGATCCCGAACTCATCGCGCATCATTTCGTAGAGGTAGATGTCGGGGTGCTGTGTGAGGCGCCGGACGATCATCTGCGCCTCTTCGGCCGAGAAGCCTTTCATCTTATAATAGGCGACTTGCTCGGCGAACTCGCCCTGCGGGTCGGCGGCCATTTCGGCCTTCTCCATTTTGATGGCGGCCTGCACGACTTCGCGTTCGGATTTTCCGCCCAAGTACTCGCCAACCGCCATCGAGAGCGCACCGGCCAGCATCGCAAGAAAGCCGCTGATAAAGACGGCCGAGCGCGCACCTTCGGCCACGCCGACGCCGGTAATGATGCCGAGCGTCGTAAGGATGCCGTCCTGCGCGCCAAAGACGATCTCGCGCACGCTGCGCTGTGCTTCGAGCGTGCGGCGCTGAATCGTATCGGGAATGCGCGGTCTGACGTCCTGCCAGCCCGGAATGTCGACGACCACTTCGGTGACGGCGGGCTCGTATGGCTCCATGAGCGGTGCTTCCGGATGCCTGTAGCGAATGGCCTTCCTGATGGAGGACTTCGGAACGCCTAACTTTCGGCGCATCGGCCAGTCGGCAATCATGCTCGAATGTGCTGATGCGAGCATGCCGCAGCAGCGGCGATTATGGACGCTCGCACGCGAAGCGCGCGGTTGGACGCATATCCACGAGGCGGTCATCGGTGCAGGCAATCTCACGATCGTCTTCGATCGACACGCACTCGATGTTGAAAGCTTGCGCGCGCAGCTCGAAACCGGATGGGCAGACGCACCTCACGAGCGGTTGGAGGAACGGACCGTCGAGATTGCGGTGCATTACGGCGGGAATGATGGTATCGACCTTCGCGAGGTCGCGCATGCCTGCGGTTTGAGCGAAGAAGAAGCGATCGCACTGCATGCAGGCGCGAATTACGTCGTCTCGTTCGTCGGCTTTCTACCCGGCTTTGCGTACCTCGACGGTCTCGACGACCGTTTGCACCGTCCGCGGCGTGCGCAACCGCGCGCGCGGGTGCCGGCCGGATCGGTGGCGATTGCTGGAGCGCAGAGCGGCGTGTATCCATTCGAGTCACCCGGTGGCTGGCATCTGATCGGTCGCACCGATGCGCGCGTGTTCGACCCGAGCCGCGAGCCGGCGGCGCTTCTCCAGCCCGGCGATCGCGTACGGTTCGTTCCGGTATGAGCGAGCGCGCGATAACCATCGAGCGCCCGGGGTTACAGAGCCTCGTCGTTGATCGCGGACGTTTCGGTTTGCGCCACCAGGGCGTCGGCTGGTGCGGTGCGATGGATCTACGCAGTTACGCGATCGCCAACGAGCTAACCGGAAACGCCCCCGGCGCCGCCGCGATCGAGATCGTACTTGGCGACGTCATCGTGCGTTTCGACGCACCGGCTCGCCTTGCGCTCGCGGGCGCGGATTGTGATGCGACGCTCGACGGCGAACCGATGTCGACGTGGACAGCACACGCGGCGCACGCCGGTTCGCGCCTCGTCCTGCATCGGCCGCGCGCATGGATGCGTACCATACTTGCGGTCGACGGCGGCATCGATGTGCCGGTCGTCCTAGGGTCGCGCACGACCGATCTCACCGCGGCGATGGGTGGCTGCGCCGGACGCGCGCTGCGCGCCGGCGATCGTTTGAAGCTCGGTCCTGCGTGCCGCAACGCAATGCACGCGAGCGTGTCGCCGCCGCCGATCGACTTCGTTCTGCGCACCATCGCGCAACCGCTTGCGGATCGGCTGTGGGATCGCGAGTGGATCGTCGGACATCAAAGCAATCGCATGGGCTATCGCTTGCAGGGCGAGGTCACGGCGCACGAGATTGGGGCGATGCGTTCACACGCGGTCTTTCCGGGATTCATTCAGCTTCCGCCGTCGGGCGAGCCGATCGTCCTGATGAGCGACGCGCAGACCACCGGCGGATATCCGCTTGCCGGCGTGGTAATCGAGGAAGATCTATGGATGCTGGGGCAAGCGCCGATCGGCGCGACGGTGCGGTTCGTCCGGTGGGAGTAACGCGCATCGATCTCAACGCGGATCTTGGTGAAGGCTGCGGCGACGACGAAGCATTGCTTGCGATCGTGACCTCGGCGAATGTCGCCTGCGGGGTGCACGCCGGCGACGAGGGGACGATGGACGCAACGGTGCGTGCCGCGACGCGACACGGCGTAGCGATCGGTGCGCATCCTTCGTATCCGGATCGCGAGAACTTCGGGCGCACCGCGATGGCTCGTACGCCGGAGCAGATCTTCGATGACGTCAGTGCGCAAATCCGCGCGCTCGATGCCATCGCTCGCGCGCACGGGACACGCATGCGTCACGTCAAAGCGCATGGTGCACTGTACAACGTTGCCGCCCGCGACCGAGTGGTAGCGGATGCGATCTCGCGTGCCGTCCATGCGATCGATCCGCAACTCATCGTGGTGGGCCTGGCCGGTGGTGAACAGCTCGCAAGCGCGCGTGCCTTGGGCCTGCGTGCGGTCGGCGAGGTCTTCGCCGATCGTGGCTATCGCGCGGACGGTTCGCTGATCCCGCGCGGCGAGCCCGGCGCATTGATCGATGACGTCGATGCCGCGGTCGCGCAGGCACTGGCGCTCGCGCGCTCGGGCGCGGGCGAAACGATTTGTCTCCATGGTGACGGCCAGCACGCGCTCGAGTTTGCACGCGCGATTCGGGCGGCACTCGAGAGCGCAAATATCAGCGTCGCCGCAGTCGTCTAGGGAGGAGCAGCGGTGAGCAATTTCGGCGATTTTCAACTAGAGATTTATTTCGCCGCGCTCCACGGGACGCTTCCACGTTTTCCGATCCGCTATGAAGCATTGGAAGCGAAAGCGCTGCAGACACTTTCGCCGAGCCTTGCGTCGTACGTCGCGGGCGGCTGCGGAAACGAACGCACGCAAGACCTCAACGTCAGTGCGTTCGACCACTGGGGCATAGTGCCGCGAATGTTCCGGGCAGCGACGAAGCGGGACCTCTCGGTCG
>DATHMY010000105.1:0-26114 GCA_035486535.1 Candidatus Acidiferrum sp.
CCGAGAATGATCGCGCCAACGCGTTCGGCGCGAAATACTCGCAGATAGCGGAATTCTTTTTCGATGTTCCGGCCGGCGTTGGCCAGCATCATGAGCCAGCCCACCCGATCGGCGACTTCTTCGAGCGAGCGAATATAGTCATAGTTCTGCGAATCGAGCATATCGTGAAGCAGGACGCCGACGATCTTTCGCATGCCGACGCTCAAACTGCGCGCGCTCGCGTTCGGGACGTAGTCGAGAAGTTCGGCAGCGTGAAGTACGCGTTCGCGCAGGTCGCGCGAGACGCGATGCGTGCTTCCCGTCAGGACGCGCGAAGCCGTCGCGAGTGAAACACCGGCGCGTTCGGCCACGGCGGCCAGGCCCGACTCGTTGGTCGGATTGGATCGTTTCGCGGGCATCCAAGGATGGGGTTAGGCGGCCCGAGAGGCGCCTCCTCGCGGTTCGGTAAGCGTTGGCAACGCAATCAAGCGATAACTACTGCTCGCAACGCATTCACATTGGTGAGTGTCGGTCCCGTGTGCACGATATCACCGATCGCATCGAAGAGCGTGAAACTGTCGTGACGATTGAGTAAATCGCGCGGGTCGAGCATTGCCTCACGCGCGCGCGCCATGGTGTCGGGTGTGACGATCGCGCCGGCCGCATCTTCGCTGCCGTCGCGGCCATCGGTGTCCCCGGCGAGGGCCCAAATGTCGTGTGCGCCGTCGAGCGCGACGGCGAGGGCGAGCAAAAACTCCATGTTGCGACCGCCCCGGCCAACCGGGCCGTCGCCAATCGTCACGACAGTCTCGCCGCCCGAGAGCAGCACTGCCGGCGCCGAGACGGGAAGCCCGTTGCGCCGAACGCTGCGCGCGATCCCCGCCATCACGACCCCGAGGTCGCGGCTCTCTCCTTCGAGCTCGCCGAGAACGACGGGCGTGAACCCAAGTTCGCCGGCGCGGTCGGCGGCCGCACGCAGAGCACCCGACGGTGTCGCGATCAAGCCAACGTCCTCGCGGAAGGCGCCGGGCTTCGGCGTCTCGGGCGCGTCTTTAAGGAAGGCCGTCACTTTCGCCGGCAGTTCGAGGCGATAGCGTTCGACGATCGCGCGGACCTCGGCCACCGTGCTTGCGTCGGTTAGGGTGGGTCCGCTGGCGATGATTCGCGGATCGTCCCCCGGGATATCGCTGATCGCCAGGGTTAGGACCCGCGCCGGCGCAGCCGCTAATGCAAGGCGGCCGCCTTTGATGGCCGAGAGGTGCTTGCGTACCGCATTCATCTCGCGGATCGTGGCCCCCGACGCGAGAAGCTGCTCCGACACCGCCTGCTTGTCGGCCAGCGTCAAACCCGGGGCGGGCAACGCCATCAGCGCCGAGCCGCCGCCCGAAATCAGGGCGATCACCAGATCTTCCGCTCCAAGATTGGCCACCTGTGCGAGGGTCCGCTCGGCGGCGAGCTGGCTGTTGGCGTCGGGGACCGGGTGAGCGGCTTCCATTACTTCGATGCGCCGGGTCGGAACCGCGTGACCGTAACGCGTCACGACCAACCCCTCGAGCGGGACGTCGGGCCATGCCGCTTCGAGCGCTGCGGCCATAAGTGCGGCTGACTTGCCGGCCCCGACCACAATCACCCGGCCCCGCGGCGGTGCCGGGAGATGGGACGCGAGGACTCGCCGGGGGTCGGCGCTCGCGACGGCGGCGTCGAACATCGACCGCAGGGCGGTGCGGATCTGGGCGTCGTCGGGCGGCATCGCGAGCGCAACTACCCCACCCTTGAGTAGGGTTCCTGGCAGTGGTATACTATCTGCCTGTGCCTGGACCGATACCGCTTTGACGAAGGCGGCGATCGGTTCGCCCGGTGGAGCGACGGTGGGACCCCTTACGACAACGTGAGATGCGGTACCCTGCGTAGGCAACCCGGATCGGCACGCATACCAGGAGCTCTCCTCAACTTGAATCTCATTGACGTCAATAACTTCGATGCCATGCGCATCGGCTTGGCTTCACCTGAGCAGATCCGTGCGTGGTCTTTCGGCGAAGTCAAGAAACCCGAGACGATCAACTACCGCACGCTGAAGCCCGAACGCGACGGGCTCTTCTGCGAGAAGATCTTCGGTCCAACCAAAGATTGGGAATGCCACTGCGGTAAATACAAGCGCATTCGTTTCAAAGGCATGATCTGCGATCGCTGCGGCGTCGAGATCACGCGCGCGAAAGTGCGCCGCGAGCGGATGGGACACATCGAGCTTGCGACGCCGGTTTCGCATATTTGGTATCTCAAGGGCGTGCCCTCACGTATCGGCATCCTCCTCGATATGTCACCGCGACAGCTCGAGAAGGTGATCTATTTCGCCGCCTACGTCGTGATCGATCCGGGCGACACCAATTTGACCAAACGCGAAGTGCTCTCGGAGCAGAAGTATCGCGAAGCGCGCGACAAGTATGGCAATCGCTTCAAAGCCGGTATGGGCGCGGAAGCGATTCGCGAGCTACTGCGCGACATGAACCTCAAGAAGCTCCAAGAGGAGCTGCGCAAAGAGTTCAAAGAGACGTCGGGACAAAAGCGCCTCAAGGCGATCAAGCGTCTCGAAGTCGTCGAAGCCTTTATCGCAAGCGGCAACCGTCCCGAGTGGATGGTGCTTTCCGCCGTTCCGGTGATCGCGCCCGAACTGCGCCCGATGGTGCAGCTCGATGGCGGTCGCTTTGCAACCAGCGACCTCAACGATCTCTATCGCCGCGTGATCAATCGCAACAACCGTCTCAAGCGGCTGCTCGAGCTCAACGCGCCTGAAATCATCATCAAGAACGAAAAGCGCATGCTGCAAGAAGCAGTCGATGCGCTCATCGACAACGGCCGTCGTGGACGTCCGGTCACGGGACCGAACAATCGTCCGCTCAAGTCGCTCTCGGACATTCTCAAGGGCAAGCAAGGCCGCTTCCGTCAGAACCTGCTCGGTAAGCGCGTCGACTACTCGGGTCGTTCGGTCATCGTGGTCGGTCCTTCGCTCAAGCTGCACCAATGCGGTCTGCCCAAAGAGATGGCGCTCGAGCTCTTCAAGCCATTCGTCATGAAGAAGCTTGTCGATCGTGGCCTCGCACACAATATCAAGAGCGCGAAGCGTATGGTCGAGCGCGTGCGGCCGGAAGTTTGGGACGTGCTCGAAGAGGTGATCAAAGAGCATCCGGTGCTGCTCAACCGCGCACCGACGCTCCACCGCCTCGGCATCCAAGCGTTCGAACCGGTGCTGGTTGAAGGCAAAGCGATCCATCTGCATCCGCTCGTCTGCACCCCGTATAACGCGGACTTCGACGGCGACCAGATGGCCGTGCATTTGCCGCTTTCAGCCGGTGCGCAAGCCGAAGCGCGCATCCTGATGCTCAGCTCGAACAACATCCTGTTGCCGGCATACGGCAACCCGGTATCGATCCCGACGCAAGACATGGTCTTGGGTCTCTATTATCTCACGTTCCAACGCGACGAGTACGTCGGCCCAGCCAAGGCTGCGGTCGCGGAAGAAGACGCCGTCTTCGCCCGCGCCAAGAAGAAGAACGCTCCAAGCGCCGATGCGCCGGGCGCGCTTCCGACGTTCTACGATCCTAAGGAAGCCGTGATTGCGTTCGAGACCGGTAGCGCGTTACTGCAAGAGTGGATCTACGTACGTTGGAACGGGCAGCTGATCAAGACGACGATCGGTCGCACGATTTTCAACCTCGCGTTTCCGCTCTCGTGGAACAAAGAGTTCGTCAATCGCATCGTCGACAAGGGCGCGCTCAAGAAGCTCATCACCGAGTGCTACCGCAAGTACGGTAACGCGGAGACCGCGCGATTCCTCGACGCGATCAAGGAGCTGGGCTTCCACTACGCGACCCTCTCGGGCACGACCGTATCGATCAACGACATTGTCGTCCCGCAGAGCAAGCACGACATCCTCGACAAGGCACAGCACGAAGTCGACGAGTTGCACCGTCTCTTCGATCAGGGCTTCATCTCTGACGACGAGCGTTACAACAAGACGATCGACATCTGGTCGAAGGCCGGCGATGCCGTGACGAGCGCCATGCAGGCGGCGCAAAACCCGCTCAACCCGGTCTTCATGATGGCGACCTCGGGTGCGCGTGGTTCGATTGCGCAGGTCAAGCAGCTCGGCGGTATGCGCGGACTCATGTCCGATCCGTCAGGCCGCATTCTCGAGATCCCGGTCAAGGCATCGCTCAAAGAAGGCCTGACCGTCCTCGAGTACTTCATCTCGACGCACGGCGCGCGCAAGGGTCTTGCTGACACCGCGCTGCGTACGGCGGACTCGGGTTACCTCACGCGCCGTCTCGTCGACGTGGCGCAGGACGTCATCATCCGTGAAGACGACTGCGCGACTTCGAACGGTATCACGGTCAGCGACATCCGTGCAGGCAAGGAAATCATCGAGCCGTTGATCGATCGGATCATCGGCCGCCGTGCCGCCGAAGATGTCAAAGATGGTAAGACCGTCGTCGTGAAGCGCGATGAGGAGATCGACGAGGAGAAGGCCAAGGCGATTGTCGACGCGGCCATTCCTACGGTGAAGATCCGTTCGGTGCTCACCTGTCAATCGAAGTACGGCGTCTGCTCGATGTGTTATGGCCGCGATCTCGCGACCGGCAATCGCGCCGACATCGGTACCGCGGTCGGCATCATTGCGGCACAATCGATCGGTGAACCAGGCACGCAGCTCACGCTGCGCACGTTCCACACCGGCGGTGTCGCAACCGAAGACATCATCACCGGTCTTCCGCGTGTCGAAGAAATCTTCGAAGCGCGTAAGCCCAAGGGTCAAGCGACGATCACTGAAGTTGCCGGTACGATTAAGTTCGGCGACGACAAGAACCGTCGCGTGATCTTCGTGGTCGATGACACCGGCGAAGAGCATGAGTACGACATTCCGCACGGCACGCATCTGGCCGTCCAAGATGGACAGAAGATCAACGCGGGCGATCAGCTCAACGAGGGCTCGCTCAACCCGCACGACATTCTGCGCATCAAGGGCGAGACCGCGCTGCAGAACTACATGGTTCAAGAAGTGCAGAAGGTCTATCGTTCGCAAGGCGTCGACATCAACGACAAGCATGTCGAAGTCATCGTGCGCTCGATGATGCGCAAGGTGAAGATCGTCGAAGGCGGCGATACGCTGATGCTTCCTGGCCAAGTGGTCGAGGCAGCTGCGTTTGGCGAAGCCAACGATCGCGTCAAAGGCGAAAACCTTGAGGCCGCAACGGCGAACCCGGTGCTGCTTGGCGTAACCAAAGCCTCGCTCGCAACGGAGTCATTCCTGTCGGCGGCGTCGTTCCAAGAGACCACGCGCGTCCTCACCGACGCCGCGATCAAGGGCAAGTACGATCCGCTCTTGGGTCTCAAGGAGAACGTGATCATCGGCAAACTGATCCCGGCCGGTACCGGTATGTCGCGTTATCGCAACATCGAGATCGAGCCCAAGGGTCAGGACGTCGACGAGGACGGGCGTCCTCGCACGCAAGTCGAGACGAACGGCTACCAGATGACCGCGGACGACGCGGCGCTGGCGGAAGTCATGGCCGGTGGCGGCGATGGCATGAGCCGTTTGATGAGCGCGTACGAGCGCAATCGTGAACCGCTCACGGTCCAATACGAAGGCGAGTACGACGATCATCTCGCGGTGCACGCGGCGCCGAAGAAGACGCAGTACGACCGCATCAAGGGCATCAATCCCGAGGATCTGTAGTCCCTTGTCATCCCGAACGTAGTCGAGGGACCGGCAAAACATGGAGCCCACCGTGAGGTGGGCTCTTTTATTTTTCCAAGTACTCCCGGAGATGTTGGAGCTGCACGCCCCAGTCGGTCGTGGTGATCGCGTAGCGTTCGTCAGCCTGCTCGAAGCCGCGATGCGCAAACGACAGGGCGGTGTTGCCCGACTCGGCGCGTAGATCGAAGATGATCGTCGTGCCGACCCACTCCGGGCGAAATGATGGCGCCGTTTTCCACATCACGTGGAGCGGCGGCTCGAGTTCCTTTATCGTGACGGTCGTGCCGAGATCGGCATCGCCCGCCCACCAATTGCGGATTCCTTCGGTCGTCGTGAGCGCTTCGTACACCCGCTCCGGCGGCGCGGCAATCCTGACCAGATGCATAATATCGGCCATACCCTGGTATTCGGCGAAATACGGACCTTAGCTGAAGCCGCGCGGTGGGAGTGTTGTGCGCTGCAGCCAGTTGGCCGGCGAATAGCGAGCGCGCGCGTCAACGGCGTGCAGGGTGTAAGCATGACGCGACTGCGGGGAGCGATTGGGGGCGCTGTAGTGCGGCAGCATGCCATCGAAGACCACCAGCGTTCCGGCCGGCACCTCCAAAGCGATCGCCTCATCGAACGACGGCCAAGGCGTCGCATCGACCGTCTCCAATCGAGCTCGCTGGCCGTCGGAGATAAAGCGGGCACGCAGCGGCGAGCGATGACCGCCCGGCTGCACCCACACGCACCCGTTCTCGCGCGTCGCATCCTCGAGCGCAAACCAGAAGGCCGTCACGCTGGGCGGATCGGTATCGAAGAACGCGGCATCTTGATGCCAGCTCACCTCGCCACCGATGTGCGGCTGCTTGAAAATGTACATCGACTGGTAGATCCGCGCGTCGCGCAGCCCGACACGTTCGGCGATCCCACCCAAGCGCGCGTCGCGCGAGAACGCATTAAAAACGGGATCGAGGTCGTGCATCGCGTGGCCGATCTTATTGACCGTTCGACCGTCTGCTTCGAGAAAACAACGGATTCGTTCGCCTGACTCCATGAAGTAGGCATCGCTTCGTCCCGAGTCCCCTTGCGTCGAGAAGATCGTTGCGGCTTCGTTCGAATCGAAGGCCGCAACAATCACCGCCGCGCGTTCGCGCAGCGCGGCGATCTCTTCGGATGACTTGAAATTTGGAAAGACGATGAATCCTTGCGTCTGATAGCGCTGGACGTCGTCGCCGGTCACTAATCCAGGGTCATGCGGCGGAAGTACCGCTGCTGTATTTCGTGTTGCGCTGCGGCCAGGCGGTCGCGCATATCGCGGGTCGGGACGCGAACCTTGTCGACAAGCCGCAGTGCAGCCATCAGTTTGATCGTCCACCAGGTGCAATCGAACTCAAACCACTTCAAACCGTGGCGTGCGGAGAACGGGAACGCGTGGTGGTTGTTGTGCCAACCCTCGCCCCAAGAGATCATCGCGACCCACCAAGAGTTCACCGAGCGGTCCGGCGTCCGATAGGTGCGGTAGCCGAAGGCGTGCGCAGCCGAATTCACCAGCCACGTTGCATGATAGGTGAAGACCAATCGCACGAAGATTCCCCAAATGACCCACGACCAGCCGCCTAAGAAGAACAGCAGCACGGCAAGTGCAATCTGCATCGGTACGTAGAGATAGCGCAAGGCTTGATAGACGGGATCGGGCCAGAGGTCGGGCGTGTAGCGTTTGGCTTGCTCGGCGGTCGGCAGATTTTCGTTCGTACGGAACAGCCACGACACGTGCGCCCAGGTCAGTCCCTTACGAATGCTGTGCGGATCGCCGGGATGATCGGCGTGCGCGTGATGGATGCGATGCGTTGCAACCCAGTTGATCGGATCGCCCTGGAATGCCAGCGCTCCTAGGACCGCGGTTGCGTACTCGAGCGGGCGCACCATACGCAATGCTCGATGCGTCAATGCTCGATGGTAGCACAGCGTGATACCGAACGCGCCCGTGAGATTTGAGATAACGAGCGCGACGATAACCCCCGACCATGAAAAAAAGGTCGGGAACAGCGCGAGGAGAGCACCGGCATGAATCGCGAGTAATGCGATGCCGGTGACCCAATTAGGCCGGTGTTGCATGGGGTGCTGGATTCGCCTCCCGACCCGTGGCGCCTTCGACAAATGCACAGAGGAGGTTAACTAAGGCCATTTGTTCAGGCGTCGAGCAACGTACGGAAAGTAGGTCGGGGGAGCAGACCAGGATGCTCATGCATTGGGCGCGCGAGATCGCCACATTAAGACGGTTGCGCTCAAAGAGAAATTCCAGGTCCCGCGGTAGCGTCGCGTCATTCGAGGTTGCCATAGAATACAGTACGACCGCCGCCTCTTGCCCTTGGAACTTATCGACCGTACCGACGCGGATCTCGCCGAGCCCGCACTCGTCGAGGCGCTTGCGGATCAGCTTCCGTTGCGCATTGTATGGCGAGACCACGATGAGATCGCGCGCGTCCATCGGGCGCGGCGGCGCTCCGCCGATCGTAACCGTCCCGCGGAGCAGCTCGCCTGCTGCTTCGGCGACCGCGCGCGCCTCTTGGTCGGACGAGCGCGTGTTGCCGTCGTGGCTTACCCCGACAAAGCGCAAACCGCTGCCGCCCCATCCGGGTGCGTCGACCGCGTTGTGCTCGCACGACGTGCTCGGGAGTAAACGATCCTCGTAGACTGCGTGCGAGATGAACGCGCAGATCCCCGGCGCCATGCGATAGGATCGGTCGAGAAAGATGCCGTCGCGCGGGTCGATCGTTTCGTGCGCGCCCAACAGATGCTGCAGTATCGAGAGGTCGGTTCCCGGCGGATGTGAACCCTGCGAAACGGACTTCAGCTGCAACGGATCGCCAAGCAAGACCACGTTGCGCGCGGCGGCCGAGCACGCTAGCGCGTCGGCAAGACTCATTTGTCCGGCTTCGTCGATGAAGAGGTAGTCGTAGCTCCCGAGCATCTCGGGACGAGCGAAGAGCCAGGGCGTGCCGGCCGCGAGGTCGTGCGCATCCGCGAACGCCTCATTGGACGTGGTCGACTCGATCCAACTCGCGGGCTGCTCGGAAACGTACTGCGAACCTTCGGTTGTACTGGAATACTTTTGCAGCCCGCGAAACGGTCGTCCGTTCTCGACGGCGTGCGCTTCGATCTTGTGCAAGAGATTGTGAATGGCTTTATGTCCGCCGGCTACGATACCGATGCGGTTGCCCGCAGCCAGCAAGTCGCTGATGACGGCCGCCGCGAGCGTGCTTTTCCCGCTGCCGGGCGGCCCTTGAATCGCGAGATGACTGCCGTCTAAGTCGGCGATCAGCGCGCCGACGGACGCTGCGTCGACCGTTGCGGGCTGCATGCGGTCGCGCGGCATGCGCGTGTGCGGTCGCCGGGCGTGCAGGAGCGAAAGGGTTGCGGGATGCTCGCGCTCGAGCGTTCCATCGAGGTAGGCCTGCGCGATGCGTGCAATCGCGTCGCGCTGGATATTGGTCGCAATCGGTTTGCCCGGGATCAATGCGCGCAGTTCGGTTGGACTAATCGACCGACTGAGCTTGATCTTCAATTCGTTGCGATCGTCATCGAGCGAGATGATCGTGCCTGCGCTGATGCCGCGGTGCGGACAATACGGCTTGTCGGTACCGAGATTGTGCAGCTGGTCGGGGAAGGCGTAGGTGTAGACGAAACTCTGCTTCTCCTTATAGGGCGGAATGTCGTCGCGCAGGCGCAGACCTCCCAACGCCTCGTGGTCGAATTCGAGCAGGCGATCGACGTTTTCAAGCCGCTCGTAGTACGTCCAGTAGGCAGGCTTGGCCTCGCGCGCGTGATACTCGAGCAGATGGCCGAGCAGCCAGCGCGCACGCGCGGAATCGTTACTTCCGCGTAGTTCGCGAAGCGATCCGGGAGCGACGAGGTCGTCGAGAAGACGCGCAGCCAATTCGGCGCGCCCTGGATCCTCGGGCGGAGCGGCCGGTTCGTTTTCGCGCCAAGCGAACGGCGCTGCGCGCGTGTGCTCGGCTTGTGTGCGCAGCGCAAGCAGCCACTCACGCAGCAGGTGGGTCGAACGGCAGTCGTCGGCGTTGTAGCGCTCGATATCAGCGAGGATCTCCTCGCCGCCGCCGGCCAGCCAGCTTTCGAACATGACGATCGAGTCGTCGCCGCGCTGCACGCTAGTCGCGCGCTGTAGGCCGTAGAACGGTTCGAGCTTTTTGAGCGAGTAACTTGGCTGTGAGATGCGTAGCGTTTGGCGCACTACCGCGAAGAGGTCGACGAAGACGCGATTGCGCAGCAGATCGTCAAGCTCTCGCTCGCGGGTACCGTAGAAACCCATCAATCGGCGCAGCGCGATCGTTTCGTATGGAGCGTAGTGGTACACGTGCATCTTGGGAAAGCGAGCGCGTCGAGCCACGATGAAGTCGATCGCGGCTTCGAATGCGGCACGTTCTTGCGTTTGCGAGCGCGCCCAAAACGAGACATAGTGGCCCTCGTCGGCGCAATAAAACCCAAAAAGATACTCGAGGCCATGCTCCGGGGCATAGAGCGGGTCGCCTTCCATATCAAAAAAGATATCGCCCGCATCGGGACGCGGCAGCGACTCGAAGCCCGTTCCCGGTTCAGCGTCGAGGATGTCGTGGACGAAACGTCCTTCGCGACGGCCCGTCACTTGCAGGGTGGCTTGGTGTTGCAGCGCGGCGAAAGTTGTGGGTTCCATGCCGGGTGGCCGTTGCGCTTGCGTCGCGCTCGCGAGCGCGGTCATGGTGGCGATGCCGTTGCTCTCCAAACGCGTGATCTGGTCGCGGCGAATGCGCGCAACTAAACTCAAGTGATCGTCGCGCGAGCGTTGCGCGGCGCAGCGATCGTGCCAGCGGCAGATGTCGCAATGCGCGACTTCGAGCGGGTAGACCGGCGTGGGGCCATCGGCCAATGCGACGAGGAATTGCGCGCGCAAGTGGCGTTCGTAGGCGGCAAAATCGTCGACGCGAAAGGCGCGTTCAGCGCCACTGCCGAGCAGAACGTGCATCTCGCGCGGAGCAGTTCCTTGAATCCCCGCCAGGTGTGCGCTGTAATGCGCCAACTGTACGAGATAATAGGGCTTGGGCACGAGCGCGAGTTTGGCGTCGATCACTTCGTAACTCCACGCCCATCGCGCGCACGGTCGCTCGACTCGGCGCAAGAAATCGGTGCGGCCGAGGAAGGTTCCATCGAAAAACGTGGCTTGATAGATCAGGGGCGCGCCGGCGGCCATAGCGGTGACGGCCTGTTCTTGTGCGTGTGCGAGCGCTTCGAACGTGCGTCCGCTTTCGGCCGGAAATTCGACCAGCGCATCGCCGTATCGCGCGCGGAAATGCCCGAGTTGCCGCGCTTCGTGTTCGTCGCCCTTGCGCGCGAGCAGCGCGACGGTCTCGCTGGGCTCGGGGCGCGCGAGCTCGTGCTGCGCCGCCAGCGCCTCGAGCTGCATGAGATGGCCGCACTCGAGCGCGTTGTTGAGATCGCTGGCGGAGAAGATGAAGCGGCCGTCGATGCGCTGCATGCCCTCATCTTCCGACGTGGCCGTGCCATGCGCCTGGCATGACATGGAGATAGGATGGGCGGGATGGATACACTTCTTGCTGCCCAACGGCTTCCTCGCCTTGCCGAGCGCGCGATGCGCGCGGCGATTTCGTCGGCGCTGAGCCGGGGGCAGCTGACGCCGAGTGCGGTGATCGATCGCGCGCTGGTGACGTTCGAAGCCGCGCTCGTCAACCGCGGCGTGCGACCCGCGCTGCTTTTCGCCGAACGCAACCGCATCGTACGCGAGCTGCGAGTCTTTCTCGAGAGCCGGCTTGCCGGCCGCTTACGCGCGCTGCCGCGACGCAGCGTCGTCGCTACCGGTTCGGCGGCCGCGCCGTTCGATACGCTCGTACGCAATCGTCGCGGCCGTACCTACGCGGTGGTCTTTGCGCGTTTACCGAATGACGGGCGGCGCCTTGCGGTCTTGCACCGCATGCGAGCGGCCGCACAAAACGCAACGAGGACGCCGATCGACGGCATCCTCGTCTACGATTTCTCGCGCGCGGTCGTGCTGCGACTAGACCAGTCCGGCGCGCAGAGCGTGCACCGCTACTTGCGTGCGAGCTGACAGGTTCAGCTTTGCAAGGATGTGCGAGATGTGATTCTTCACCGTCTTATCCGAGAGTTTGAGCCGAATACTGATCTGCTTGTTCGAGAGCCCTTCGGCTACGAGCCGCACGACTTGCAGTTCGCGATCCGAGAGCGCCGCGCGCATGTCCCGGCTGCCCGTGACGGGGCGCAGGTGCCGTGCCGTTCCGATGAAGGGCGGGGCAGCCGGCAGGGTCCTCACCATATCGATGAAGTCGGCGATCGAAAGATCTTTGAGGTCGTGCAACAGGGTCTCGTCGATGACCACGTCGGCATCGATTCCAGCGGCCTGTGCGATCGAGGGCGCGGTCCCGGCCACGCGTACGCTGCCTTCTAAAGAAAGCAGACGTGCAATCGCGGTGCGGACCGACGCTTCGGGGCCGACCACGAGTACGCTCGTGGACGCCTCTTGTTGGGTGACGACGGTCATGGTTGCCTTTCCGTTGGCTCGGCTGGCAACCCCAACGATACGGGAGTCTGCTTTCCCGGGACTTACGGACTAATTACAGGCAGATTACAAACCGATTACAAGACCATGGCGAGTGTCGTCTCTCGAGCCGGGTTGCTCGAACGGCTACGGCGGGTTGACCCGCGGTTGATCGCCGTCGTAGCACCCGCTGGGTTTGGTAAGTCGAGCCTGGTGCGCCAGTATTTGGCTCAGCGCGGCGGTGGCGTTGTCTGCGACTGCGCTGCGGTTCGTGACGACCTCGACCTCGCACGGCGCGTGATTCCAGCGCTCGCCGGCGAAAATCCGGAGCGCGAGAGCGATCTCACCCAACGCGAGCTGATGCTCGGCGACGGTGGAACGAGCGTGGCCGACCGCGTGGCCCTCGCACTCGACGTCTGGCGCGAACCCGCCGACGGCTGCATCGTCTTTGAGAGCGCCGAGCAGCTCGCCGAGGCGCCGGCGGCTGCGGAACTGTTCGCGCGTATGCTCGAGCTGCGTCCCCCTGGCCGCACCGTCGTTGTCTGTACCCGCGAGCCGTTGCGTATTCATCTGACGCGCTATGCGGTGCCGCACGAGATCGTCACGCTCCGCGCTGCCGACCTGGCCTTTGACGCGCGGGATATTCGTGAAATCTTCGCGCCCTTCGTCGCCGAAGAACGCACCATCGAGCGCATCTTTAGCGTCTCCGAAGGTTGGCCGGTAGCCGTTTTTCTGCTCCTGCGGTTTGCGAGCGAGGGGCGGATCGAGCAGTTGCTCGAGCGTCTCAACGACGTCGCCTTCGACGAGTTACGCGACTATTTAGCCGACGAGGTGCTGGCCGGCGTAGATCGGCGCATGCTCGGTGCGTTTTTCGCTTGCGCCGCGATTCCACAGGCGAGTGCCGACGACTTGCGCGCCGCTCTCGACGACGATGCAATCGTGGACGAGTTGAGCGACTTCACCAAAGACTCGGCGTTCGTCGAGCGTGCCGACGACGGCACGTTCGAGCTACATCCAATGCTGGCGTCGTTCATGCTCGAGCGCGCAGCGGAACGGCGCGATGCGTTGCTGCTGCGGGTTGCGCGTGAGCACGAGCGCCGTGGCGACTACCAACGTGCTGCGGAACTGCATTTGGAGCGCGGCGATCAGCAAGGCGCCGCGCGCACACTCGGCGCGCACGAGGTCGTTCGCGAGCCGGCACCGTCGATGCGGTACGCGCGCGTGCTTTCGAGTCTCGATCCCGCGATCGTCGCGCGGTATCCGCGGTTGTGGGGTGTGACCGCGCTGATGCGGATGTTTTGCGTCGACAGCTCGTCCTTGCTCGACGAAGCGGAAACCGTGTGGCGAACACTCGCTCCCGATACCTCGCCGATGGAGCGCTACTACGTCTTCGTCTTTCGGATTCTCTTGATGAGCTACGTCGGGAAGTTCGACGTCGCATTAGATGAAATCGCTGAATTCGGTGCCCAAATCGGGTTCTGCGATCCACCCAAGACGATCCTCGATGGGCACGTTCTCTATCTGCGTGGACTGCTTCGCGCGCGTCGGGGGAATTTCGATCTGGGCGAGAGCGATTTGAACGCGGCGCTCCCGCTCATCGATCAAATGCACGTAGTTGCATCGGGCACGTACTTGGCGCTGGGGTCTGACATTGCGCGCGTTCGCGGCGAGTGGTCACTCGAGCGGCAGTTTCTTACACGGGCGCACGAGCGCGCCGAGAGTTCGGGACTACCAAACTTCATGGCGTTCGACACGGCCGAGTCGCTGATCGCCGCCTGGTTTGCCGGCGATCGCCCGGCCTTCAACACCATCGCGGCGGAACTCGAGCACGCCGTTACACGTGGTGCCGTCGGCGGCTTTGCCTATTTTGCCGGCGCTGCGCGCGGTCGCAGCGTGCGCCCGACGTCAGCCGATCTTCCAAAGTTCGTCGTGTTCGGGCATCTGATCGCACTCTCACGATCGCGTGACGATGACGAGCGCGGTGCGTTGGCCCGCTCGGCGCTAGAGATTGCGCAGCAATTGCACATGCCGTTCGTCGAGGCACTGGCCGCGATCGCACTTGCGCTCTGCGACGCCACCACCTTTGACGAATCGGCTGCAGTGGCAAGGGCGGCCGCATCCCGCTGTGATGCCCCGGCCTTCATGCACGCGGTGACTGCCTTTGCGAATCAGTACGAAAATGTCGGCATGCTCTCGAACTTCGTGGCGCAAATAACGCGCGATCGCAGCGACGCGGCGCCGGTCGCGCTCGAAGTGTTGGGCGGCCGCGTGCGTATCGATGGGACGCCTGTGCGACTTTCGGGTCGGGAGTTCGAATTGCTCCCGGCGATCGCACAGCGCCGCGAACCGGCCCCGCGATCCCGGCTTGCGGCGATGCTTTGGCCCGATCTCGACGAATTTTCCGCGCGCAACGCGCTCAGCGTGTGCTTACATCGCCTGCGCGCCCACCTTGGGCGCGAGGATGCGATCGAGCGCGCGTCCGAGGGATATCGGCTGCACGTCGACGCGTTCGTCGACCTGTGGGAAATCGAGCGTGCTGCGGTTACGTTGCGGTCGCGCGATCGCCTGCGCGAAGCGGAACGCGCGCTCCTTGGACGCGCGTGGGAACGTCTGCGTGAAGAGCGCGCCGGGCCCCTCGAGCGCTTCGAATGGTTCGAGCCGATCGCCAAGCGGATGGATGAATTGCGCACCGCGTTCGCCTATCGGCTCGGGGCCGATGCGCTCGAGCGTGGCGACCCGGATGCGGCGCTCAGCTATGTCATCGACGTTATCGCCTACGATCCGTGCGACGAGCCGGCGCGGGAAGTTGCGATTCGCGCGCACTTGGCAAACGGCGATCGTGCGGCGGCGCTGCGTCACTACCGGCAGTACCGCGACGTGCTCAAAATGGAATTGCAGGTCGAACCGTCGGCCGCGCTCCTTGCCCTGGTGACGGGATCGTAGCGTGCTGAGCGTTGTTTTCGCCGCGCTGCTGCACGCCGATGTGCTCGTCTCGGCCGGTCATGAAGGGCGCCCGGCGTCCTGCACGCGATACCCGCATCGCGCGTGCAACCTTGGTGCTGCCGGCGAGCGCGACTGGACGCCGATCGTCGCCGACGAGATCACGCGGGTGTTGCGCACGCACGGCGTACGCGTGTTGCGCGAGCCGGCCGATTTCGCCGGCAGCTACGCCGTCGACATGGCGGTGTTCATTCATTTCGACGGCGCGTCACCGGCCTGCACGAGCGGAGCCTCGATCGGCTATCATCGAGCAAACGACGCGCGGGCGGCGCAGCGCTGGCGCGCACTCTATGCCGGCATCTTCCCGTTCCGCTTCATGCCGGACGATTTCACGGTGGGATTGCGCGACTATTATGCGTTTGCGCAGGTCGACGCGCGCGATGGTGCGCTCGTCCTGGAATTGGGCGAGATCACGTGCCCGCCGCAACGCCGCTGGCTCGCTCCGCGACTCGACGACGTCGCCGCGCTCATCGCCTATGACATCAGCCGGACGATCGGCAAAGGGGACGTGCCCCTTCCCGCCAAGTTCGCAGGTCGACGATGATCGAGGTGCTCTACCGCTATCGCGTGCATCCCGCCCAAGCGCGCGCCTTCGAGCACGCCTACGGTCCGCAAGGCCCCTGGGCCGGCCTCTTCTCGACCCACCGCGGCTACCGGAGAACCCGGCTTTTCCGCAACAAAAATGAGACCGGCGTCTACCTCTGTATGGACGTCTGGGAGTCCAAGGCCGCTTGGGACCAGTTTCGTGCCGAAAACGCCGCGGCGTACTCGCAGCTTGACCGCGAGCTACACCTACTCTATGTCGAGGAGTTGCTCTTGGGGTATTATGAAGGGGAGGAGGAGTACCAAGCCTCCCGCGATTGAGGCGGCTTAAGATCGCATGATTCGTCCTGTTCGCCCCGACGGCAAGATCGAGACCGGCGGGGTTTTCGTTCCGATCGTTCGGCGGCGCATCATCGACCGCATTGCTTCGGCCGCGATGCAGCGCGTCGTATTGATCGTTGCGCCCGCGGGCTACGGGAAATCCGTCGCCTTGCGTCACTACCTCGATTCACTCTCCGATCCGCACGTACGCTACGACGTGTTGGCCGAGCATGCCGGACTGCTCGGCTTCTTGCGTGGCTTTGCCGACGCAATTGAGGAGATCGCACCGGATGCGCGGAGCACGCTCGCCGGCGCCTACGAAAAAAACTCGGGGGCTCCCTCGCCCGGCGCCGACCTCGCGATGTGGATGCATTCGCACTTGCGTTCGTACCGCGGCATCATCGCCATCGACGATTTGCAAGTTGCGCAAAGCGATCGCGAGGTGACGCGCTTTGTCACCTCATTGATCGAGCGCACCAAAGGGCGCGTACAGTGGATCATCGCCTCGCGCGCGACTAGCGGATTACCGATTGGGACGTGGCTCGCTTACGGCGAGAGCGATCTAGCAATCGACGAACACGATTTGAAGTTCTCGGTCGACGAAGCCAAAGAGGCTGCACGATCGTTCCGCCTCGGCGTTCGTGACGAGGAATTAGCCGAGCTGCTCGAGCTTACCGATGGCTGGGCGACGGCGATGACGTTCGCGCTACGTTCGTCGACGCGTTCGGTGGATCTGCGAAACATCGCGTCGATGACGCGCGAGATGATTTACCGCTACCTCGCCGAGCAGGTGTACCAAACGCTCGACGATCGCGAGCGGGAATTCATCGAAACCGCTGCACTGCTACCCGAGATCGATCTCAACATCATGGTTGCCGCAGGGTTCGATCGGGCGATCGCGCTCATCGAAGACCTGCGCGCACGCGTCGCCTTCATTCATGAGTACGAACCCGGTCGTTACCGGCTGCACGACCTCTTCCGCGACTTCGTGCGCTATCAGGTCGAGTTGCGCGGCAGCGGGGCCCAGCGCGAGCGGCTCGTCAAGTTGGGCCAAATCCTCGAGCAGTCGGGCGACACCATTCAGGCCTTGCGTCTCTACGTCGACTCGAACGCGGCCGACGACGCGTTACGCCTTCTCTCCGCGCACGGTGTGCGGCTGTTCGATGCCGGCTTCGCCGATGATCTCGAGAAGCTGACCGCGGCACCCCTTGGCCATGCTTTTGAACGGAACCCGGTTGTGGTTGGCCTGCGAGGGTTGCTCGATCTCGCGCGCGGCCGATACGACGATGGCGATCGCAAGATCGCGCGCTCTGCACGTTTGGTCGACGCACCAGAGCTTCGCGGACAGCTCACGCTTCGACTTGCCGTGTTGCGGACCAATCGCGCGATCAGTCCGATGGATCTGCTTGTACCGTTACTCACCGAAGAGGCGATCCCTGAAGCGATCCGCGTTGAGAGCGAGGCACTGCTCTCACGCTGGTATGCGCGTTCGGGCGACCTCGCCAAAGCGCGCGAACACGTAGCGTCGGCGGAGCGTCGCGCCGCGCTGATCGAAAACGAACAGTGGCTGGCGCGCATCATGATGCGGCTCGGGCTCGCCTGCGACACGCTTGGCGAGGTTGCACGCGCGCGTGAGCGTTTATCTCAGGCCGCTGACTTGGCGTCTCGCTCGGCGCTATGGAGCATCGCGGCACGCTCCTTTATTAGTCTCGCGAACATCGCGCTGTTCGCCGAAAACGACTCGGCGCAAAGCCTCTGGTTCGCACAGCAGGCGGCGGCTGCAGCGACGCGTGCCGGGGACTATGGCGACCTTCAAAATGCGCTCGCGGCCATGCTGAGTCTCGAGACGCGGCGTGGCAACGGCGATCGCGCCGCGCAAATTGAAAAGCAACTCGCCGAAGTCGGATCGCGCGACGTGCTGGCCCAGAGCATCTACTTGGCATCGAGTCAAGCGCACCGTCACCTTTGGAGCGGCCGGTACGCCGACGCCCATCGCCTCTTCGGAAGCATTCTCGAGCGCAACCACCATCTTCCGGATAACGCCTTGACTCGCGCCAACTACGCGCTCGCACTCGCGCTTGACGGGCGCACCAAAGAGAGCGGACGCGTCGTCACCGAAACGCTGCAACTCATCGATAAGGAAACGCCGTCGGGTGAGTATACGGGTGGCGTCGTCGTCGATTTCGCCGTCGCGTTGCTATTACTGGCCGAAGTCGTTTCCGGCCGGCACACCTCGGTCGCGCGTTTGCTCAAACGCACGCCGCGCAGCCGGCATGAGTCCGGCGTCTGCATGCGCAAGGCGGTCGAAGAGCTTGCGCGCGCTGCCAAGAGCCCGTCCTATGTGGCCGACGACCTCGAGACCCACATTGAAGGCATACGCCACTTCGGCTTCGGAGGCTACGCCCGCTATGTGGAGCGCGTCGCCAAACACCTCGAAGAGCGGCACGAACCGCCGGCGGCGGTGACGCTCACGCCGGCCGAGGTACGGGTGTTGCGCGACCTCGCGGCCGGGCTTACCCCCAAACAGATTGCCGCCGAGATGGGACGCTCCGTCTTTACCGTGCAGACCCACATCCAGAACGTCATCGACAAGTTCGGCTGTCATGGGAGGGCCGAAGCGATCGCCGCCGCCCGGCGAAGTGGCCTTCTTAGCGAGGGTTAGGTAACGGCTCTACTTAATTTTCAGTAGGGCCTTTGGCCCGGTGTGGGCCGTATGGTGAGAGCAGATCGCGAATCCGCTCGAAAGGCTTGTTTTTATACATGCTCACCGCTCTCGTTCTATCTGCCGTCCTCGTCGCGTGCATAATGCCGCCTAGCGGGAACTAGTCAAGCCGAAAGCGGCTCTGGCTTCTCTTCATCCATGTCGGCAGTACGTACCCTGACCGCCCTCGGGGCGGCCCTCGGACAATCGATTCCCGATTTGGCGCGCACAGCCGCCGATGCGGTTACGATTCCGTCGCTGGCCGGGAACGCGCAGATCGAAGCGGCCTTGTCGGTCCTCCTCGACCGGCTCTGTCTGTCGCTGACGCTGGCAAAGCCGGTTGGTCTAGCCGCCTGGGCGGAGCGTGAGTCGGTTCGGTTCGGCCGTGCGGGTGTGGTCGACTTGACTGGAGCGGCGACGCACACGATTGCGCTCGCGGCAGGAGCTTACGAGGCCGACCAGCGGCGATTGCTCGCGTTCCTCGACGTACTTTCGACCGAGATCGAACGTGCGGCGATGGGAAGCGACGGCTCCGACGCACTCGATGCTCCCGGCACCGAAGGCACGACAGCCCTGCTGGCGATGCTGGCCGAGCGCGACTACGGCACCTGCTGCCATTCCAAGGCAACGGCTGAGTGGGCCCGTCGTTTGGCGACCGCAATGGATTGCAATCTCGAAACGACCGAATTCATCGCGCTTTGCGCGCTGTTGCACGACATCGGGAAAATCTCGACGCCCGAGCACGTGCTGCTCAAGCCGGCACCGCTGGCGACCGACGAGTGGGATATCATGCGCGACCACGCCGCAGCCGGCGCGCGCATTCTCACGCAAATTCCCTCGCTGCAACGCTGCGCGATCGTCGTCCGCGCGCATCACGAGCGCTACGACGGCGGCGGTTATCCCGACGGTTTACATGGTTCGAGCATTCCATTCGAGGCGCGCGTCGTCGCGGTCGCAGACGCGTTCCACGCGATGATCAGCGAGCGTCCATACCGGCAACCGGTCTCGCCGCGCCAGGCTCTGCAGATTCTGCAAGACGGCCGCGGATCGCAGTGGGATGCCGAAGTCGTCGACGCGATGCTCGGGATGTTCGCTCGCCGCGTGAGCATCGTCTCGCACGCGCACACACAACTTTCCTCGGCGTAGGAGTCCCGCCGAGGGAAAAGCTTACCGGGTGGTGGGCGAGAAGGCGTCGCAGCAGCGGCGCCTTCTTTTGTTAGCGCCATACAGGTGGCACTCGAGGCTGCGAAGCTACGAGCATGAATGACTACGTAATCGGCTCCGGGGCGGTTCTCACCGCCGGCCCCAACGCCGGGATCGCTGGGGCAACGCTCCACGCGCAGACGGATCCCGCCATCGCCGCCAGCGTGCGCGCGGCGGTGGTCGACTTCGAGTCGTCGAGCGCGGCCGATCTCTCGAAGATCGTCGTGGTCGCATCGGGCTGGAACCCGGCGCGGGTGCGGGCCGAACTCGTCGAGCCGCTACTGGCACGTGGGGAATGCACCCTCGCCGACGTGCTCGCCTTGCTCGCCGGCGGTGCCAAGACGGACGAAATCCATCTCTTCGCTCGCTGGCTTCCCAACGAGGTTTTGACCGCGGCGCTCGCTCGTGAGGGCATTACCTTGGTGGTGCACCCGCTTGAAAGCATCCGCCAGGCCGCTTTGATCTGCGGACAGAGCTTTTCTCGCTGGCCCTACCCTATGCGCGCCGCTTAGGACACCCAAGCCGCCATTTGGTCGGATCGAGGAAGCGAGCTCCGAAGTGTACTTGGGTACACGAGGGGTGAGCTGACGATGAGCCCGGCCAAATGGTTCAGGGAGGTCTCAGCGCGAAGCGGCATGCTGAGGCCTAGAAATGCAAACCCAACTCAATGCGCGCGTCGCCGTTGTCGATGACGACCGGATGATCCGCGAAATGCTCGAGCTTGGTCTCTCGCGCGAGGGATACGACGTCCAATCGGCCTCCGACGGTGTCGCGGCCCTCGATTTGGTGCGGCGTTTCGACCCCGAAGTGATCGTGCTCGACATTATGATGCCCAAGATCGACGGGATTTCGCTGCTGCCGAAGCTGCGCGAGATCACGCAGGCGCCGATCGTGATGCTGACCGCAAAGGGCGGCACGGACGACAAAGTGCAAAGCCTCACCGCCGGTGCGGACGACTACTTGGTCAAGCCGTTTGTGTTCGAAGAACTGATCGCGCGCCTGCAAGCCAAACTGCGCCGCCCGCAACTCATCGAGGAAAACGTCCTGCGTTGGCGCGATCTTGCGCTCAATCCACAAACGCGCGAACTGGTCCGCGGCAAAGAAGGCGTCGATCTGACGCAGCGTGAGTTCGACTTGCTCTCCGTGTTCATGCGTGAACCGCGCCGCGTTTTCAGCAAAGACCATCTTCTCGAGATCGTGTGGGGGCATGACTTCGAAGGCGGCCCCAATATCGTCGAAACCTACATCTCGTATCTGCGGGCCAAGATCGACCGGCCCGGCGAGCGCGGCTCGTTCATCCGGACGGTGCGCGGCGTCGGCTACGGCCTTTCGCAGCATAGTTAAGGGCCGCCGCAGAACGTATTTGGCGATGAAGCTTTCGATCGTCTCGCGGCTCTCGCTGCTCTATGCGGTGCTCCTTGGGATCACCGTCATGGTCGTGATTGTCGCGTCGAGCATCGCGCTCGTTCTCGATCTCTACAGTTTCAATCGGGATATCGTGCTGGCCAAGCACGAGGAGGCCCGGACGCTTGTCGATCAGTATCGCGCCGACGGGATGTCGCTCAAAACTGCGGCGCCGCAAATTGCCAGCGCGCTGAGCGGCATCGGCCTCAGCGTCGCCGTCTTCGATGAGCGCGGCAAATTCCTCGGTGGTGATAGGACCGTGCATCCGCGGTTGCTCGGCCGTCTCGTTGCCTCGCGTCTGCGTGGCGCGAAGGCGGGAGGCACGCCCAACCGCTTCGGGACGGGGCTATTGTTTGGGCCACCACCAGGCGCGCCTGGTTCGCCGCCGCCGCGCGGCGGCGCGGCGCTCCTCTTGCGCGCGAACGAGACCGGAACGTTGCCGCCGCCCGAGCCGTCCTACATTGCGCCCGTCGACGGCGGCTTCGTTGCTTTCCAACCGTCGGTCGCGCTGCTGTGGGTCTCGCTGATTCCCTACTGGCGCGTGGTGATCGTGGTGGCGATCGTGGCGATGCTGCTCTCGTGGCTGGTCGGCCGGCTGTTCGCAAATCAGGCCCTGCGACCGATCAACGACTTGACCGAATCGCTCAAGGCACTGGCGCGCGGCGACTTCACGCAGCGGCGCTTCATCGCGCCGGGCGGCGACGAAATCGGTACGCTGACCGCGGCCTACAATGACGCGGCGGCGAGCGTTGCCGAAGCGATGAACGAGCGACGCGAGACCGAGGAGCGGATGCGCCAATTCGTCGCCGATGCGGGACACGAGTTGCGGACGCCGCTCACCGTCATCGGCGGTTACATCGACGTGCTCCGCCGTGGTGCCGTCGCCGAACCGACGATTGCGCGTCAAATTCTCGGCACGATGTCGATCGAGAAGGAGCATATGCGCAATCTCATCGATCGCTTGATGCGCCTGGCACGTCTCGATTCGGAGACACCGCCGCGCGCCGAGGCGATCGACCTTGCCGAGCTGTTGCGCAATCAGTGCGATGCTGCGCGGCGCTTGGATGAGACACGCGAGATCGACTACAGTGTCGACGGTGCTGATAATGTGGTGGCGGATCGCACCGAGCTCGGGGAAGCGTTGTGGAACGTGGTAGAGAACGCGCTCAAATATGCACCCGACGCGCCGATCCATCTACGCGCCATTCGCAACAATGGCCACACGATGATTACCGTGCGCGACGAGGGTCCGGGAATGACCGAGTCCGAGCGCCTACATGCCTTCGAGCGGTTTTACCGTGGCGATCAACGGGGAGAACTGACCGGAAGCGGTCTAGGGCTCGCGATTGCCAAGCGCGCGGTCGAACGCGCCGGCGGATCAATCGGGATCGATAGCGCACCGGCGCGCGGAACGACCGTGACCATCCGCTTATAGTCATAGAATCACAGAACATCATGAAGCGCCTCCTTGCGGCCGTCTTTGCCGCTGCACTCGTGCTCGTCACGCCGCTTACCGCGTGGGCTCAACAGTCGGACTCCGGATCGATTCGGATCGTCGTGGTCGATGTGGCAACCAAGGCTCCGGTCGAGCTCGCGCGCGTCGTCCTCGACGGCCCGGTCGTGACGAGCGAGTTCACCGATAAGAAGGGCCTAGTTGTCTTCACCGATGTTCCCGACGGCATCTACCGCGCACGCGTCGTGCGGCGCAATTACCAGACGGTTACGTCGGCTTCGTTCGAGATCATCAATGGTAATTACGTTACGGTCAATGTTGCACTTGCGCTCTCGACGCAACTCAAAGTCATTGGCACGGTCGAAGCCCAATCCTCGGCTGCGATCTCCTCGAGCGCCTTCGGTCCGGATTCCGCGGTGCGCAAACTTTCGTCCGATCTGTCCGACGCGTTGAACAAGCTCTCGGGCGTTTCGGTCCAGACAAGCAGTGACGACTCGGATGCCGAGCAGACGATCTCGCTCGATGGCCAGGATGCAAGTCAGACGGCGCTGACTCTCGACGGAATTCCGCTCAACGCTCCTGGGTCAGCGGGTAATCTGCGCAACTACGCTACTTGCTTATTCGCCGGCGCCGGCGTCCGTAATGGACCGCAACTCGGCGGCCTCGCCGGCGGCGTGAACTTCACCACGCTGCAGCCGACGCTCTCCTGGGAGTCGTACGACACGTTGATGCTGGGTTCAAATGCTCGCAACAGTTGGCAAGCCGCTGAAACGGGCTCGGACGGGAAGCTCGGCGTCGCGCTCAACACCTGCGGCGGACTCGCGACGAGCTGGCTCGACGGCTTGGTCTATACCGATGCGAGCGGTTTGGAATACGCGCACAACGGCGATGCGAGCAGCTTCGGGGGCTCCGCGAGATTTCGCTACGAGATCAACGATTCGCAGTCGATTACCGGCATGGTCTTGACCTCGAACCACATCACGAACATCGTGTGCTCGCGCGTACAGTACAATGGCATTCCCTGCGGCTACGGACCGAACAACTACTCGGCCGGGAGCGTGAGTCTGTTCTCGCTGACCGACGATCTCTTGCTTGGCGCGACGTCAATTCAAGCCACATTTTACGGAAATAACTCGACGTCACTCAACGATCAACTCGATCGCTTTGTCGACGGCGTGGCTTCGCCGGTCGGCTCCTCGGGTCTGAACTCGAGTAGCGGCTTCACGCTCAATGCGATCCTTCCGGCGGCGCAACGCCATACGATCTCACTCACCGCCTACGGCTCGTGGGGAACCTCGCAAACTTTCCCGCTCAACGAACCGTCGATCCCATACTATACGAACTTGCAACGCAGTAGCTATGCCGCTGCCCAGGTTACCGACTCGATCCATTCGAACGAGCACCTCTCGTTCTCTGAGTCACTTGGTCTGACGCAAGCCACCGGCGGTTTCGGTGGTGTCCTCGAGACGCTCGCCACTACCTGGCACCCGACGAAATACGATACCTACACGGCGTCGTACACGATGCAGGGCTCGCCCGGGCAACAGACGCGCTCGACGATTCTCAGCGACCCCGCTGCGCTGCGCTTCACCTGCGACGGTGACAACAGTGTCGCATTCGGCAATGCGCCCGGTGCCGCGCCCGAAGCGAGCTCGTCAACATCGACGAATCTCACCTATACGCGGACCTGGATTGGCGGCGATCTCGCGGTACGGCTCTATCGTCAGATGCAGAAGAACACGTTGTTACCGACCGACGTCAACGGCTCGATCTTGCTTGCGAACGGGACGATCTCGCCTGCGTACGTAGCAGCAGTGCAGCAGGTGTTCCAGAGCAGTGCGGGTTGCGGCGCAACCACGCCGTTCGACGCGACCGATCTCTATTTCAGCACCCCGGTTGCGGGCGTCAATCGTCTCTATCAGGGGATACAGATCACCGGCTATGGGACGTTCGGCAATCTGATCGTCCAGCCGTTCTGGAACACAACGGTGTCGCAAGCACTCTCGGACTCGCCACTGATCGACAATCCATACTCGATCACCCAGTCGGGGCAGCAGTTGCCCAACGTGCCGCTGCAACGGGCGGGTGTGATCTTCGATTACAAGGCGCGTCACTCGGCGATCGAGTACCTCGCGGACGCGGAATACTACGGACGCAACAATTCGAACAATTTGCCGGCATACACCCAGTTCGACGCAGCGATCAACGCAACGTTTAGTAAAGGCAATCTCACGGTCGCCGCAACCAACATCTTCGGCACCTATGCCGGGATCTTCTCGAGCCTCGCCAACGCGGTACCGTTTTACACGCAGAGCGGGCAGATCGTGCCGAACGTTGCGCGTCCGCTCTCGCCGCGCAGCTACACCGTTACGTACACGATAAAATATGGGCCGGGCGCCCTCGGGAATACCCATATTGCGCAGTCGCTCCCGGCACAAGGCGGCGGTGGTCGCGGTGGCGGCGGTGGCGGGTTCCGTCCGCAGCCATTGCCGAGTACAGCACCGGCGAATCCGCTCGATGTTTCATCCGACGACCAACGTTGCCCCGCCGATGCGCACGCAACGGCGCTGCAGCTTTCGAACGAACTCAAAGCCTACGTCGCGCAGATCGAAGCGGCGAAAACGACGGCGGGATATCCCGCGACGATGGCGGCGCCGCAGGTCACCGATGCGTCGATTACCTATCACGGCATGGGCAGCACCTATGCGCTCACGATTCAGCCGCACTTTGCGCAGGCGTCGACGCTGCGGCTCGCCTCCGAGGTGCTCGCGTCACCGAGCCCAGCCCCCGCACAAGGCGCGCAAGGTGGGCAACGTGCCGGCGGGAACCGTGGCGGCGGTGGCGCCGGCGGCGGACTTCGCGTGTTTTTCGGGTGCCTCACGCTCCACATCACGCAGCCCGACGACGTGACGGCGCACAATCTCTACGCGCCGAGTTCGACGATCTTCGGTACGCCACCGATTACGTTCATGCCGTCGGTTGGGCTCTATGCGGTTGCGCGTCAACCGCAAGCGGGTCAGGAGAGCTTCCGCGTTTACACCCTGCCCTCAACGCCGCCGAAGGATCCGTTCGAAGTGCGCACCGCCCCTGAGTGCACGGCCGATCTCAAGAATGCCGCGACCGAGGCGCTGACCGAGTTGCGCGCGTATTTCGCAAACGGAACGGCGCCGCATCTGTGGACGATCGCCGCGCATACCGCAAAGAACGGCAC
>DATHMY010000106.1:0-4172 GCA_035486535.1 Candidatus Acidiferrum sp.
CTCGATCGAGCTCTTCGGTCTGCGGCTTCCGACCCCGCTGTTCATGGCGCCGGTCGGTGTGATCGGTTTATGCGCACCTGATGGACACGGTGATATCGAGACGGCGCAAGCTGCCGCGCGCACCGGTGTCCCAATGATCGCCTCAACCCTGACCGTCGATCGGCTCGAAAACGTGGCGTCGCACTTCGGGGACACGCCCGGATTCTTTCAACTCTATACGCCGACCGATCGCGACCTTGCGCAAAGCCTCGTGCGCCGCGCCGAAGCAGCCGGATTCAAGGGGATCGTCGTCACGCTCGACACCTGGGTCCCCGGATGGCGTCCGCGCGATCTGGCATCGGGGAGCTTTCCGCAGCTGCGAGGACTCTGTCTGGAAAATTACTTTTCCGACGAACGCTTTCGTGCGATGCTCGCGAAGCCGCCTGAAGACGACCTAGCGGCCGCGACCATGCAGTGGGCAAAAATCTTCGGCAATCCGTTGACGTGGCAAGATCTGCCGTGGCTGCGCTCGCTAACGAAGCTGCCGTTACTGGTCAAAGGCGTGTGTCATCCCGAGGATGTGCGCCGCGCCATCGACGGCGGCGTCGACGGGATCTATTGCTCCAACCATGGCGGACGTCAAGCCAACGGCGGCATCGCCGCGATCGACATGCTGCCCGATGTGATTAAAGCCGCCGGTAAGACGCCGGTGCTCTTCGATTCGGGCGTGCGCACCGGCGTTGATGCAATCAAAGCGTTAGCGATGGGCGCGACCGCTGTTGGCGTTGGGCGTCCTTACGCCTATGGGCTCGCGCTCGGCGGGGCCGACGGGATCGTGTACGTGTTGCGCTGTTTGCTTGCTGAAGCGGACCTCTTCATGGCGGTCAACGGCTTCCCGACGCGCGCCGATCTTGTGCCCGAGATTTTGCAGCGACTCGCGATTTAGGGGATAAAGTCGGCGTCGGGTTCACTTGCCGGGAACGCGATGTTCGCCACGTCCTCGTCGACCTTCTCGACGTGCGTGTTGAGAAACCCGTGCGTGACCGCTTGCGCCTGGATGTGCACGATCGCCCAGATCGCTCGCGGTCCGACCGGCGCAAAGTCGTAGGTAACGTCGGCGATCGTCGCGTTATATGGCCGCACGTAGGTCAAACGCACGACGTCGTAGCTGGTGGTGTCCACCCAGAGCTCGCGCAACGGATAACTCTGCGGATCGCGCAGCGGGCGCAAGTGCAGATGATAGCACGTGCATGCGCCGATCGCTTCGGTGCCTGCGAGTGTGATCTCATAGGCGCGGTCCACCGCGGTCACGGTTGTGATGGTGGTCATCGGATCTTCTGCGAGATTCGGCGGCGGCGCAGGCGCGCCGGGGACCGGCGAGCGACGGTAAAATCCGAGCGGCGCACCGGCGGGACCGAAGATAAAGCTGCCGTGCAGGAGTACCGTTGCGGGAGTGCCGTCGGCGGGGATTGTCTGCGCAAAAGAACGGCCATCGCTTAAGCGCACGATAAACTGCACCTGCGTCCCAGGGCTGCACTTGTCGGAGAGCGTCGTCACGGAACACGGCAGCGTGAATGACTCATAGGCCGGTATGGCTCGTGCACTCCAAGCGGTTTGCGCTTGCGTGAAAATCGCGGTAGGATCGGGTATGAGCATGAAGCTGCCTTTATATCATGTGGACGTTTTCACGTCCACGCGCTTCGGTGGAAATCCGCTTGCGGTCTTTCTCGATGCCGACGGCGTCGACGGTGAGACCATGCAGAAGATTGCGCGCGAAATGAACCTCTCGGAGTCGACCTTCGTGATGAAGCCGAACGACGAGCGCGCGACACACCACGTGCGGATCTTCACGCCAGGGCGAGAATTGCCGTTCGCCGGCCATCCGACGCTGGGCACGGCCTTCGTGCTCCAGCAACGCGGAGCGCCGCCGGATCTCGCGTTCGAAATGGAAGCCGGTGTTGTCCCGGTGCGCAGCGAGAAGCAGATGTTGTGGATGACACCGCCGCCTGCCGAAGCGCTGAGCCCGGCGATCGATCGCGCGGCCGTCGCGCAGGCGTTGGGATTACCGGTTTCGAGCGTCATGATGCCGCCGCAAGTCTTCGGCGGTCGCGGCGTCGAGTTCTTGTGCGTGCTGCTCGACACCGAGCAAAACGTCGATTGGGTTATGCTCGATCGCGGCGACTTGGTCAAGGCGACCAACGAGGAGGTCGGCGAGGGCAACGTGCTCATCCTGAGCTATCAGGGCGGCAAAGCTTACTCGCGCATGTTCGCCGATTTAGCCAGCAACGTTGGCGAAGATCCCGCGACCGGCTCATCGGTCGCGCCATTGTGCGCGGCGTTGGGCTGGTGGCGGTTGCTCGATCAAAGCCGAACGTCGCTCGAAGTGCGTCAAGGCGTTGCGATGGGTCGCCCGTCGTTTCTTCACGCGCGCTTCTCCGTCGAAGGCACGTACGTCCAGCAAATCATCGTGGGCGGCGAAGTCGTCCCGGTCTACGCGAGCGAGCTTGAACTCTAGGCGGGGTATTCCGAGAGCAGCGCGACATCGAAGCTGCTCCAGCTGCCGAGCATTGCGATCGTGTTCTCGGCCTCGTGCCGCGATTCGCGTGTGAGAAATCCGACCGTTCGAACGCCGAGTGTGGCCGCCGCGCGTAATGCGCGCGCGTCCTCTTCGCGACGAATCTCGCCCACGAAGACGATCGGAATTTTCGAGCGGATAGCTTGCTCGACGAGATCGATCACTTTGCCGTCTTGCGGCGCGAGATGTGGGACATGCTCGCGCGAAAGCCGAGCTGAAGCCGTCGAGCAGATCCACTCGCCTTCTTCGAAGGAGGCGACGTGTAAGATCGTGACCGAACGCTTGAGCGCTTCATCCCGCAGACGCTCCATCAACGGAACGAGATTCGGAACGTTGATGCGGCTCGTCGGAAAAAGATCCCGATTCACGTCAGACATAGCTGCATCTTACACACTCTGCGCGGCCGTGCCTACGCTGACGCTCGTCCGGATCGTCGTTGCGAGGCGTTCGATCGCTGGACGGCGTGGCACGAAGGCACGATGAATCACGCGAATCGCGCGGGCCGACTCCGGGCCCTCCAGCGGGCGAAACGCAATCCGGGCGAAGCGCCCTTCGAAGTGGGTTCGCGCCAGGTGCGGAACGATCGTCATGCCGAGTCCCGCTTCGACGAGATTGAGCACGGTCTCGAGGCTGGTCGCACTCAAATCGCTGCGCAGCCCGCGCCCGCGAGCCTGACCGCACAGCGCGCGAGCCTGGTCCGAGAGGCAATGACCGTCGGCAAGTAAGATCAGCGCCGATGGATCGAGGTCTTCGACGCGCACGCTGTCGCGCGCGGCGAGCGGGTCGCTGGCAGGAAGCGCCAAGCTAAACGGCTCGTCGAAAAGCGCGATCTCGGAGAGATTTCCGTCACGATGGTCGGTTGCGACCAGCGCGGCATCCAATCGTCCCGCGTGGATCGACTCGAGCAGCCGGTGCGTCATGTCTTCCACCACAACCAGCGGCGCGAGCGGCAGCCGGGCTTGGAGCGGCCCAAGCACCCCGGGCAGCAGATACGGCGCGAGCGTGGGGATGACACCTAAGCGAATCGGCCCGACCAACGGATCGGCGCGTGTCTGGGCCAACTCCTCGATCCGGGCAACCGCACCAAGGGCCAAACGTGCCTGGTCTAAGATCAATTCGCCGGCCGGCGTTACGCGGATCGTCCGGCCGTCGCGCTCGAAGAGCTCGACGCCGAGTTCGCTCTCGAGCTTGCGGATCTGGGCGCTCAAGGTGGGCTGCGCGACGCCACACTCTTCGGCGGCGCGGCTGAAGCTGCGCCGGCGTTCGAGGGCGAGTGCGTAGTGAAGATCTTTGAAATTCATAGGCAAGCCAAATGGAAAGGATGTGCTCCATTGGCTTGGGCTTTGCCATCTCCTGGCAATAGGAAATAGCGGCCGGCTCAATCGCGCCGGCCCAACGCTAGGAAGCGCCCCGCTATGCTAAGACGCTAGTTGGCGCGCCGCTCGCGCGCGCGCCGATCGGTACCTTGACGACGGTCAGGGGTTGTGGCGATGTTGATCACCCGGCGATCGCCGTTACGCCGCTCTGCCTTACGCTGTTCGTCGGTTTGCGTATTCGACATTCGGGCAGTATTTGACGGCGGTCGCCCGGCTACTTCAGTCGCAGTGAAGTATTTTGT
>DATHMY010000107.1:0-2274 GCA_035486535.1 Candidatus Acidiferrum sp.
TGAACAGTATCCCGCTGACCGCAAATATATTGTAGGACTCGCGATAGTTGACCGTGATCCAATGGCCGTACACTTTCGCAACGCCGTATGGGCTGCGCGGATAAAACGGGGTGCTCTCGCGCTGCGGCGTCTCGACCACCTTGCCGAACATTTCAGAGCTCGAAGCTTGATAGAAACGAATTGACGGATCGGTTGTGCGGATTGCTTCGAGCACGCGCGTCACACCGAGCGCGGTGAATTCGCCGGTGAGCACGGGCTGCTGCCACGAGGTGGGCACGAATGATTGGGCGGCGAGATTATACACTTCGTTTGGTCGTACATCGCGCACGATCGACGTGATCGATGACTGATCCAGCAGATCGCCCGAGACGAATTCGATTTCATCGACCAGATGCGCGATGCGCTCGTGAACATCAGTCGAGGTGCGGCGTGTCATCCCGACGACGCGGTAGCCCTGGTCGAGCAGCAATTCCGCGAGATACGAGCCGTCTTGGCCCGTGATCCCGGTGATGAGCGCAGTCTTCTTCACAAGGGGCTAGTTGAGGACTTGAATCGTCGTCCCCTGGTCATCGAATACGAACCGCGTTTCATAAATCTCGGCGCCCTCGGGCCCGACCACCTTCGACTGAATCGTCAAGCGGTGCACCAGCGCGTTGTTGTGGCGCACGACGCCGGAGTAGAAGTATTGCACGAGCGGCGTCACGTTTTCTTGAATCGGCGAGAGTCGACGCCGTTCGACCAGCATCCCGAGCAGACGCTCTTGCAATGCAAGCGGGAGCAGGCGGTTCGCATCGTCCGGCGTCATGCGGACGGTCACGAGTTCCTCTTGCGCCTTGCTCGCTTCGGCGACAGGCTTGTCGGTGGTGTAGCGAATGATCGCGTCCCAGTCGTCGGCCGAGATGCCGGTGAAACGCATGCCGTAGCGCCAAACGGACTTGCCCTGATGCGAGACGGTGTCTTGCCACACGGCTTTCGCGCGCATGCGAATGACGCGCGTCTCGATGGTCGCACGGATCTCGAACTCGTCGCGGCCGACCGGTTCTTGTGTAAGGACGCACAAACCGCCCCCGCTTATATCTAAACCGATCGCGGGTTTCTGTGTGAGTCCGCCGTCTACAGAGACCGTCGCCCGATACGGCTTCCGCTTTCGGGGATACTTGCGGCGGTTGGCATCCTTACCCGTGAACCAGCCGAGAAGGTCGCTGAACACTGCCCCGGTCGTATTGGCCACCAACCCGCGCGAACCATGCCGACTTACGAATCGTGCAGGTAGGCGGCGAGCCCCTCACGCCACGACGGCATCACGATGCCGAGCCGCCCGAGTTTATCGTTCGCGAGCGCCGAGAACGCGGGGCGACGCGCGGGTGCCTTCCACTGCGACGCGGAGATCGGCTCGATGACGTGCGAGATCCCGGCGAGCTCCAGCGCAGCACGAGCAAACTCATACCAACTGACGGGGCCGACGTTGCAGGCGTGATAGAGACCGTACGCATCGCTTGCGACGATCTCACGTAACGCGATCGCCAGATGACCCGCGTACGTTGGTGAGGCGATGACGTCGCTTACGACGCGCGGCGTCTGCCCTGAGCGCGCCTGGGTAATGACTCGGTCGATAAAGGTGCCCTTGCTCTTCGACGCATGCACGCCGTAGACGCCGCAGGTGCGCACGACATATGCCTTCATCTCGCGCCGCAAGACGAGCTGCTCCCCGGCGAGTTTGGAGGCGCCGTAGGCCGAGATCGGGCGCGGGCAGTCTTCTTCCGTATACTGTAGCGACGCAGTACCGTCGAAGACGTAGTCGGTGCTAATCGTCATAAAAGCGATACCGCGCAGCGAGCATGCGGCCGCAACGCGATCGACGGCGAGTGCGTTGATCGCAAACGCGCGTTCGGGCTGGGTCTCGCAGACATCGACGTTGTGGAATGCCGCGCAGTTGACAAGAATGTCCGGCCGTTCGGCATCGATCGCGCGTTCGAGCGGACTGTTGCAGGAGAGATCCACGTCCTCGTGAGGCGGCGCAACGATCTGGTCGTTTGTCCACCGCGATTGAATCTCTGAGCCGAGCTGACCGGAACCGCCGACGAGCAGAACCTTCACGTACGCGATTCTCGCAGGCCCTGAAGCGCAAGCGAGACGACTACCGCAAGCGCCATCACAAGGTTGCCGATCAGGAGTTCAGAGACGACGGCGCCTAGCGTTGGATGCACGAAGGCAATCGCCACGAGCGTACCGAGCGTCGCAATGAAAAGCGGAACGACAAACGCAAGACGATGG
>DATHMY010000108.1:0-17247 GCA_035486535.1 Candidatus Acidiferrum sp.
AGTAAACGTAATAAAGGTCGTCGGTCTTTGCCGGATGCAGCGCGGCGAGGAGGGAGGGCAAGCCCGGGTTGGCTATCGGGGTCGGTGGCAGGCCCGTATGCTCATAGGTATTATACGGTGAATCGACCTGCAAGTCGCGCAGCGAGAGCACCGATTTATGCTGGGGTAGCGCATATTCGATGGTCGCGTCGACCTGCAGCGGCATGCCCAGGCGCAGCCGGTTGTAGATCACGCCGGCAATCAACGGACGGTCGGATTCGATCTGCGCCTCACGTTCGACCAGCGACGCGACGGTGACCGCCTGCGGCACGCTCACGTGCAGTGCATGCGCACGCACCGCAGCGTCGGGCGGCAACTCTTTGGCAAACTGGTCGGTGAGCATGTGCGTCACCGCTGCCGGCGTGGCCGCCAGCGGCACGAGGTAGGTGCTCGGAAATAGGTACCCTTCGTGCCCGCGGAATGCGCGGTCGAAATCATTGGCGCGACCGACTCCGTCCGCTTGTAGCCGCTGCGCGATCTGCGCGGCGGTAAAGCCCTCGGGAATCGTCACCCACGTGGCGATCTGCGCGCCGCCGCTGCGCAGTTGATCGAGAATCTCGGATTCGGTTTCGTGCGGCGCAAACGCGTAGGCACCGGCACGCACCTCTTCGTCGGCGTGATGCGCACGAGCCAATACGCGAAAGACGAATCCATTGCGGATGACACCGCGCGACTCGAGCAAGCTTGCAATATCGCTCAGGGTCGAGCCGCGCGGAATGATTACCTGCGTGTTCGAGACCGGCAGCGAACGGTCGAGATACACCAGCCAGCCCCACACGCTCGACAACCCGCCGATCACGATCGCGAGCAGGGCGAACGCCGCGACAAGAGGGCTGCGCTTCACGAACCGCCTAGGCGCCGGCGCGCGAGAAACGTCTCTAAAATAAGTGCAGCCGCCATCTTATCGACGACCTGCTTGCGTTTCTTGCGGGACACGTCGGCTGCGATGAGCGACTTGGTCACCTGCGCGGTCGTCATCCGCTCGTCGATGAGATGAATCGTTCCGCTGAAGATCTTGCGCAGCGATTCGACAAACGCATCCATCTTTTGCGCGGCCAGGGTACGTTCGCCCGAGAGCGCGACCGGATCGCCGACGACGAGTTCGACCACGTTGTAGGAGGCGAACAGTTCAGCGAGGCGCTCGAGATCGTCGTGGAGCGTCGTCCGTAGCACCGTGTCGGCGGGCAACGCAAACGTCTCGGTCGGGTCGGCGATGGCTACGCCGATCCGCTTGCTGCCCACGTCGAGCGCCATGATCGCTATGATGCCGCCTTCGGCTTTCTGCCAAGGTGATGCACGATGATCTCGTCGATCGCTGCGGCGACGCGCGGACGCGCGAGCAGCGCCGCGGCGTCCTCGCCGCGCGGCGTGCGCAAGCCGGTAAGGTTGCGCAGATCCTCGGCATCGAGTTCGGGCAAGTCGCGCCAACTTTCGCGGCAGCGTCCGCAAATGAATCCGCCGGCTTGCGGATCGACCCAGGCCGCGCCGCGATCGAGATCCTTCCCGCAGCGAATGCACGCATCGACCGGCGGCTCGATGCCGAGCGACGCCAGCAAACGCATCGAAAACCTTGGAACGAGCGCGCGCGGCGTCTCACTCGCGGCGATCGCCGAAAGCACGCCCGAGAGCAGCGTGTAGACGTCGGGCATGGCAAAATCAGGTTCGCAGAACGCGTCGATCAATTCGGCCATGAGTTGCGCGGTCGCGAATCGTTCGGGCTCGACCAGCCGTTCCCACGGCGCGCGGATGATGTCGGCGCTCACGATCACATCGAGCGAGCGGCCGTGGTGCATCTGCAGCTCGCACTCATTCCCAAATTCCAAACGGCCGGCGAAATGACTCTTGGCACGGCGCACGCCTTTCGCCACCGCGTCGAGTTTTCCGCGTTCGCTCGTAAAGAGGCGGATGATGCGATCGGCTTCACCAAGTGGACGCGCGCGCAGCACGATGCCGCGCGTCTTATACGAGCGGGCCGAAGGAATGGGGAAGCAGCTCCGCGACCGTGGTTATAACCGGTCCGTCGGGCGTCGTGTAGACGACCGTCATGTTGGGATTGAATTCGGCGAGTACTTGACGGCACGCACCGCACGGGCTCGTCACCACGCCGTCGGGCCCGGCGACTGCAATCGTCGCGAAAGCGCGGTAGCCGGCGGTTACCGCCGTACCGATCGCGACACGCTCGGCGCACATTGTGAGCCCATAGCTGGCGTTTTCGACATTACATCCCAGAAATACCCGACCATCACCGGTATCGAGTGCGGCACCCACCGAAAACTGCGAGTAGGGAGCGTAGGCGTTCTGGCGAGCATTGCGCGCCGCCTCGAGCAACGCTTCATGGTCACTGAGCAACGTCGTGCTCATTTTCCAATGCCTCGTCAGCATGTGCGGTGCCGTTAGGGCTAATGAAGATTCGCACCGAGAGGATGCGCCGGCCGCGCGTGCGTTCCACCTTCAGCCGCGTGTGCCGATCAGCAACGATCTCTTCGCCCTCGCGCGGCAGGCGTCCGAACAGTCCCACGACGTAGCCGCCGATCGTTTCAAAATCCTCGCTCGGAATCTCCGTGCCAAGCTTGTCGTTAACGTCCTCGATGTTGGTGCCGGCTTCGACCACTGCCTCTTCGTCGGAAACGACGTGAATCGGCTCTTGCTCGTCTTGGTCATGCTCGTCGCGAATCTCGCCGACGATCTCTTCGAGCAGGTCTTCCATCGTCACCAAACCTGCCGTGCCGCCATACTCGTCGACCACGATCGACATCGAAAATTTTTCGCGCTGCATCTCGCGCAGCAGCTCGGCGAGCTTCTTGGTCTCCGGGACGTGCGGTGCAGGACGCATCAGCGAGCGCAGGCTGGTTTGCGCGAGCGTACCGTTGGCCAGTGCGATGAGCAACTCGCGGTCGTGGACCACGCCGACGATATCGTCTTTCGATTCCTGATAGACGGGCAGCTTCGAGTACCCTTCGGAAATGACGACGTCGAGGGCGCGCCGCGGCGAATCGTCGATCGAGACCGCCACCATCTCTGGTCGCGGCGTCATGATCTCGCGCACGATCGTATCGCCGAACTCGATGACCGAGTGGATCATCTCGCGTTCTTCTTCTTCGATCACGCGCTGTTCGGCGCCGACATCGACCAGCGAACGAATATCTTCTTCGGTTACATAGATCTGATGCGCCACGCGGATACCGAAGATTCGCAAGACGCCGTTGGCGAAAAAGGTGAAGGCATTACTGATCGGGCCGATGATGACGGCAACGATGCGCAGTGTCGGCGAAAGCACCAGCAACCAGCGGTCGCCGCTGCCTGCCGCCAGCGTCTTGGGAATGATCTCGCCGAAGAGCAGCAGCACGAGCGCCATCACGAAGGTCGACCACAGCGCCGGCTGCGCCAAGCCCATATCGTAGGCGATCGTGGTAGCAAGCGAGTCGGCTGCCAGCAATGCAACCGTGTTGCCGATCAGGATCGACGTGAGCACATGGCTCTTGTCGTCGACCACCGCGACGACGCTGCCCGAGTGACGGAGCTTGCGGTCGTGGAGGCTGCGGGCACGTACCCGCCCGACCGAGACCAGGGCGGTCTCCGAAGCCGAAAAGAAGGCCGCGGCAAGCACCAGGACGATCAGCGCGGCGACTTCGAGCCAGTTAGTCGGGTGAGCCGCCGTCATGATGCGGGACTTCGGTCAGGGTCGGTATTCAAATCGGCGCCATTATAGCACAAGGTGCGAGCGTGCCAGCAGATACACCGCGAGGGCGACCACCGCCCCGAGGACCGAACCGGCCACCACCTCGCCCGTGCTGTGGATCTTGGCCTCAACCCGGCTCTGGGCCACCAGGAAGGCCACGAAGTAGGCCAGGAGCGCCGCCAGCGGCCGTTGGTAGAGGAACGCGAGGAGCGTAGCAGCCGCGAAGGCCAGCGCGGCGTGGCCCGAAATGGCACCGCCCTGCAGCGCCGACCCCCGCCCGACCCAGGCCTTGGCGAAGATCGTTGCGATCGCGACGACCGCCAGGACGACGAAGGCAATGTTGCTCGGCACGCTTGCGACCGCTTCGTAGACCCGCTGGCCACCGTTGATCAGGCCCTGATAGAAGATCAGGTAACCGACCACGACCGCAGCGATCGAGGCGATCAGGACGGCCCCGGCCGCGGCGTCTTTGGCGGTCTTTGCTAGCGGGTGATGGGTGACGGTGAGCAGATCGACGATCGATTCGACCGCGGTGTTGAGCAGCTCGAGCGCCAGCACGACCGCGATGATAATCACCAAGTCGACGACGTAGTCGCGTCCCAGGCGTAAGATCAGCGCCGCCAAAATCACGAGTAAGGAAATGATCAGGTGCGCGCGCATATTGGGCTGCGTTCGCGCGGCATACATGATGCCGGCGAACGCGTGATTGAACGAACGCCAAAAGCGCATCGATGCTTCTACTCAGTTCTCGTCGTAGGGCCAGGGCATGCCGATTACCGCCGCGAGCCGGCGCTCTTCGGCTTCCATCGCGCGCCGTTCTTCGGGCTCCATGTGATCGTGCCCAAGGACGTGCAGCAGGCCGTGAATCATCAAGCGTTCGACTTCGCGTTGCAACGGCGCATCGTAGTCGGCCGCCTGGCGGCGCGCGGTTTCGAGCGAAATTACGATGTCACCGAGCAATACTTCGGGGACAAACCCTTCGGGCTCGAGCGGAAACGAGAGCACGTCGGTAGGTTGATCCTTGCCGCGGTGCTCGCGGTTGATCGTTCGAATGGCCGCGTCATCGACCAGCGTCAGCGAGATCGCCGCGTCGGCGCGATCGACCCCGGCGAGGAGCCGGCGCATCACACTCTTGAGCGCGCGCGGGTCGATGCCGCTCCCGCGTACGTTATTCCGGTAGTGGATTTGCATACGCTCTGATGATGCGTGCCACCAGCGGGTGACGCACGACGTCGGTTTCGTCCAACTCCACGACGCCGACGTCGTCGATGATGCCGATCCGGCGCGCGGCATCGCGCAGACCGCTGCGACCGCCCGACGGGAGATCGATCTGGGTCACGTCGCCGTTGATCACCATCTTCGAGCCCGCGCCCAATCGCGTGAGAAACATCTTGAGCTGATCGGCGGTGGCGTTCTGGGCTTCGTCGAGAATCACGAAGGCGTCGTTGAGCGTGCGACCGCGCATATAGGCAAGCGGCGCCACTTCGATCGTACCCCGTTCGAGATAGCGAGCGACCACGCCGTCGTCGAGCAAATCCTCGAGCGCGTCGTAGAGTGGACGCAGATACGGATCGACCTTCTCGCGCAGATCGCCGGGCAGAAAGCCGAGCTTCTCGCCCGCTTCAACCGCCGGCCGCGAAAGGATAAGGCGCGAGACCTCATGATTCTTGAGCGCGCGCACCGCCATCACTACCGCGAGAAATGTCTTGCCGGTACCGGCGGGTCCAATCCCAACGGTCAACGTGTTGTTCTCGATCGATTGCACGAACGCGCGCTGACCAGCGGTCTTCGGCCGGATCTCTTTGCCGCGTTGCGCGCGAATCAATGTCCCCGGTAACGCGCGTCCATTTGCCTGTTGGCCGGCATCGGAAATCGCCAGCGCCACGTCGTCGGGCGTGATCTGTGCGCCATCGACTGCAGCATCGAGCATGCGACGCACGGCGTGCTCGGCACGTTCAACGTTGACCGCGGAACCCGCGAGCATCAGACGATCACCGTCAGCGCGAACGCTTACCCGCAATCCGTTTTCGAGTGCTGAGAGATTTTGATCGAATTGTCCGAAGAGACGAACGCGATCTTCGAGATCGCTTAAATCGACGGTTCGCTGTGACGTGGACTCCAGATCGTTTGCTCCTGAAATGCTTTCGGTGGCCCCAAGACCTCGGCGGCAACTATAGCGCGAATAAGGGTCGCGCCTCCTCCGAACATACCACGAATCGGGGAGGTTCCAATCCGAGCCGCCGGCGCAAACGCGAATGATGCCGGCGCCGGCGCTGCTGCGACGGGCGGAGGGGGCACCGGGCGCGGGGGCGGGTCGACGGGCGGCATGGCAAACGCGGTCGCGGCGTACCGCGGTGCCGACACGGGCGGCGGCGGAGGCGGTGGTGCTGGTCGCTGCACGGCCATCTGCTGCGGCGCGGGCGCGCGCTGCGCCCGCGCCCGCTGCATGTTCTTCCGAATGCTCGAGACGACCCCGATCAGGACGATAGCGATCCAAATGATCGAGCCGATGTCGTGCATCGAGGCTTACCGTCCCGGCGCCGGCGGTTGCGGCGGCTGGTTCAGGTCGGAGGAAGCACCACCTTCGACGCTGTTGCCGATGGAATCGCGCATGCCGGTATCGGCCTGCAGATTCTTGAGCTTGTAATAGTCCATGACGCCAAGGTTTCCGTTCCGGAACGCCTCAGCGATTGCCAGCGGGATCGAAGCTTCGGCCTCGACGACCTTCACGCGCATCGCTTGCGTCTCAGCCTTTTGCTCCTGTTCGGCCGCAAGGGCCGCGTATTGCCGCTCCGACGCCTTCGCCTGAGCGATCTTCCGATCGGCATCGGCTTGCGAGGTTTGCAATTCGGCGCCGATGTTCTTACCGACGTCGACGTCGGCGATGTCGATCGAGACGATCTCGAACGCCGTACCGGCATCGAGGCCTTTGGCAAGCACCGTCTTGGAGATACGATCTGGATATTCGAGCACTTCCTTGTGATCGATCGCCGCGCCCACCGCCGCGACGACACCTTCACCGACGCGCGCGATGACCGTCTGTTCGCCCGCGCCGCCGACATAGCGGTCGAGATTGCTGCGTACCGTGACGCGCGCTTTGACGTTGAGCTGAATGCCGTTCTGCGCGACGCCCTGGAAGATCGGCGTCTCGATCACTTTAGGGGTGACCGAGGTCTGGAGCGCCTCGACCACGTTGCGCCCGGCGAGATCGATCGCCGCCGCGCGCTGCCAGTCGAGCGGAATCTGCGCGCGCTGCGCAGCGATCATCGCGAGCGTGACGGCCTCGACGTTACCACCCGCGAGAAAGTGCGACTGCATCTGATCGACCGTCAGATTCAGCCCGGCCTTTCGTGCGCGCACGTAGTTTGCCACAATCACACTGGGCGGGATGCCGATCAAACGCATCCGCACGAGCGTAATGATGCCCAGCGGAACGCCGGCCGCGACCGTGCGGATCCAGGTGCCGATCGGAAAGTAATAGAGGAATACGAAGAAAAGAATGATCGCAACGAAGACGACGATCACCACTCCGACGACTGCGAGATCCACGCTATTGAGACTCCTTATTTATAGCTAGGGAGGGTAACCGGCTCGACGAAGATACGCGCGCCTTCGACACGCGTGACGCGGATGGGCGTTCCCGCCGCGATGAATTCTCCCTCGGTCAGCACGTCGACGCGCTTGCTGTCGATTTGTGCCACCCCGGCGGGGCGCAGATAGGAAGCGGCGACACCTGTCTTGCCGAGCAGCGCCGAAAAATCGCTGCTGGTAACGTAGTCGGGGCCTTGCGTTTCCGCCAGCGCCAAACGGCGCATCCACGCGTTCTCCGGGAAAATGCGTGTTAGCAGCGCGAAGCAGATGACCGTCAAGATGATCGCGGTTGACATCGTTTCAATTGCAATGAACGTGAACGGAATGCCAAACGCGAGAAAGACCGCAGCGAACAAGGCCAGCAGTCCCAAGACACCGGGAATACCATGGCCCGGAACCACGTGCAACTCCCAAAGAATGCCGAGCAGACCGGCAATCGCGAGCGCGATCACCAAGCCGTTCGAAAATCCGGCGTAGATGTGCGTGCCGAAAAACAGCCCGAGCGCAAGAACCCCGATCGTCCCCGCGATGCCGTGCAGCGTCTGCATCTCGACAACCAGCCCAAGCGTACCGATGCTCAGCAAGAGGGCCGAGATCTCGAATGTGTTGGCAAAGCGCGCCAGCTCTTCGCCCCAACTGTAACTTTGCGTCACGCGCGGAGCATCCGCGAGGTGCACGGAAGCGAGCGCCGCGTCCAGCGACGGTGCGATGGCATCCGCCATACCGGTCTTCACCGCGTCTTGTGCGGGCAGCGTCAGGAACGTCCCCGGCGTCTTATACCTCGGGACGTCGATCGACTTGTCGACAAATGCGGCGGCAAGTTTTTCGGGACGATGATTGCGCTGCGCGGTCGACACGAAGAGCGCTTTGACCGCCGAGACCGTTTCGGGATTGTCGGGATGGGGTTCGGCCGAGCCGATCGCCGAACCCGGCGCCATATAGATGCGCGAGGTCGAGAGCGTGATCAGCGACGCAGCCGAAAAGGCGCGACGCTCGACAAATGCGTAGACCGGCTCGTGCGCGGCGAAGATCGCGCCGCGAATATCTTGTGCCGCTTCGACCAAGCCGCCGTCGCTATCGACATCGAGTACGACGGCCGCCGCATGGTCGGCATCGGCTTGCGCGATCGCACGTTGCACCAAGTGCGCCATACCGTCGTCGACCATCCCGCTAATCGGGACGATGACCACCGGCGCCGACGGTGCGGCAGCCGCGAACCCGGAAAGACCGCCCGCGACGAATGCGAGCGAGATTGCGACCCGGAGAAAGCGCCAAGGAGACATGCTGAATGCTACTTTCGCAGCACAGCAAGGTTTCTTCTAACTGAGTTCCTCGGTGACGATCTGGCGGATGAGGTTGCCGTCGGCAAGGCCCTTGAGCTGGGGCATGACGGCTTTCATCGCGGCGCCCTGATTTCGGCCGCCTTCGGGCAGCGCGGCGACGGCCGCCTTGACGATCGCCCGAATCTCGTCGGCCGACTTTTGGGCGGGCAAATAGCCGGCGAGAATCTCGCGCTCGGCGCGTTCCTTATCGGCCAAATCCTGACGACCGGCTTTTTCGAACTCGGCAAGCGAGTCGTTACGCTGCTTGACCTGCTTTTGCACGACCGCAAGCTCGTCGGCGTCGGAAAGCTCCGCGCCGGCTTCGCTTCGTTTATAGGTAAAGCCGGAAAGCACCGAGCGCAGCGTGTCCAACCGCAATTGGTCACGCGCCTTCATCGCCTCCTTGAGATCGGAGGCGATGCGGTCTTTTAAGGTGCCCAAGGGTTATGCCCGGCGCTTACGAGCGGCCGCGGACTTCTTTTTGCGGCGCACGCTCGGCTTTTCGTAATGCTCGTGCTTGCGCGCCTCGGCGAGTATACCCGCCTTTTGGGTGGCCTTCTTGAAACGGCGCAGCGCGCTCTCAATAGACTCACCCGGAGATACGCGAACTTCCATCGTTGAACAACCCCCCTTTCGGCGCCACCCTATCAGGGTGCACGCAAAGATTAAGCCTCCTGCGAGGCCCAGCCGGGGTACTGTAGCACTATCCGGGCGGCCAGGTCAAATGCCTTCCAGCTAGGACGTGCACGTGGAGATGATCCACCGTCTGCCCGCCCTCGTTGCCGGTGTTCATGACGAGGCGATAGCCGTCGGGTCCGCGCTCGCGGCCAAGTTTGGTTGCGACCGCCATCAGGTGCGCCAGCAGCGCGCCGTCGTTTGCATCGGAAAGCTCGCCGATGTTCGCGTGATGCGCGACCGGCATCACCAAAATATGCGTGGGTGCCTGCGGATTGATGTCTTCGATCGCCAGTACCGTATCATCGCGATAGACCGGCTTCGAAGGAATCTCGCCCGCGGCGATCTTGCAAAACAGGCAGTCCATCCGGCGTTCTCTCCTAACGAATGACGAAGTCCCACGACTTGGTCGTGGTGTTACCGGCCAGATCGGCCACGCGCACGGTGACGTGCACGGTGCCGCGGTGATACGTGTACGAGGGCATGTATTGGATGAAGGTTGGGGTGCGCAGCGATTCCGAGGTTACGTCGCGCCCGTCAACCCAGAGTATGACGCTCGACGGATTGACCGGCACCGCATCCGCCGCGAAGGTCGCGTAAATCGCGGGTGAGCCGGTGTTGACCACCGCCCCCTCACCTGGCGCAAAGTCCGAAATGCCCGGCGGCGAACTCGAAGCCGAAAGCGTCTGGGCGGCTTGCACGGCGGGCGCGCTCGTGCCGCCGACGCGCAAATTGCCGATGATCGGCACGTCGCTGAAGTTGGCCCCGTTTGGAATCGCATAGCTCGCGCTGTAGTTGCCGCGCGAGCGTTCGCTCATCGCGAGATTCGTCACGTACGAGCCGATATCGAAGCTTGCGGCGCCACCCGGCGTACCCTGCAGCGTCACGGTGACGCTATCGCCGGCGCGCAGCGGCCGATTGCTATCGATGTTCACCGAGCTAATCGCCGGTCCGCCGGGCACCGGCGAGACGCTGGCCACCGGACGGCTCGCCAGAATCGTGCGAATTTCATTCGTCTCGACGTTATAGCGAACGGTCACGACGTCGCCGACGCGCAAATCCGCGACGGCGGCGCTTTGCCCGTTGAGCACGACCTGCGTGTTGCGATCCGGAACGATGACGTGACCGTCGGCCATGACAAATTCCGACGACGTGGCCGCGGCGATGTGGCCGGCGCGCGAGCCGAACGCGTCTTCGACGCGCTGCACGTGGCCGCTGCGATCCATATAGATTCGGGCGAAGTCGCCGGGATGCAGGTCGGAAAGCTCACCCGGTACTTCCACGTTGGCCGCGACGTCGTGCATCTCGACGATTGCGTTTGCACCGATCGGCACGGTATGAATCGCGGCGTTGTACTCGAGCGTGACGGTTGGCGGATCGGAGGTGAGATCGACCGCGCTAACCGTACCGTAGCGCTCGGCTGAGGTATGCGTGAGAATCAGCCCGTTCGATGAGGTTCCAACGAGCTGTGCGACGATCGTGACGGTTTGCGTGTGACTATCGAACGTCGCCTGCGCGCCGAGCACTTCGGTAAAGAAGCGCATCGGGGCGAAGAGCACGTCCTTAACCTCGACGGTATTGCCCTTGCCGATCGGCAGCGTGACCATCTTCGAGCCGACCTGGGTCTCGATGTGGCCGCCCACTTGGATGAACTGCAGTCCGAGCGCCTCGATCGTACGGCGCACCGGCACGTACAGTTCCCCATGCACCATCATCGGTGGCGGCTGCAGCTGCAGCTTGACCCCGTTGAAGACGATAGCGATCGTCGCTGCCAAAACGTGAATCATCGTCCCTCCTCGACGATTTCGCGGTAGACGTCGGCCGTCTCGCGCGCCGTTCGGTCCCAACTCAGCGCCGCAACGGCTTGGCGTCCACGTTCAACGAGCGCCGTGCGCAATGCCTGGTCGTCGAGCAAGCGCTCGAGTTGCGCGCGCAGAGCTTCGACATCGCGCGGTTCGAAAAGCAGCGCTGCATCCGCAACGGGATCGGGGATCGAGGTCGCCGTCGCAATCACCGGACAACCTTGCGCCATCGCCTCGACGAACGGCAATCCGAAGCCCTCGAGCAGCGAGGGATGGACCAGCACGAACGCGCCGGCGTAATAGCTTGCGAGCGCGTCGTCGTCGATATCGCCGAGGGCCACAGCGCGGCGCCGATCGGTCGAGCGGCGCTGCAACTCGCCACCAAAGTCATCCGGCCCGGTGAGGTAAAGATCGATCTCATAGCGCGCCGGCAGCGCTGACCAGGCTGCGAGCAGCGTTGGAATATCCTTGTGCACGCGATGGTTGCCGACGTTGATGAGGTACGGACGCGGCGCGTGGTACGGTTGCGCCTGGGTAAAGAAGCGCTCGCGCGGCGCCAGCGGTACCACCCGGATCTTGGCCGGATCCGCGCCGAGCAGCGTGACTAAATCGCCAATCGTGCGGCTATCCGAGGTGATGATGCGCGCGGCCTTGCGCGCGGCGCGCCGGACGACGGCGCGATAGTACGGCGAGATTGTCGGCTTGAAGAACTCGAGAAAGCGCAGATGGATGACGTCGTGAATCGTAAAGAGGAAGCGGCCGCCCGCGAAGAGCGGCACGTACTGCGACATGAAGTGCGCGACGTCGATGCGGTCGCGGCGCATCCGCAATGGCAGCGCGACTTGCTCGAGCGCGGCGAGATTCTCGCCTTGGGTGTAGCGCCGGTACTCGAATTCGGGCGCAACCCGTGGCAAACGCGCGCTCACTTCTTTCATATAGGTGCGCATGCCGACCGAAATATGACGGCCACAGCGTGCATCCAATCCGATTCGCGTCATCAGCGTTTCTTGCGGTCGCGACCGGCTTGGCGCAGCGACTTCCACGCCACCACCGCCGGATAGAGCGCCGAGTACCACGCGACATACCAGCCCCGCGGTCCGTCGCGCAGGGCGCCACGCCGCAGCAGGCCGTTGGCGAAGCGTGGGAGCACCAGCGCCGCTTCACGCGCGGTACCCCACCGGCTGGGCGTGCGCGCGAGCGCTTCGATCGCCGTGTACCGCTCGAACTTCTCGCGATAGTTGCGCGCGTCGGGATACGAATAGTGCCAGAGCGTGCCGCTCAACTCGCGCGTTGTTCCCTCGCACGCGAGCCGCTCGTGCAAGGCGACGTTCTCGATCCGCGCGGCGCTCGTGCGCACGAGACGCAGCAGTGGCTCGTCGCTCCACATGCGCATCGGTTTGCCATGGAAATAGGTAGTGCGCCGCACGATGTAGCCGTCGACGTCGCCACTTGCCGCCACGATTGCGTCGCGCAACCGGTCGTCGAGCTCTTCGTCGGCATCGAGCATCAGCGTCCACGGGGTAGTGATCTGTCCCAGTCCGAAACGGCGCGCGTCGACGAAGTCCGTCCAGCCGCGTTCGATGACTCGAGCGCCGGCCGCGCGCGCATAGGCGACGGTGTTGTCGGCGGAAAGCGCATCGAGCACTAAAATCGAAACGCCATGTGGCAGGCTCGTGATCGCGCGCGGGAGATCGCGCTCCTCGTCGCGCGTAAGGATGAACGCGGTGATGTCGCTAGGATTCAACGCGTTCGCCGACCGAACGCACCTCGGCGGACGTGCCGCCGTGCGCGAGCGCCGCGCCGACGAAGTCGCGATACAGCGGAGACGGATTGTTGGGACGCGACTTGAACTCGGGATGCGCTTGCGTGCCCACGAACCAGGGATGCATGTCGCCCGGCAACTCCACGATCTCGACGAGCGTCGTCTTGCCGACCGTGTGATGGCCTGAGAAGCGCATGCCGTGCTCTTCGAACACCGGGCGATAGCGATTGTTGAACTCGTAGCGATGGCGATGGCGCTCACTGATTTCGGTTGCACCGTAGGCCGTATGTGCAAGCGAATCCGGATCGAGCGTACAGCTATAGGATCCCAACCGCATGGTGCCGCCGTAGATCTCCAGATCTCGCTGGTCGGGCATGAAATCGATCACCGGATCAGGCGTGGTCTCGTCGACTTCGATTGAACTTGCTTTAGGAATGCCACAAACGTTTTGGGCGAACTCGACGCACGCCAGCTGCATGCCAAAGCAGATCCCAAGGAATGGAATCTTGCGTTCGCGCGCGTAGCGGATCGCCTGAAGTTTGCCATTGACGCCGCGCGCGCCAAACCCCGGCGCGACCAGAATGCCGTGCGCGCCTTTGAGCACGCCGACCCCCTGCGTTTCGACCGTCACCGAATCGATGCGCCGAATCTCGACTTCGGCATGATGGAAGATGCCGGCGTGATACAGGGCCTCGTTGATCGAGATGTAGGCGTCTTTGAGTTCGACGTATTTCCCGACCAGGGCGATGCGCACGTGACGCTTGGGCGCCATGATGCGATCGACGATCTTGATCCACTCGTCGAGCTTGGGCGCGTTGGTCGGCAGGCCGAGTTTACGTACCGCCGCGTCAGCTAAGCCTTCGGCCTCGAGATTGAGCGGAACTTGATAGATCGTCTTCGCGTCGATATTCTGCACGACCGAACCCGGCGGCACATCGCAGAAGAGCGCGATCTTCTCCTTGAGCTCGATCGGCATCGTAATGGCCGATTGCGTGCGGCAGACGATGGCGTCGGGCGAGATCCCGATCCCGCGTAACTCGCGCACCGAGTGCTGCGTCGGTTTGGTCTTGAGTTCGTCGGCGGCGCCGAGGTGCGGCACCAGCGTGAGGTGACAGTACATCACGTTCTCGTCGCCGACGTCGTAGCGCATCTGGCGAATCGCTTCCAAGAACGGCAGCGACTCGATGTCGCCGACCGTACCGCCCACTTCGACGATACACACGTCGGCGTGGCTGGCTTCGGCAACGCGCTTGATATGCGCCTTGATCTCGTTGGTGATATGCGGAATTACTTGGACGGTTGCGCCCAAATATTCGCCGCGACGCTCTTTTTCGATGACGGAGTTGTAGACTTGACCGGTCGTCACGTTATTGGCGCGGACCAGGTTCTCGTCGATGAACCGCTCGTAGTGCCCGAGATCGAGATCGGTTTCGGCACCGTCTTCGGTTACGAAGACCTCGCCGTGCTGATAGGGGTTCATCGTGCCTGCGTCAACGTTAATGTAGGGATCCAGTTTCTGGATCGAAACGCTGATGCCGCGAGCTTTGAGGAGTCGTCCGAGGGATGCTGCGGTGATGCCCTTGCCGAGCGAACTCACCACGCCGCCGGTGAAGAAAATGTACTTCGCCATCTCGGGATGTGTTTATTCGCGCTAGACGGGGGTCAGCACCTTGACGTAACGCTCGCGACCGCCGTAATCGCGCTCGAGCGAGACGCTTGCCTGCGGGAACGCGGCGCGCGGGAACGCGGCGCGCGCGAGCGCGAGGAGCCCGTCGGCGATCGGCGGGGCCCCTTCGGCGAGCAGCAACCCGCCGGCCTGGAGCGCGGCGGGCGCGTCCGCAAAGAACCGGCGATAGACGTCGAGGCCGTCGGCGCCCCCGTCGAGCGCGAGCGCCGGCTCGAAGCGCAGGTCCGCGTCGCCCTGCCCCGTCGGCACATAGGGTAAGTTCGCGACGATCGCGTCGTAGCGTTTACCGGCGACCGGGTCGAGCAAATCGCCGAGATAGAACGCCACACGCCGGTCGAGCAACCCCAGACGTTGACGATTTGCAATCGCGACGACCAGTGCTTCGGGCGAGGCATCAACCGCCTCAACGCGCGCGTCTGGGACTTCGGCCGCGATCGTCAGCGCGATCGCGCCGCTGCCGGTACCGACATCAAGCACACGCGGGTGTTCTCGCAATCGCAAAAACGCAATCGCTGCTTCAAGGAGATGCTCGGTCTCGGGCCGCGGAATCAAGACGCGCCGATCAACCAGGAACTCGCGGCGGTAGAATCCGGCGGTTCCAGTGATATATGCAAGCGGTTCGCCTTGGTCGAGTCGCGCCTTGAGCGCCGCGTATTTCGTGGCGATTTCGTCGGGAAGCGGTTCGTCCGCGTGGGCGCGCAAGTACGCCGGCGATTTGCCGGTGACGAACGCCAGCAGCGCCTCGCTCACGCCGCGGGCGGATCTTCGCCGGCGAGCAAACGGGCTTGTTCATCCGCGAGCAAGTCATCGACGATCGGACTGAGCGCGCCGTCGGTGACGCCGCGAATATTGCCGTAGCTCTCGTTGATCCGGTGATCGGTCACGCGGTCTTGCGGGTAGTTGTAAGTACGAATCTTCTCCGAACGATCGCCGGTGCCGACTTGGCTGCGCCGCAGCGATCCCATCGCTTCTTCTTTTTCGCGTTGCTGGCGCTCGTAGAGCATCGCGCGCAGCATCGTCATGGCCTTCTCGCGATTTTGCATCTGCGAGCGCTCTTGCTGCGACGCGACGATGAGGCCGGTCGGCACGTGCGTAATGCGGATCGCCGATTCGGTCTTGTTGACGTATTGACCACCGGCGCCTGAAGCTTTGTAGGTGTCGATTTGCAGGTCGCCGGATTTGATCTCGATCTGCACGTCTTCATCGACTTCAGGCAGTACCGCGACCGTCGCCGTCGAGGTGTGAATGCGCCCCTGAGCTTCGGTTGCGGGAACACGCTGGACGCGATGCACGCCCGACTCGTACTTGAAGTAGCGATATGGCGAATCGCCTTTGATGTTAAAGACGATTTCCTTATAGCCGCCGGCGTCGCTCTCGTTTTCTGAAACCAATTCGACGCGCATGCCGCGCGACTCGGCGAAGCGCATGTACATTCGCGCGAGATCGCCCGCGAAGATTGCGGCTTCGTCGCCACCCGCGCCGGCGCGGACTTCGATGAAGATGTCCTTGGTGTCGTTAGGGTCCTTGGGAATCATTAGCACCGAGAGCTCGTCTTCGAGCGCCCCGCGGCTTGCGCGCAGCTCTTTGAGTTCGTCTTCGGCCAGCTCGCGCAGCTCGGCGTCGCCGCCTTCACGAAGCAGCGCCTCGTTGGCGACGATCTCGTCGAGCATCTTGCGATAGCGTCGATAGACTTCGACGGTCGCTTCGAGCTGCGCGCGCTCTTTGACCAACGCGGTGTAGCGCGCCTGATCGAAGCCACCCGAGGGATTGCCTAACTCCGCCTCGATCTCGTCGAAGCGCCGGACCATCGTGTCGAGGCGTGCAATCACGCTTGCATTGAGTTCAGCCATGGTGCATTCGTTGTCAGGGATAACGAAAAGACGAGCCGCACTGCGGCTCGTCTTCAATTCAAAGGCAGGGTCGTTAAGCCTCGACGGCCTTCTTCGCGTCCTTAGCAGCCTGGCGTTGCGCGGCCTCGAGCTTTTTCTTTTCGGCGGCGGCAGCGCGCTGGTTGAACTTATCGACGCGGCCGGCCGTATCGATCAGCTTCTGGGTACCGGTGAACAGAGGATGGCACGCCGAGCAAATCTCGACGGCAATCTCTTTCATGGTCGAACCGGTGGTAAAAGCGGCACCGCAGGCGCAGTGGACGCGCGCTTCGGGGTACCAATTGGGGTGGATCTTCTGTTTCACAGCCCCTAGATTATAGCAGGGGGCGCAAGAGGGGCCCCCTCGTCCGAGGCGGCCCCGCATACTCCCGTCCCTACGGGAGCGTCAGGCCCGTGAGGGCGTTGATCAAATGGCCGGCATACGGAACACCGACGCCGGTGACCATATCGTAACCCGGCCCAGCCGACGCACCGGGGACCGGCGAAGCAGGCGTGTAGGTGGGGTTCTGCATTTGGTTGTCACCGTAGACGATGTCGTAGAACACTTGGTTGTACGCAAGCGCGGGGGTAAAGCCGCTAATCCGCGTGCCCTTGTAGATCGCATACAAATACGGTGCTGCATTGCCGAGACGCCACGGTGTCGTACCGCTGCCGCTAGCACAAACGCCAGCGCTGGGATTCGCCTTGCACGCGCTTAGCACGTCGGCCCACATCGCGGCCATCTCAGGCGCCGCTACCGATGTACCGCCGATGACACTGATGCCGCCTCCAAATCCTTGATTCATAACAATCGACACGCCG
>DATHMY010000109.1:0-5005 GCA_035486535.1 Candidatus Acidiferrum sp.
CGGCGATGTCCTCTTCGTCGACTTCTTCTTTCGAGAGACGCCCGCCATCGGCGCTATGCAAACGATCTTCCTCGGCCGCAAGCTCCTTTTCGAGCTGCGCGAGGCGCCCGTATTTTAGCTCCGCAACGCGGCTGAGATCATACTGCCGCTCGGCCTGTTCGATCTGGACTTTCGTGTCGGTGATCTGCTCGCGAAGTTCGCGCAGACGGACCGATGCGTTCTTCTCCTTGTCCCACTGCGTGCGCAGCTTAACTTGCGACTCGCGCAGCTCGGCAAGCTCGCGCTCGAGCACGTCGAGACGCGCGCGGCTCTGCGCGTCGCTTTCGCGGCGTAACGCTTCGCGCTCGATCTCGAGCTGCATGACGCGGCGCGAGACCTCGTCGAGTTCTTGCGGCATAGAGTCGATCTCAGTGCGCAGCTTAGCCGCGGCCTCATCGACCAAATCGATGGCCTTGTCGGGCAAGAAGCGGTCGGCGATGTAACGGTTGCTCATCGTCGCGGCCGCGACCAGCGCCGCGTCCTTGATGCGCACGCCGTGATGCGTTTCGTACTTCTCGCGCAGACCGCGCAGGATCGAAATCGTATCTTCAACGCTGGGCTGATCGACCAGCACCGGCGCAAAGCGCCGCTCGAGCGCCGCGTCCTTTTCAATATACTTGCGGTACTCGTCGAGCGTCGTGGCACCGATGAGATGCAGCTCGCCGCGCGCAAGCATCGGCTTGAGCAAATTGCCCGCGTCCATCGCGCCTTCGGCTTTGCCGGCACCGACAACGGTGTGCAGCTCGTCGATGAACAGGACGATCGTGCCCTCGGAATTGGCAACGTCTTTGAGGACGGCCTTGAGTCGCTCTTCGAATTCGCCGCGATACTTGGCGCCCGCGATCAATGCGCCCATGTCGAGCGACACGATACGGCGGTTCTTCAAACCCTCGGGCACGTCACCGCGCACGATGCGCTGCGCCAAACCCTCGACGATGGCGGTCTTGCCGACACCGGGATCGCCGATGAGCACCGGATTGTTTTTCGTGCGACGCGAGAGCACTTGGACGATGCGCCGAATTTCGTCATCGCGGCCGATGACCGGATCGAGTTTGCCGCGCTCCGCTTCGAGCGTGAGATCGCGACCGTAGCGTTCGAGCGACTTGTATGTGCCTTCGGGATCCTTCGAGGTCACGCGCTGGTTGCCGCGCACGTCACGTAATGCCGCGAGCAATTTATCTTTGCTGAGTCCGGCGTCGCGAAAGAGTTTGCCGACCGCGCCACTTGCCTGCGACATCGCGAGCAGCACGTGCTCGACCGAGACGTAGTCGTCTTGCAAGGCGTTCGCCTCGCTCTCGGCGGCGGTCATAATGCGTGAAAGTTCAGGCGCCACCGTCACCTGCGCCGATTCGGCGTTCGGGCCGGACAAGCGCGGCAAGTGCGAAATCGTCTCGTCGACCCTCTTGCGGAACGCCTTCACATCGACCCCGGCCTTGGCCAGGATGTCGGGGGCGATACCACGCTCTTGATCGAGCAACGCGGCGAGCAGATGCTCGGGCGTCGTCTGGGTATTGTGTTCGTGCAGCGCGAGGGAATATGCCTCATTGAGGCCGTCCGCTACGCGTTCGGTCATCTTATCAACGTTCATGGTTCTCTCTCTTCAAACCGCCTCCCGAGCCAGGTGGTTGCAGGTGCGCCCTCCCAACCCGACCGGCTGCCCGGCAAGGAGTAGGGGGGCCTCGAAGCTATTGTATCCCCGAGATGAAGATCGCGGCGGGGGCGGTGCGCGCCTTTTACCTTTTTGACGTCGCCGACACGATCGACTTGGCGGTGCTGCGCACGGTCGAGGGCCAGGGGGTCACCCCAGCGGACATCCCGCTGCGTGCGCACCAGAGCAGTTCCTCACTACAGTTTCCAACGCCGCCGCTGGTTGCACGCCTAGCCGACGGTACGATCGACGGTTTGGCCTACACGCTGCGCGCCAAGTTCTTCGACTACGGCGTGATCTCGCTGCGCTACAGCTTCCCGCTGGCCGGCGCGTGGGAAGAGCTGCAGGCCGCCGCAAGCAGCCTTCGGCGCCACAACGAGCTCTTGGCGCATGCCACCGCAACGGTTTCGCGCATCTGCGGCGAACTCGCCGGCGCGCTCGACGACGTGCACTCACCACTGATCGAAGACTACCTCGTGATCGACATCGACCGCTTCGAACCGCGCATCGAAGCCGAAGAGCTGTTGCACGATCACTCAGAGGCGCTCGCCAACATTTTACTGGGTGAAAGCGGCTCGCTTTCCGCCAGCGAGATCGAAGAGTCGTTGCGTACGCGTTTTTCCTACTACGACGACGACCTTACGATCGTGCAGTGGGACACGGCATTCGTCTACGACCGGCGCGAGTCGAGCGACGCGATCCAGGATATTTTGGAGTTCGCCAACTCGCAGTTGCTCGAGCTACGCACCTACGACGCGCAACTCGATCGCGAGCTCGACTCGATCTACGCCTCGCAACCGGGTCAACGTCCGCGCTCACTGTTCGGAAAACGGGAAGCCGACCTTGCGGCCAACATTCGGTACCTTATCGTCGACATTTTGGAACTGCTCGATCGCTCGAGCAACGCGCTCAAGGTCGTCGGCGATGCCTACTACGCGCGCATCTATCGGTCTGCCGCGGCGCGACTGGGACTGGCCGACTGGCAGCGCCAAATCGATAGCAAGCTTGCTAGTGTCGGCGACATCTACCGGTTCTTCATCGACCAAGCGCGCGGGCGCCGCGACGCGTTTCTTGAAGTCGTGGTGATTCTACTGATCGCGATCGAGGTCGTCCTCGGCATTGTAACGCTCGTGCACCACTAGCTATTTGAAATCATAGTGCGCGACGAGTGCCGTTTGATTGCCGATCGCAACCGTGCAATCACTCGCGGTTTGTGCTTCGCCAAGCTGCGCGTCGATCTGACTATCGCTCATCCCCGACTGTTTGAGCGTCGCTGCCAACTTCGGGTCGACATTCTGTGAACTCAAGGTTCTGGTACACTTCAGGAAGACGTCGTCCCGCACAGGGGACGTACGGCCGGTCGAAGCGGATGTTCCGCCGGCACGCATGACCAGCGCGTTACCGATTCGCAGCGTATACATCGCCGCGTAAAGTGGTCCGCGAATCAAACACAGCTCGAGGTGATCGTCGCCGAAGGTCGCGTCGTCGCACTGCGACTTTTCAGCTGGATTCGCCGGCACGTTTGGCACTGCCAACCGTTGACCATCGAAGCCCCCGAACTGCACGTTCGCATCGCGCACCTTGGTGCCCGACGCGTCGAACATCGTGAGCTGCGCGGACACCAAGAGCCGCGACGTTTGGTCGACGGCAAGATGGGAGATCTGCGCTTCGGGTTTATCGCTTTTAGCGGTCGTCGAGCTTGCGAGGTAGAGGTTGCAGGTCGAGTTCCCGCACGGACCGCTTCCCTGACTCGAGACCACACCGCTGCTGAACATCGCCGGCGGCCAGTACCCTGCGATCAACATCGTGGTGGTGAGAACCGTCGCTTCCGAGGCTGCGTCAAACTGCCACGTCCCGTCGCTGCCACGAACGTACATCAGCCCATCCATCAACATATAGTGATGTTTGAAGCTGTTTCGACCCGCATCGAGACTGATGTCGGCCTCGCGGTTGTTGTGCGCATCGACCGTCTCGTCGACCGTAACCGTCGCGCCGGAACTTGCCGTCGAGGTGTAGTGCGAGGTATAGCCGTGGCTGGGCGTGTTGTAAGATAGAAAGACGGTTTGCACGGGCGTTGCCGTCGGCGCTGGGGAGGCAAGCGCGGCAACGAGCGCGACTGTAGCCAAGTTCACCGTGTCACCTCCATCGCATCGATTTCGCGAATGTATCGTCGCTTCGTGACGTCGTCGATGAATGACGCTTCGAACGAGTTTCTCGCGAGTACGATCAGCTCGTTGTCTGAAAGACTCAAGCTCCGCGCAATGCCCTCGAAATTGTCGGTGATGTAGCCCCCGAAGTAGGCCGGGTCGTCGGAATTTACGGTGGCAACCAGTCCGGCATCGAGCATACGTTTGAGCGGATGATGCGCGAGATCTGTGACGACGTGTAGCTTCACGTTCGAAAACGGGCACACGGTGAGCGGAATGCGCTGGCGGCGAAGGCGCTCGATCAATTGCGGGTCCTCGAGACTTCGCACGCCATGATCGACACGCGAGACGTGCAACAGGTCGAGCGCTTCCCACACGTACTCGGGGGGCCCTTCTTCGCCGGCGTGCGCCACGGTTAAGAAGCCTTCAGCGCGCGCGCGATCGAACACGGCGGCAAACTTCGCGGGCGGATTGCCGATCTCGGCCGAGTCGAGACCAACAGCGACGATGCGATTGCGGTATGGAATTGCCGATTCAAGCGTCGCCATCGCTGACTCGGCGGAAAGATCGCGCAAAAAGCACAGGATCAGATGCGAGCTGATGCCCAGCTGCGCGCGCGCCGATTCTAAGGCCGAGGTCAGTCCCGCAACCACGGTCGCAAAGGGAACACCACGATCGGTGTGCGCTTGCGGATCGAAAAAGATCTCCGCATGGCGGACGCCTTGCGCCACCGCGCGCGCGAGATAGGCACTCGCCAAGTCGTGATAGTCTTGCTCGGTGCGCAACACGCGCATCCCGGCATAATAGACATTAAGAAACGACTGCAGATCGGTAAAACGATAGGCTTCGCGCAGCGCTTCGATCGACGCGTACCCTGGATCGATTCCGTTTCGCTCGGCGATGGCGAAGATGAGCTCCGGCTCGAAGGTGCCCTCGATGTGTACGTGCAGCTCAGCTTTGGGAAGTCGCGCAAGGTCGATCACCCGCGCGGAGTTAAACGGACGGTTCGCGTGCGCCTTTTCGCAGCCGGAGCATGCGATAATCGCCGCTGCGCACCGTGATGCCGCGGCTATCGAACCATTCGAGCAGCGGCACCGCGTACTTGCGCGAGGTACCAAGCAGATCGCGAAACTCCGCCATCGTCATCTTGCCATGCTCGGTGATGAAAGCA
>DATHMY010000110.1:0-9024 GCA_035486535.1 Candidatus Acidiferrum sp.
GCCGTACGAGATCAGTTCGCCGGTTTCGAGGCTCGCCACCAGTTGCCAGACCGCGCATTGAAACGGCGTGCCTTCGAGAGCAAGCGGCAGATCGAAGCGGCGCAGGCGCTTGCGAAAGTAGGCCTGCAGTTGCGCGCGCGCCTCGCGCAAGAGCGGATCGCGCGGCAGGCTCGTGCTGGGACGAATGCGGGTGTGGAACGCGCAGGCCACGATCCGGCCGCCCGCGGCCCGCACCTGCAGTACTGCGCCGACGGGCGTGGAAAGCGTCAGGTCGGCTTGAGCCATACTGCACGGATCCTTTGAGGAGCTTCGATCAAGACCTTGTCGCTTAAAGGAAAAACTCTCTTCATCAGCGGCGCAAGTCGTGGCATCGGGTTAGCCATCGCGTTGCGTGCTGCGCGCGACGGCGCGAACATTGCGATTGCGGCCAAAACCGTCGATCCGAACCCCAAGTTGCCGGGCACGATCTTCACTGCCGCTGCCGAAATCGAAGCAGCCGGCGGGAAGGCGCTTCCGCTAGCATGCGATATCCGCTTCGAAGAACAGGTACAGGACGCAGTCGCCAAAACGGTCGAGCGCTTCGGCGGGATCGACGTTTGTATCAACAACGCGAGCGCGATCTCGCTTACACCGACGACCAAGACCGACATGAAGCGCTACGACCTCATGCAGCAGATCAATGCGCGCGGCACGTTCGTTTGCTCTAAAGCGACGATTCCGTTTCTGGCGCGCGCGGAGAATCCGCACATTCTGAATCTTGCGCCGCCGCTCGACATGCAGGCGCGCTGGTTTAAGAACCACGTCGCCTACACGATGGCGAAGTTTGGCATGTCGATGTGTACGCTCGGCATGTCGGCGGAACTCGCCGATGAGGGCATCGCCGTGAACTCGCTCTGGCCGCTCACGACGATCGATACCGCGGCGGTGCGCAACATCCTCGGCGGCGATAGCTTGGCCAAGGTCTCGCGCAAGCCCGAGGTCGTCGCCGACGCGGCAGCGGCTATCCTCAATCGGCCGGCCAAGACCTGTACCGGCAACTTCTTCATCGACGAGGAAGTGCTGCTCGCCGAAGGCGTGACCGACTTTTCGCAGTACGCGTACGACCCGAGCGGTCCGTTGATGCCCGACTTCTTCGTGCCCGATGCGTCGATCGCGCGCTCGAAAACCAATCTGCTTCCTCTCCCGAATAGATAACGATGAGCGAACAGATACGCTACAGCAAGGACGGTGCGGTCGCGTCACTGCGCTTCAACCGCCCCGAGAAGAAGAACGCGATCACGGTCGCGATGTATCAGGCATTGCTCGACGGGCTCAACGATGCTGCGAACGACGACGCGATTCGAGCCGTCGGCATCTTTGGCGGTGATGTATTCACCGCGGGCAACGATCTGGGAGATTTTCTGGCTGCAGGGGCGCAGAATCATGGTGAGGAGCTGCCGGTCATTAAGCTCATTCGGGCGATGATTGCGTTCCCCAAGCCAATGCTTGCCGGCGTCAAAGGCGTGGCGATCGGCTTTGGCACCACGATGCTGATGCACTGCGATGCGGTCGTCGCGGGGCGATCGGCGCGCTTCGCGCTGCCGTTCGCACGGCTCGGGCTGGTCCCCGAGGCCGGCTCGAGCGTGATCTTTCCGCTCATCGCCGGACGCACGCGTGCATCCTGGTTGATGCTTTCGGGCGAGCAGTTCGGCGCGGATGAAGCCTACCGGATCGGTTTGGCGACGCACGTTGCTGACGACGCTGACGTCGACGGCGCGGTCACAACGATGTGTAGCGCGCTTGCCGAGTTACCGCCCAAGGCGATTGCGAGTACGAAGCGCTTGCTCAAAGCGCGTTTCGCCGAGCTGGTCGATCGAGCGGTGAGCGATGAAACGGCCGCCTTCGGGGCGGCGCTACAGTCCGATGAAGCGCGCGCCGCGTTTATGAAGTTCCTGACGCGCTAACCACGGCCGGTGGCGTCCAGACGCCGCTCAACGCCGCAGGTGAGGGCCAATACAGCCGAAGCGCGAGAGTGAACTCCGCCGGCGGACACTGCAGCCAATTGCGTGTGCCGTCACGCGGCTCGGCATGCGCTACGCACAGGTCGAGCGAGCGATTGGCACGGCGCATCAGCGGCTGCCGGCTCTCGAGAACGTGACGACCGTAGCCGCTCGTCGCCAAACGGCGTTGCCCATCGAACGCGCACAACGACCAAAAGGCGCGCGCCGGTGGTTCGTCCCACGAGTCGAAATGCAGCATGTAGTGCTTGTCGCCGCGCAGCGGCGCACGCTGCGAATCGATTCGCGTTTGCGCGCAGAATGTGTCCTGCACTGAATTCGCGAGGAAGTCGTAGCGTGCGGCACGGGCACGGCGCAGGTAATCCGTGCCGAAGTTGCCGGAATCAGCGCTGATCGTCCATCCGTTGGTTTCTCCGGCGTCGTCGATTTCGTCGATCGTCGCCCGCGCTTGGGTGACGGCGGTTGCGATGGCCTGGTCGCCCTCACAACCCTTGAGCGCCTCGACGGCCTCGATGGCGCCGACGTCGGAACGCGCGGGCGGATTGTCGACCATTAGTTCGCGAATGCGCGTGAACGCGCGTTCGCTGCTAAGACCGTCGACGTCGCGTAGCACCGACCCCGGTTCGAGCCGCAGCGTTCCGTCGCCCATCGGCTCGAGACGATAGTGGTCGTGGAGGGATGCAAGGGCATGCGTTTGTGAAACGTCGTCGAGCGACGTTTGCGTGACGATGCACGCTAAATTTGTAGGCGACGCGATGTGGGTGTGCTCCGCCGGCGGAGTACCGGTCCACCCCGGGCCGCTGATCACGTAGCGGTGCTCGGCGTTTCCGGTGGCACGCGTGCCAAGCGTTGCAAAGACATTGGTCCATGCGTCGATCAACGACGTCATGTAGTAGTTCTCTGTTCCGAGCGATGTGAGGACGACGGGTCCGTGCCGTAAGTCGAGCCAGGCAACCGAAAACACCAGATCGCGATTGGGGAGCACGATCCCGCGCAACCACGTCTCGGCGAGATCGAAGCGGTGCAGGAAGCGGTTGTAGCCGACGGCGTCGGTAGCATGCCGGGCCGCGGCGTCCATCACCAGCAGCGGAAAGCCGAAAAGGTACGCCTCGGTGGCCGCAGCCTCGAGATTCGCTGCGTCGAACCGTGCCTTTCGTCCATGCGCCATTCGCGCATAATAGCAAGGCGGCGCGGTATTACCCGCGCCGCATCCAGGACAACTTGCGCTTTACGGATTGCTCGGCGTTTGCGGATTGCCCGCTTCGGGACCGAACGGATCGAAGTCGTATTGCGCAGCATACGGCGTCCCATTTCCCACGACGTAGTTGTACCCGCGCGTCGACGGATAACCGCCATTGTTGCCCGGGATGTCGTTATGGAAGACGGGGCCGTTCCCAACCGTGCCTAACGCTGCGAGCGCGTAGAGCAAGTAGTTCACATTGCCGGTGCGACTGCCCAACAGTTGATCTTGCACCGCTTGCAGTCCGGCAAATTCGGGAGAGGAGGCACTCGTGCCGATCAGCAGATAGAATCCGCCGCCGAGTGCGGTAACGTCGGAACTGCGATCGGCAGCGCAGGGTGTGACCGCGCCTTCCGGACAGCCGCCCATGTGCATGGCAACGTCCGGCACGGTACGCGTCGAGGCGCCGTTGTTCACGAGATACTGATAGAGCGGTTTCGGGAAGTAGACGCTCTTGCCGCCACCGGATCCCCACACCTCGCCGGCCGGCTCACCCGAACTGGGGGAGAAGAGATCGTCGTAGGCGTTCTCGGCGACGTACGCGGAACGCAGTGACGACCCGTTATTATAACTCGTCACGAGGTTCGTACCGCCGACGCCCGTGACATCGGTATCATTCGCTGCCCAATTGACACCAAGCGTGGCGACCGTACCGGTGACGTCGGTGCAATTGAGCGCGCCGTTATCGCCTGAGGACTGCACGAACGTGATTCCCTGCGCGTTCCCTTGACGATAGAGGTCGTGGAACGTGCTGAAGAGGTACGTGAAGTCTTCGCCACCGTTGTAGGCCGCCGAGAAGTACAGCTCGCACAATCCGAACGATGTGCTAACGACGTCGGCCTTGTTGTCTTCAACGATGGCCGTGTACATGTCGAGGAACGATGGCGTGATCGATGCATCCGGCGCTTCATAGACCATGATGGTCGCGCCGGGCGCGGAGCCGCCGGACTGCTGCACGTCGAGAGAGACCTCATCGCAGTCGCCGTTACCGATGTCGAAGGCCGGGCTGCCACCGTCGACCGGCCGGCGCACGACGTGGGGGACTGGCGCATTTTCGTAGCCGAAATACAACGAGACATCGCTGTCGAGGTAGTCGCACGCGGCAATGATGCCGATCGTACGGCCGTTGCCATTCGCCGTCGTGGTGGACGGATATTTATACGCCTGTCTGAGATCGTCGAACCAATACGGTCCAACGTTGCTGTAGCGATTGTCGGCGAATGCTGCGCTGCTCACTTTCATGAAATCGGGCCGCATCGCCGGGAGCGGCGCGAATGCCGCAATTTGCGCGCCGGCACTGGCGAGCGCCGCAGGCACGGTCGGCGCCTTGTCAGCTTGGAGGAGCGTCACCGGCGTTCCACGCGAAAGCGTCGCCCTCCGATTGCTCAGATGGACGTTGAAGACGCGTTCGACCGTCGCTTGCGGTGCATCGGCGACGATGCCTTGCGAGGTGATCGCGGTGGAGAAGCCCGCAGCGTTGAGCGTCGCGGCAACGCCGGCGAGCGTACTCGCGGTCGGTCCGTAGGACGCGCGGAATTGGGCCGGCGTAAGCCACTGATGATACTGTGGCGAATCCTTGCTGCTCTGCTGCGAGATCAGCGTGTCGAGCTGTGCGCTGTTACGCAACGGGAGATGCACGTAGATGCGCACGCCCGCCGGCGCCGTCGCGGGATAAGCGTAGGTTTGCCCGGGAACGCTATTCCCCATATTCGTCTGTGTGGGTTGCAGTGCCGCGGGGATCGAGTTCGAGGAAGTGCCGCCGCCGCACGCGGCCAGTGCGAACATCGCAGCGGCAGCAAACCCAAAGGATGCACGTATCGCCATTGCTTACACTCCGTTAAGAAAGTAGTGTTACATGTCCCGAGTGGAGATCGTAAACGCCACCTGCAATTTTGACGTTGCCGGCGGTCACCGCATCAGAAACGATCGTTGACATAGCATGAATGCGATGCATTTCGACGCGGACGTTTGCGGCGATTGCCGCGTTGAGTGAACTCGTCGCGTTCTTAATGCCAGGCGCGATGCTCTCGACGAGATATTGAATGTCGCCCGGCTGCTTCGCTGACGAGTCCTTAGCATAGGCGAGCGCAGCCTTGACCGCGCCGCACTCGCTGTGGCCTAGCACCAGAATGAGCGGTGATTTCAAGACAGCGATCGCGTATTCGATCGAACCAACACCGCCACGGTCCATGAAATTTCCCGCGATGCGGATGCCAAAAATATTGCCGGGTATCTGATCGAAGACCGTTTCAACCGGCACGCGCGAGTCCGAGCAGCTTACGATGATAGCAAAGGGACTCTGGCCTTCGGCAAGCTCGAGGCGGCGCGCGGTTAGCGGTGGACAGATAGCTTTGTCAGCAACAAAGCGCGCATTGCCGGCGGTAAGGGCTGAAAGCGCGCCGGCTGCGTCGAGCGGTGTGCCCGAAACCGGGGCGGCCGAGACGCGGGTAGTCGCGGCAAGTGTAAGACCTGCCGCACTTTGGAGGAGAAACGCTCGACGACCGTAGGGCATGGGCGACCTCCTTTGATCGGTTAGATCATTGTGCGTATGAAGGATCGAGGCGATCGAGTTTGCGCAGGAGACCCGGCCATGCAAGGGCACCGCCACCGGCACCACGGGTCACTTGTTTCGCTTGCGCCTGGGCGCCGGCGATAATCCTTGGATCGACGGTGATGAGTTTGTCGCCGCAGCTCTGCGCGCGAACCTGAATGTTGCAGGTGGTTTCGAAGATATAGAGCGCCAGAAAAGCCTCTGGGATCGTTTCCGAGACCGTGAGCAAGCCGTGATTGCGCAGCATCAGGAAGTTCTTAGTGCCGAGATCGGCGACCAAACGCGGCTTCTCCTCGTCGCGCAATGCGACGCCTTCGTAGTCGTGGTACGCCAGCGACGAGAGCACGAAGATCGACTGTTGCGAAATCGGCAGCACGCCGTGCTCTTGTGCGGAGACGGCGATGCCGTTGAGACTGTGCACGTGAAAGACCGCCTGCGCGTCGTCACGCGCCTCATGAATCGCGCTGTGAATTGTGAAGCCGGCTGGGTTGATATCGTACGGTGACTCCGAAACCTTATTGCCGGCGAGGTCGACTTTGACCAGACTCGACGCGGTGATTTCATCGAACATCATCCCGTAGGGATTGATCAGGAAGTGATGCTCGGGGCCCGGTACGCGCGCCGAAAGGTGCGTGAAGATCAGATCGTCCCAGTGAAAATAGGCCACCAGCCGATAGGCCGCCGCAAGCGCGACGCGCGCATCCCACTCTTCGGGCGATACCTGCCCGCGGACGCCCTCGCGCGACGTTGTTACTGCACTCATGGGGACGGCTTCCCGGACGCATCAAATACGACCTGGTCCCATTGCCAGAGCTGCTCGAAGAACCCCCGCGCCAGCTCGTGGTCGTGCTCGCCGCAGATCTCCGCAATGGTGCGTCGCCCGTCGATTCCGTCGAGCAGCCGTTCGCGTGCGGCATCGATCGGCAAGTAGAGGTCGGTCGAGGTGTGGTTGCGATTGATCAACACAGCGCTCGCACCGTCCGGGAGACGCTCGCGCACCGCCACGGTCTCGGGCAAGCGAATCGGCACGTACGCGGGCCATGCTTCCCCCGCAAAGTCAATCGCGGGCGCGCTGGATCGATCGTGCCGGTAGGCGATGGCGCCGTGGCGCGCAATCGTCCCGCGAAAAAGCTCGATCGCGGCGTATTGCTCCGATGACGGCAAGACCGCAAGACGCGCGGCCTGCGCGGTGGATGCAAGCGCTCCGCACTGCGGTAAGTACGGTGCCTGCCGGATCCATCGCCCGAACGCGAGATCGGCGCCTTCGAGGAGCGTCAGGAATTGCGGCACCGAGTAGGCGCGATCGCGCGGATGAAGCAGCGCGTCGGCCATGCCTTCGGTGCTGGCAAAGTCCGGCGAGTTGCGCAGCAGCGGCACGAGCGGATGATCCGGCGGCAGCGCACGCAAGCTCGCGGCAAGTTCGTGGATATCGGCATCGATCGCGGTGAGGCCGACGCGGCGGCAATACTCTTGCAGCATGTAGATACCGGCGCGTCCGTACGGCGCATACACCATGAGGTGAAGCGCCCCGTCGGGCGCAAGGACGTTGCGGAGCGCGCGCAAGCCGGCGTCGGGATCCTCGAGGTGGTGCAGCACGCCGGTACACACGACGTACTCGAACGATTGGCCGAGTTCGGGCGCCCGTTCGATGGGGAGTTGGTAGACCTCGAGGTTGTCGAGTGCGTACTTGCGTTTGAGTGCTCGGGTGCTGGTAACGCCGGCCGCGCTGACGTCGATGCCTACGACGCGCGCGTGCGGCCAGCGTAGGGCATAGTGCGCGGCTTGGATCGTGCCGCAGCCGGCGACGAGAATGCTGCGGTCATCGCGATACGGTTCGTGAGCCCAGAAGAGATGCGCGTCGGCGCGGCGGCGCGTGTCATCCCAAAACCGGCGGTAGGCGACTACGTCGTCTACCGCCGGCGGGTACGGATGCATCTCGTAGAATGCACTCACTTCGTCGGTCATGAGTGCCTTGCTCATGCTAGCCGTGTGGTGTCTTAACCTGTTCCATCACGGAATCGAGGTTGAACGAAGCGGGGCGCTGCCGTGGCGGGAACTTGACGAAGTCCTCGATTTGCCCGGCAATGACCGCTTGCATCTCGTACATCTGCGGCACGTGATCGACCATCCAGTCGAAGTACGTATTCGAGTTGAAGTCGGCGCGCTCAAAGGGGTCGCGTCTCAGACTCACGATATGCGGCAAACGGAGCTTGACGAACGGCTCGGCCCACTGTTCCATCGTATTTGCACGCTGAACCGACAGATTGAACTTGTAATCGCCGACGCGTACCGCAATGACGTCACCGTCATCACTGAAATACACGAGAGCGTTTCGCGGGCTAACCTTCGCTTGACCGCTAAGATATGGAATCATGTTGTAGCCGTCAAGGTGAACGTTGTACTTTTGGCCGTTGATCGTTGCGCCCTTAAGCAATTGCTCGGTGATGTCCGGATTACCAGCCGCAGCGAGCAACGTCGGGAACATGTCGATGTGCGACACGATGCCGTTGTAGGTCGATCCAGGTTTGATGACGCCGGGCCACTTGATGAAGCACGGGACCCGCCAGCCACCTTCCCAGTTGGAGTCCTTTTGTCCGCGGAACGGCGTGTTTGCTCCGTCAGGCCAAGTGTCGTTCTCGGGGCCGTTGTCGGTCGAGTACATGACGATCGTATTGTCGTCGATGCCAAGCTCTTTGACTTTGTCGAGCATCATGCCGATCTGCTCGTCGTGTACGACCATGCGATCGCTGTATGGATCCTGGCCGCTCTTGCCAAGATTTTTCTCGGCGACGTGGGTGCGGAAATGCATCGCGGTCGAGTTGTACCATAGAAAGAACGGTTGATCGGCTTTGGCCTGTTTTTCCATCCACGCCAGTGCCGCCGTAGTGATCTCCTCATCGATCGTTTCCATGCGCTTCTTGGTCAATGGCCCGGTGTCGACGATGGTCTGCTTGCCGACTTTCCCAAAACGTGGATCGACCGTCGCGTCATCCTTGTCGGTTGCCTTGCAGTGCAGTACGCCGCGCGGTCCAAACATCGCCTTGAATTTCGGATCCTTTGGATAGTCGGGCAGTTCGGGCTCTTCTTCGGCGTTAAGGTGGTACAGGTTGCCGAAGAATTCATCGAAGCCGTGCACGGTCGGCAGAAACTCGTTGCGGTCGCCGAGGTGGTTCTTGCCGAACTGACCCGTCGCATAGCCGAGCGGCTTCAAAGCCTCAGCAATCGTTGGGTCTTCC
>DATHMY010000111.1:0-2699 GCA_035486535.1 Candidatus Acidiferrum sp.
GAGACCTGGGTGAAGTTGAGGTTAGCGAAGCGGTCGTACTCGATCTGCGTGTCGTCCGTTCCGGGAATAGCGTAGATCGGGTCGTTGGGATTGTTGGGATCGATGTTGATTGGGATCTGGAATTGTGAGAGCTGATTAGAAAAGTCGAATGCCAGCGTCGCTCGATCGTTGAGTTTGGAAACCCAGCGCAGGAACTCGTCGCTGGCGGAACTCTGATCGTGGATCGGATCGTATGTTGGCGCATCGATACCGCGAGCCGTGCTTGCGGTGTTGAGGTTTAGGAAGACTTCGTTGTTGCCGAAACGCGAAACCATATCAAGCTGGCCGAGCGCCTGCGATTGATTCCCGCCACCGGCGGTGAATGTGCCGAATGTTCCCTCGGGAATATTCGCAAAGCGATCGGTGATGATGTTGACGACAGCACCCATGCGATCGCCGCCGAATTCAGCCGGGATCGCACCGGTGTAGATCTCGAGTGAGTCGATGTCTTGCGGATCGACGATCTCAGCGAAGTTCGACGTCGTCGCCAGCGGAAGCGGGGCACCGTCGATCTCGTAGGTGACGCCGTGGAAGCCGTTGACCACCGGTTCGTTGTACGAGAACGAGACCGCGCCGGGAACGGTTGTGATCAACTTATTGAGGCTGTCGCGATCGGGTGAGGCATCGATCTGGGCGCGATCGATCGTCGTGACGGCAACGGGTGTGCCGCTCGCCCCAGCCGACGCGGAGGCCGACGTAACAACGATTGTTTTGAGCAGATCGATGTCGATGGTTGCAACCGAGTCGCTCGCGACGTCGACCTCGGCTGAATGATCTTCGGCGCCGGCGTGATGCGCGACGAGCTGATAGCGCCCGAACGGTACGGCGGCAAACGAGTACTCGCCGTGCGCGTTCGTGGTGGTCGTGAAGCGCGAGCCTTCGCCGGTAAGGGTGATCGATGCGCCGGCCACTGGCGTGCCCGACTCGGTGATGACGCCGCGCACGAAGCCCATGACGGCTGCGAGTGCGGGGGCTGTCGAAAGAAGCATGCACGCGACGATGGCCGTCGCGATCCAACGAGACATGGGAACTCCTCTGAAAAAGCGATGCTAAACGGGGTGAGCTAGCATCACGCCCGGCGGCGGCCGAGCAAAGCGCCGGTAGACAAAGCATGTCCGGCGCGCAGAGGAGCGATGAGCGAAGCGGCGGCGATAGCAGACCGGCCGGCGCGCAAACGGCGCGCGGGCGATGGCCACCACAATTGCGGCGATCGCGCGGACGAGCGCGCGACTCGCGAGGTTGATCAGCAGGCTTGCGGCGATCAGAAAGAGCGCCACCACCACAAGGGAGGCATGCCAGGCATGCGGAGACTCCAGACCCTCGATCGCACCAAACCACAGGCCCGCGCTCACCGCCAGGCCGGCAATGGGCGGAACCATCGGCCGCAGGGCCGCGGCCAGAATCGAGCCGTCAGCGTGCCGCCTGACCCCAAACCACGCCAGGGCCGCGACCGACGCGACGAAGCCCCCTACGCCTGCGAGGGCGAGGAGCACCAGCGTGCTGTGGTAGGCGCCGCCGGCCTGGTGGTCCCCGCCGTAGCTCGCTGCGTGTGCAGCAAGCGAGGCAAGCAACCCCAAGATAGCGACCGCCGGAAACTGCCGGAGTCTCACGATTGTTACCATTCTACGCGGGGCGCAGGGGGTGCCTGGAGCCCGTGTCGTATCAGGTGGGCCCGATCATGAATAGCCGTCTTCCCTTAGAGAACGCTGACACCGTCAGCTTAGTGTGCGCGCTGCTGGTGCGCTTCCCCGAACTGGCCTCGATTCGCTCGATGCCGGCCGAGGGCAGCGTCCGGCTGACCTTTGCGTTGCGCACCCGTCTCGACAAGCGTGGGCAGGCGGCACTGGCCGATGCGATCGACGATCACGTTCAGGGTTACTTGTTGCTTGCGAAGGACGAGGCGCGTGCCTTGCGGATCGAGTGCGAGGGCGACCGCTCGACCACCTTCGTGCACATCACTCGCGACACCGATACGTTTTCAAAAGACGAGCTTGAACTGCTCGTCTCGGTTTTGCGCGAACGCTACCCCGAAGCGCTGGTGCGTAACCCGTTGCCCGAGGATCACCTCGACGCCGATCCGGCGGCACAAGATGAAGGCGCGCTCTACGCGATCGAAGCACTGCGCGATCCGGCGCAATCCAAGAGTCTGGTCGGCTTTCGCGAAGAGGCGCGAGTGCTGGTCTACTTCTTGAAGTCGCAACGGAAAGCGAAGGCCTCGTCTCGCCGCTAGAAACGCTCAACCTCTTATTGATCGGTGACGTGGTGGGCTCGCCCGGCCGCGACACGCTCAAGCGCTGTCTTGCGCTGGTGCGCGATCAACATCACATTCACGCTTGCATCGCCAACGGCGAGAACGTCGCGGGTGGTTTTGGATTAACCGCCCAGACCGCCGAGGAACTCTTTGAAACCGGCGTTGACTTCATTACCAGCGGGAACCACATCTTCGATAAACGCGATTTCAAGACGTACTTGGACGCGAGCGACCGCGTGCTGCGTCCGGCGAACTATGCACCCGGGCTTCCCGGGAAAGGCCACGGGACGTTCGTGGCCGACGGCACGACGGTGGGTGTGCTCAACATTATGGGGCGCACGTTCATGCCGACGGTCGACGACCCGTTTCGCTGCGCGGACGCGCTGGTCGACGAATTGCGGGCGGAGAC
>DATHMY010000112.1:0-2371 GCA_035486535.1 Candidatus Acidiferrum sp.
TCACGCAGCCGCCCGCGTGGATTGAAGCATTGGTGCTTGCCGCCGATGCCTTCATGGTAGCGCGCAGTGTCGATAAGCACCCGGGCGCAACCGTGATCGCCGGCTATCATTGGTTCGGCGACTGGGGACGCGACACGATGATCGCGCTGCCGGGTCTCGCACTTACCACCGGACGGCCCGAGCTTGCGGCGGTGATTCTGCGCACCTTCGCGCAGTACGTCGACGCGGGCATGCTTCCCAATCGCTTTCCCGATAGCGGCGCCGCACCGGAATACAACACCGTTGACGCGGCGCTGTGGTTCATCGAGACGGCGCGCGCGTATCTCGCCGCGACATCGGATCTGCCGTTGATCCAAGCGATCTTCGACAAGCTTGACGAGATCATCACCTGGTACGTAAGCGGGACGCGCTACGGTATCGCCGTCGATCCGCGCGACGGGTTGCTGCGCGCCGGCGAACCCGGCGTACAGCTCACGTGGATGGACGCGAAGGTCGGCGACTGGGTCGTCACACCACGAATCGGCAAGCCGATCGAGATCAATGCTCTCTGGTACAATGCGCTATGCACGATGGACGGCTTGGCGCAAAAGCTGCGGCGCGATTCGTCGCGGTATCGCGACCTGGGCTCACAGGCGCGTCAATCGTTCGAACGCTTTTGGAATGTCGACGTGCAGTATCCGTTCGACGTGCTCGATGGGCCCGACGGCAATGATGCGAGCATTCGTCCAAACGCAGTGTATGCCGTTGCGCTGCCGTTTCGAGCGTTCGAAAGCCGCCGCGAACACGCGATCGTCGACCGCGTCGCGCACGAGCTGTGGACACCGATGGGGCTCCGCTCGCTCGCGCCGTCCGACCCCGCATATGCCGGACATTACGGCGGCTCGCCGCACGATCGCGACTCCGCCTATCATCGCGGCACCGCGTGGCCCTTTCTCGCAGGAGCCTTTGCGCGTGCCTACGCAAATGCATACGGCGACCGTGCGCGGGCCTTGCGCTTCATCGAAGCGCTGGCTCCACGTATGGACGGGTATGGCGTCGGGACGTTGGCCGAAATTGCCGACGGTGATGCCCCGCACCAGGCTCGCGGCTGCATCGCGCAAGCGTGGAGTGTCGGCGAAGTGCTCCGAACGTGGCACCTCTTACAGGAGAGCGAAGCGTGATCGATCCGCCCACCGTCGAGCACGGACGCATGAACGAACACGCCGAGCGGCACAACTGGCGTATCTGGGGCCCATACGTCAGCGACCGCCAATGGGGAACGGTACGCGAGGACTACAGCGCAACCGGTGAAGCATGGGACTACTTTCCATTCGACCTCGCGCACAAACGCGTGTACCGCTGGGGCGAAGACGGCATCTTCGGCATCTCCGACGTCAATCAGCACCTGTGCTTTGCGCTCTCGATGTGGAACGGCAACGACGATCGCATCAAGGAGCGGCTCTTTGGCCTCTCCGGCTCGCAAGGCAATCACGGTGAAGACGTCAAGGAATACTACTACTACCTTGATAACCTGCCGTCGCACGCCTACATGCGCGCGCTCTATAAGTATCCGCACGCAGCCTTTCCTTATCAGGCGCTGATCGATGAGAATCGCCGGCGCGGGCGCGCGCAGTCTGAATTCGAGTTGATCGATACCGGCATCTTTGACACGAATGCCTACTTCGATGTCGAGATCGAATACGCGAAAGCCGCCCACGACGACATCTTGATCCGTGTGCGGGCGACCAACCGCGGTGCGCAGGCACACAGCCTGCACTTGCTGCCGACGCTCTTCTTTCGCAACGAGTGGTCGTGGCGGGAAGGCATCGAGCGTTCATCGATCGAGCTTCGCCACAACGTTCGCGGCATTCACGCGCTCGTTGCCCATCAGGCCAATCTTGGCGACTATTGGTTTTACGCAAAAGACGCGACCGCGATGCTCTTCACCGAGAACGAGACGAACTTCGAATCGCTCTACGGCGCACCGAATCGCGCGCCGCGCACCAAAGACGGCATCGACCGGTATCTGGTGCACGGCGAGGCTACCGCGGTCGACGACATACGCGGCACGAAGGTCAGCGCGCATTATCCGATGACGCTCGAGTCCGGCGAGACGCGCACGATCGAGCTGCGCTTGTCGAAAACGGTACACGATACGCCGTTCGGTAGCGCATTCGACGACGCGTTCGCGACGCGCGTCGAGGAAGCCGACGCCTTCTACGAAGAGATCAATCCCTTTCACGCCGATGTCGAAGCGCGGCGCGTGCAGCGTCAGGCCTTCGCCGGTCTGTTGTGGACGAAGCAGTTCTATCACTACAACATCCCGCGCTGGCTTAGCGGCGACCCGCTGCAACCGCCGCCGCCACCGGAGCGGCTCTCGGGGCGCAACCAC
>DATHMY010000113.1:0-32309 GCA_035486535.1 Candidatus Acidiferrum sp.
GGTTCGCTGGGCGCCCACACGACGAATGCGTCCTTCTCGCTCGCGTTGCCGAGCGCAGCGGGAACGAAACCCGAGGGTGACGGCGCGGTCATTTTTGTGTCGAACCCGGCCGCAAGCGCGCGCTCGAAGAGCAGCTCGAACATGCGGCGCTCCTCTTGCGTGCACACAACGGACGCTTCCGAGAGCCGCGCGATCATCGCGAGCGTGGCCGCCCGCGCGACGTCCTTTTCGGGAGTGCGAATGGGTCGCCCGCGCGCATCGTTGATGCCTTCCAGTCGTGTGAGCCGCTCAAACGCGATGCGTCGACTTTCCGCATCGGGCAATTCAAGGTTTTCGGCGGCGCTTTTCAGCACCCGAATCAACCCGGGATGGGTGAATGCGAAACGCGAAAAAAAATGCTCGCCGCGCAAGCGCATTTGCACCGCTTGTTCGAGCGTTGCCGGCGCATCGCTCGCGCCGGCAACGAGCGTGGTGATCAGGGCCCGATACTAAACGACGTCGGGGCCGATGACGTGCTCAAGGGTACCGTCGCGACGAGTGACGGCGACGGTAGACGGCGGAAGAATTCAAGCTGTCCGTTCGATCCACTTGGGGATTCGAGCACGCACACGTATTGCTGGTCCGGTGTTACCGCAACGTCGACCGGCGTTGCTCCGAGCGTAACGGTGGGCGCCGTCGCAATGCTCCCAAGCGCGCCATATTCTAGTGTAGGGGCGTTGCCCGAAGCTTCCGCGAGGCCTGCTATATAGACCGTGCCATCCGTCGCTTGCGCGCCACCGTAGACACCTTCAAATTGCGAGAGCGTGATCACCGACCCGCCGCTGAGCGACTGAAGAACGGGTTGACCCGAGCACGTATTTGCAACCAGAAATATCGAACTTCCGGCGCCCGCAACGAAAAACGGCGCCTCCGGGTTGATTTCCGGCGTCGTATACGTCGCCGACGTCGTCGCCGCGCCGCCGCTGGTTTCCGACACATAGATCGCCGCCATTGAGGTCAGTGACTGCGGGGCAAAGGAATACAAGTCACCACCGATCGACTTGAGCGCGACGTCGTATTGGAAACCCGTCGCAAATGACGGATTTGCCGCGATCGTCGAGTCGAAACCGCTCAACTTGATTGCCGGATAGCCGCCGTTGGAATTGTTATAGAAGGCATCGCAATGCGCATCGGCAGCCGCACCATACTGGAATGGATTCGCTGCGGTGATTGTTGCGGGCAACGGCGAGGCGATTGGCGCCGGCGTTGGATTCGCCGTTGTCGGCGCAGGCGCGAAGAAGGCAAACGCGCTTGAAGAGCTACCCGCGACCGCGAAAGCGCCGCTGGCACAACCGCTCAGCGCCGCGATCTGTACACCGGCGGGGCCGGTAAGAACCGAGCCCGCCTGTTTTTGCGTGAGCCCATCGATCACGTACACCGTGCCGTCACTATCATCGACGAACACATAATAGTCGCCGTCGACGGCGGCGTTCAGTGATGACCCCCCAGCGTTTAGCGCGAGCGGCGATCCGATCGTGCCCGAGCCGCCGGTGTTGCTTGGATAGGTCGCGGTCAGCGAGGTCGCCGCCGTAATCGAGGTGGCCGACAGCGTCGTGCCGCCGGTCGTACTCAGCGATGCGGGCGCGGCGAGCGTTCCGGGAATCAGATTATCATCGGCGTCGACCGGTTGCGCGTCGACCGACGTCGTTTGCGGCGCGGCCAAATTCTCCAGCACGCGCCACGTCGCCGGTGTGCTGCCTGCAACCGTGAATTGCACGCCGCTCGCGACACCCAGCATCGTTACGGAAACTGCCGGCGCATTGCCGATCGCGATGGCGATTGGCGCGGTGCTTCCGGTGGCCAGCAGATTGTGATCGCCGTCATAGACGCTTGCAACAAACGTGTCGTTGGAAATTGGCGCCGGAACTTGCACCGTAATCGACGTCGGCACCGGCCCGGGAGATGGAATCGTATAGACGTTTTCGGTCGGCGTTGGGTTGGGTATGGGGGCTGCGAGAACGCGAACGCCGAGGGTCGCGCTGCTCGGAGAAATCCATTGGGGACGCCGGCCTCGCGCGGCGGGTGACCCGCGTGCCGGAATCTGCAAGCGCAGCGACGCGGTCCCCATCGGACCGGAACCGGAAGCGGTCGGCGGCTCCACGCGGTCGAGCGAAGCGCCGTTGGGACCACCGCCGCAACCAGCGATAATCGCGGCCGCGCCGACGGAAACCAATCCCGACGTCTTTTTCATCCAAAGCAAGCTTCTACGTGCTTGTTGCGCTGCGCCTGCGAGTCCGCTCCAGACCGAGGGTCCAAAGTTATGGAGTCACCCGAATGAGAGGCTCGCGATTTTTCCGGCCGCAACGAAACCCACACGAAGTCCTAACGAGATTCCGGGGCCAAAATGAATGACGTGGTCGTACTACCGTTTCCCAGAATCCATCCGGCTGCCTTTGAATACAAAGAGGAAAACGATGTAGTCATCAGCGTGTAATCGAACCGAACCGATCTCGTAGTGTGTGTCGACTCGAGACGCGGTGTGCGTCGCCAGATCGCCCCCGACCTAGCGTTGGTTGAGTCGCAGGGCGCGAACGTAGCGCTCGATTTCTTCACCCACCGCCGGCGAAATATCGACAAAGACGACGCTGTGATGGTATTCGCGAAATTGCTGCGTCGCGTGCACGACTTTTCCACGCACCTGTACGGCGCGCCCCGCTCCGCCGTTCGGCAACTCGAACTGCATGCTCAACGCGCTGCCCTCAGCAATGCGGCTCTCGAAGGCGAGGCGCATGCCGCCGCGACTCAAATCAAGCGCCAGTGCGTCAATGCGATCCTTCGTTCCGGCAATTGAGCATGTCACACTGAATTCGGTATCAACGCGAATCGCGCTATCGGCGGCCGCGCTCTGGGAACGCTCCTCTTCGAGGAACTGGCCGAGCACGTTAACATCGCCGGGCGCGAGCTTCGCAAACTCCACCCCGTATTCGAGCGAATTTGCCGAGCGGCTAGCGTTGTGGCGAATCCGTCCCTCGATGGGGATCTTTTTCGTGCCGACCGGCAGGTTGAACCGGATTTCTGACCCGGTCAAAAAGATGCTTGCGGCCGTCAGACGGCAGCCGCCGGTCGAAAGTTCGATGATGGTAACGCGCACGGGCTTGGGAAAACCGTCGACGGTCGCCTCCACCGCTATTGCCAGGGGAAGCCTAAACGAAGGGCTCACAGTGCTACAATATAGCAAGTCGCCCCCGGATTCTCATTTGGGCCCGGGCGCCCTTTTTGGGGGCAGCGACCTTTGTCCGCTAAAAAATGCAACTCTTCGTGTACCCTTGGGGTTTAACGAGCGGCGCCTGCCTACGCTAAGAGAGGATCATTATCGCTACTCGAAATCGCACGCCAAAAACACGCGACGTTAAGACGCATAGCGTCGACAACAAAGAGCTGCCGCTTGAAGTTCACGGCAGCGTCAAGCAAGTATTCCCGAGCACGACGTTCTCAGTCGAGCTCGACAATGGCCACACCATTCTGGCGCACATCGCCGGCCGTCTGCGACGCCATCGCATCAAGATTCTTCCGGGCGATCGCGTCGACGTTGAAATTTCTCCTTACGATCTGAGTAAGGGCCGCATCGTGTACCGCTATCGCGCGGGAGAAGCACGCCGCAGCTAAGCGCATGGGGACGCTACGACGCTCGGACGCGCCGTTCCGCACAGATGCAGCTCGCGTCGCGCTGATTGCGCACGATGCGCGCAAAGACGACCTGACCGAATGGGCCAACTTCAATCGCGAAACACTGGCTCGTTGCTCGCTGGTCGCCACCGGCACCACCGGAGGTCTCATCGCGGAGAAGACCGGCCTGAACGTGCACCTCTTGCTCTCAGGCCCGCTCGGCGGCGATGCACAAGTCGGCGCGATGCTCGTCGAACATCAGCTCGACCTCATCGTATTTTTCTGGGATCCGTTGACCACGCAACCGCACGACGTCGACGTGAAGGCGCTCCTGCGACTCGCGGTCCTTTATAACGTGCCAATTGCCTGCAACCGGGCAACCGCAGATTTTCTTATCTCTTCGCCGTTATTCGCCGATGAATCGCACTTGCGATCGCGCGCGCACTTGCAAGGGCTGTAATATTCTGCCATCCCTGGGACGCCGTCGTCCTGGACAAGAATCGCCTCGCGGCCTTCGGCATTTGACAGAATCAGACTGATGGCACGTACATCTGTTACCGTCGATCAAGTCCCCCTCGAAGGCGGCGAGTTCACGATGGGCTCGGAGAACTTCTATCCCGACGAACGGCCGCTACGCCGCGTTTGCGTCGAACGCTTCGCGATCGATCGCTATCCGGTAACGAACGCGCAATTTGCGCGTTTTGTCGCCGACACGGCGTACGTCACGGTCGCCGAACGGCCAATCGATCCGGCGCAATATCCCGGTGCGATCGAGGAGTTGTGCGTCCCGGGATCCCTGGTCTTTCGACCGACGAGCGGCCCGGTCGATTTGAACGACTGGACCCAGTGGTGGGAGTGGACGCCGGGCGCGTGCTGGTCGCATCCGCTCGGGCCGGAGACCTCGCTTTCCGGACTCGACGACCATCCCGTCGTTCACGTCGCATTCGAAGACGCGCAAGCCTATGCGGACTGGGCCGGTGCATCGCTGCCGACCGAAGCGGAATGGGAGTACGCATCACGCGGTGGTCTCGAAGGCAAAGCGTTTACCTGGGGTGACGACATTACACTCGCCGAGACGATCATGGCGAACACGTGGCAAGGCGAATTTCCCTGGCAGAATCTTCTACTCGATGGCTACGAACGCACCTCACCGGTCGGCGCGTTCGCGCCAAACGGTTACGGCTTGTATGACATGGCGGGCAACGTCTGGGAGTGGACGGTGGATTGGTATACCGCGTCACCGGACGCGCCACCGACGAAGCCGTGCTGCGGCGCGCCGCCCGCGCGCGGTGCGAAGATGGAGCAAAGTTACGATCCTAATCAACCGCACATTCGCATTCCACGCAAAGTGGTGAAGGGCGGGTCGCATCTGTGCGCGCCGAATTATTGTCTGCGATTCCGGCCGGCGGCGCGCTCGCCACAAATGATCGACACATCGATGAGCCATCTCGGCTTTCGCTGCATCACGCGAACCGCAAAATAACAAATAAAGAAGGCGCTCCAACGCGCCTTCTTTACTTATCGCCGCAGCTACTATTGGGCCGAAACGAGGCTTAGTGTCGACGGGTCGACTTGGTACTGTCCCGGTCCGACTTCGTTGTTCGGATAGGCGCAGATTTCGCTGCCGTCCGGACCAGAGATGTCGACCAGATTCGGCTGGTTACAATCAGTCTGCTGCAGCCCGTAGTTTGCCAGCAGTTGCGAACCCGGCGAGTCGGATTGGACCGCGTAGTATCCGCCGGTGTTGACCCCGAGCCCGATCGAGAACGCGCCCCAGAAACCGCCGCCCCAGTAGGCCGGCGAGCCGACCCATGCCTGGCCACGGTTCCAGTACCACGCGCTCACATCGCGGCGCCCGACATAGTGCGCGCCGGCGTACGCATACGAGTTACGCGCCTGGTAACGCGGCATCGGCTGCGTGTAGCGCTGCTGCGGTTGCGTGTAGCGCTGCTCCGGTTGCGTGTAGCGCTGCGCCGGTTGCGCTGATTGCGAGTAGCGAGGTGCCTGCTGATACGATCGCGCCGGTTGCTGATACGAACGCGCGGGTTGCTGATACGATGAGCGAGCCGGCGCCGATGGACGCGAAGAGGACGTATGGTCGTTGTGCGAGTCGGCGAGCGCCGCCGCAGGTAGTGCGGCGAGCAGACAGGCGATGACCGGGATCTGGAGTTTCATGATGCTCACAGCATAGGTCGCATGGTTGACAGCGACCGGCTTTATGGATGAGAGCATGCTTAGAGCAAGCAGGCGCCTATAAATATAGTCAGGACCGGCCGTCGCCCTATCCCATAAGCGCAAAACGCGAAGATGGTCCCCATCGCTCGAAGAAGCCTGAGCGCACGGTTTCGCACCGACGAAAGGGGAACTCGCATGCAACCCGTTTCTCGTATTCTTCCGTTCCTGGCCATGGCTCTCGGCATCGGGCTCTCGTTGCCCGCAAGCGCCCAGATGAATCCAGTGACCGTCCAGCAATGCTTTGTCACCGTGCCTAAACACATGAGCTCGCGAGCGAGCGGCACGCAGATTGTCTACACCATCAACGGACATCAACCGGCAACCAAAGTGGTCTTTGCCGTCAGCTACCGCAATTCGAATCAGAGCTATTTGCGCCGCGTTGCCGACGTTGGCAGCTTTTCGCCAGGGGCGCCGATCGATCATCACTTCGATCTCTACAACGACGTGACGTTCGGCGGCAAAACCGCGAAATGCACCGCGATCTCGGTTACGTGGGCCAACGGCCACGTCTGGCACATGTGACATGTAACCCGCTAGGGTAGCTCGAACACCGGCGCCATGCGAATTCTCGTCGTTGGCGCCGGTGCTACCGGCGGTCTTTTCGGTGGTCTTTTAGCGCACGCCGGTCGCGACGTCACTTTTCTAGTGCGCGCGGCTCGGGCCGCGCAGCTACGCGAGCGAGGGCTGCAAATACGCAGTCCACGTGGCGATCTGAACGTCGCGCCGCAAATTGCACAATCAGAAACAATCGCGGCACCCTACGACGTCATCCTGCTTGGCCTCAAAGCCTATGCCCTGGAAGCAGCGATGGACGACTTTGCGCCCGCCGTCGGCACGGACACATTGATCTTGCCGTTGCTCAACGGCATGCGGCACATCGATCTGCTGGTCGAGCGTTTCGGCGACGAGCGCGTGCTCGGTGGCGTCTGCATCGTCGCAAGTACGCTCGACGACGACGGCCGCATCATTCAACTCAACGAAGCCCAGCAGCTCATCTATGGTGAGCGTAGCGGGAAGAACGGCGCACGCGCGCGCGAAATGGATGCGGCGCTGCAAGGCGCCGGTTTCACCGCAACGCTCTCCGATCACATCCTGCGCGACATGTGGGAGAAATGGGTCTTTCTCGCGTCGCTCGCCGGCAGCACGTGTTTGCTGCGCGGATCGGTCGGCTCGATCGTGGCAGCCGGCGGAACATCCGTGATCTCGGGAATCTTCGATGAGTGCGCGAGCGTCGCGCACGACGCCGGCCAAACGCCAAGTGATGCCTTCGTCGCCAGCATGCGCCCTCATCTGACGACGGCGGGTTCCCCGCTCACGGCTTCGATGTACCGGGACATGCTCGCGGGAAACCGCGTCGAGGCCGATCAGATCCTCGGTGACCTCCTCGCGCGCGCCCGCGGATACAGCCTGCAGACGCCGCTGCTCGAAGCAGCGTACACAACGCTCAACGTCTATCAACGCGGCCTCACGAATCGGTGAGACGTCGCGACTTCCTGGCCTCCTGCGCGAGCGTTGCCGCGTTGTCGCCGCTGCGCGCGCGTGCCGACGGGGAGATGCCGGACGCTAAGACCATTGCCGCGCAGGTCCGCGATGAATTTTTGCACGCCTGGAACGGCTACCAACAGTTTGCCTGGGGATTCGACGAAGTCAAACCGCTCAGCGGCACGCCGCACGACTTCTTCGTCACAGGTCACTCTTTCGGACTCTCGATCATCGAAGCGCTCGACACACTTTACGTCATGGGTCTGGATACCGAGCTCGAGGCCTGCGTGAAGTGGCTGCGCGCCAACCTCAACTTCGACGTTGACGCCGACGTGCAGATGTTCGAAGCGGTCATTCGCATGGTGGCCGGCCTGCTCGCCGGCTACTACGCCACCGGCGAACGCTTCATGCTCGATGGCGCACGCGATCTAGCCGATCGCCTTTTGGTCTGCTTCACGAAATCGCCGACCGGCGCGCCATACCGCTTTGCCAACCTGCGCACCGGCGCCGTACGCGATCCCAAGAACAACCTGGCGGAGATCGGCTCCAACATCTTGGAATTCGGGGATCTCTCGCGCTTGACCGGAGATCCGAAGTATTTGCGCGCGTCGATGCGCGCCTATGAGGCCGTCATCGCCAAGCGCTCGGCCCTCAATCTGCTCGGAACGAACTTCGACATTGAAACCGGCACGTTCACCGATCCGGTTGACGTCGCGCCCGACGAACCCGCCGACTCGTTCTACGAGTACCTGTGGGGCGGCTGGCAGATGCTTGGGATCACGCAGTCGCGGGACTGGTACCGCGCGCTAACCGACGCCCTACTGAAATACAAAGTCGTTCACGTCGATGGGCGCCTCTGGTTCCGTCAGGTGAACTACCTCACCGGTGAACCGGCTGGCAACACGCAGATCACCGAACTTTCCGCGTTCTATGCCGAGCTCGTCGCCAAGGGCGGCGATCGCAGCGTCGGTGAGTCGTTCTACAAGTCATGGACCGACGTGCTCAACCGCTACACGCTCATTCCGGAAGTGATCGACTACGAAACGCTGGACGCCGTCGACGGTGCCTATCGCATGCGACCCGAATACGCGAATTCAGCCTTCGACTTGTGGTTCCTCACGCACGACAACGTCTATCGTCAAACCGCCTATCAGTACTTCGCCGCGCTACGCGCGAATTGCCGTGTAACCAACGGCTACACCAATCTGCTCGACGTTCGACCCTTCCCAATGATTCCCGAAGACCTCTTTCCAGCCTACGCCTTCTCGGAGAACTTCAAGTACCTATTCCTGATGTTCGCCGATACGCCGCGTTTCGACGGCGCACATTACTATCTCAACACCGAAGGCAAGGTCTTACGCGGACTGCGACGATAGCGCTAGTGGAGCACGATCGGGATCAGTCGCACGTCCTGCGCGCCCGCGGCGTTGCGTGCGATGACGTGTAAGGAGTATGCCCGTTTATACTGTGGCACGATATCGAGCACGTGCTGATCGAAGGCGAACTGGCCAAATGCGACGCGCGTAGCGTTGAAGGAAAACGACTCGGTGCGCACCTCGACGCTCGCAACGTTGGTCGTTGTCGCGATGCGGCCGGTCCATTCCGACCCCGGCGCAATCGAGGTTTCGTTCATCTGAAGCGCAATAATGCGCGGCGCGTCGTCGGGGGCCGCGGGCACCGCTGCCGGCCACGTTTGTGCCGCAGTTAGGAGCATCGCCACGAGCGCGCAGGTCAACCACATGATAAAGGGTCGTTTCGTTTATGCCGCGGAATCCACCCGCACATGAACGACCGGCCCGCACCGAGCGCGCTCTATGATTGGTCGATGGCGATTGCGAGTTTGTGGTGCTCGGGCGGCATCTTGCTCGACGCGTGGTACCACTTTCATTCCAACGTCGAAACCTTTTTCGAACCGGCGCACGGACTACTTTACCTCGGTCTACTCGCCGCATATGTGTTCACGGCGGTCGCTCTGGTCGTAAATCATCGGCACGGATTTGCGTGGAATCACGCGTTGCCCAAAGGCTACGAGACAACGATCGCGGGACTGATCGTCTTTTTGGCCGGAGGCGTGCTCGACATGATCAAGCACTCGCTGTGGGGCTTCGAAGAGGGGTTCAACGCGCTGCTCAGCCCGACGCACCTACTGATCGGCGCAGGCATGTTTCTCATCATCGCCGGGCCGGTGCGTTCGGCGATCGAACGGGCCCAGCCACCGCGCTCGCTCATCGCGCAATTGCCGATGCTGCTCGCGCTCGCCTCGATGATGGAATTGATCCATTGGGGAACGCAGTTCGTGTTCTTGAGCGAAGCCGAGCAAATGAACGCTCCGCTCGATGCCTCGCGCTTCCCGCACGACACCATGACCCTGCTCGCGCTGCTCTACTACAAGGAGGGCATCGGGTTGCTCGCGGTCATCGTGCAAAGTTTGCTCATGGCCGGCTTTGCGCTGTACGCGGCGCAGCGTATCCGGCTCGCTGCCGGCGCGCTCGTCGTGCTGTTCGTGATTGGAAACATCTTTATCGCCGCCGCGCATTCGAACTATCCCGGGCAATTCGCTGCGGTCACGCTTGCCAGTCTGCTCGCCGGCGTCTTCGGCGACGCGACGGGCAGGCGCCCGAAACTTTTTGCTTTCGGCATTCCCGCGGTCTACTGGACGGTGCTGCTCGGCGTGCTTGCCGTCACGATGGGCGGCTTGTGGTGGAGCCCTGATGTGATTGCGGGCTCGGTGCTCTTCGCGGGCTTCACGGGCCTCTTCACACTTGCGCTCAGCGACAAAGAACAAAGCCCGTCGCCGTGAAGCGCCGGGCTTTGATGTAGCTACCGAGCGCTTTGGCTTGTCTGAGCCCATTGCCAGGCCCTTACTAACCGCCGCGTCGTCGGCTCTGACCCCCCTCACATCCAGTTGCTGTACGACAACATCCGTCGAGCGTGGGGTGGTCGCGTCTCTCTACGTTTCGCACTTCGTCGTTACTCGAAGTGATTGCATAGTAGCAAGCGAACAATATGTCGTGCAAGAGCAAAATTCTCGAACTCACAAGCTATTCGCAAGAAAGACGAGTTATTCACAATTTATGCCCACGCTATCCCTCGATTCGCTGCTCGAACGCCCGCTACGTGCGGCAATTCTAGCTGCCGCCGACAGCGCAACCGTGCAACGCGCGGTGGGCCGCTACGGGATGCGGCTGGGCGCCCGGCGGTTTGTCGCGGGAGAAACGGCGGGCGAGTTCCTTGCGGTTGCGCGCGAGGTCAACGCGCGCGGCTTCGCCGTTGCGGCGGGCATTCTTGGCGAGGGTGTGCGCGATCGGAACGAAGCGATCGGCGCGGCTGAGCAGTACCGGGAACTTTTGCAGATTTTTGCCGCCGAGGGCATCGACGCCAACGTTGCCTTCAAACTCACCCACGTCGGCCTCGACATCGATCCCGAACTCGCATACGACAATGCAGCGCGCATCGCGCAAACGGCTCGTGATGCGAGAAATACCGTTCGTTTGGATATGGAGCAGTCGCGCTACGTTGATGCAACCTTGGCGATTTGGCAGCGTCTCCGCGCGCAGTTCGATAACGTCGGCTTCGTGCTGCAGTCGTATCTCTTACGAAGTCTCGGCGACCTGCGCGCGGCGAAACCGCTCGCGCCCAGCATTCGCATCGTCAAGGGCGCGTATCTCGAGCCGCCGGAGATGGCCTACGAAAACAAATCGGATGTCGACGAAAACTACCTGCGGCTCGTCTTCGAGTCGCTCGATGGCGGGGGGTTTACCGCCGTTGCCACGCACGATCCACGCATCATTGATCGCGTAGAACGCTACGTCCGAGAGCACGAGATTCCATTGCGCGGACGGTTCGAATTTCAAATGCTCTACGGCATTGCGGCGCCGCTAGCGGCCTCGCTCGTCGCACGCGGCTATCGGGTGCGGCTGGCGGTCCCCTACGGGAGGTACTGGTTCCCATATTTGATGCGGCGCCTTGCCGAACGTCCGGCCAATCTGGCATTCTTCCTGAAAGGAGTCTTTTCGCGCGGATGATCGCCACCACCACCCTTACCGGCGTTTGGTCGGCCGTGCTGACCCCGGTCGACGAACGCTACGAGCCCGATGCGCCGCGAGCGATCGACTATTACCGCGACCTGCTGCGCGACGGCATCGACGGAATCAACCTGCTGGGCACAACCGGCGAGGCGATGTCGTTCGGCGTCGATCAACGTATACGCCTGATGGAGGCGGTTGCGGGCGGCGTCCCGCGCCAGCGTACGATGTGCGGAACCGGCGCCTCATCGCTGGCCGATGCGATCCGCCTTACGCGCGTCGCGAGCGAGCTCGGCTTTGCTGCGGCACTGATCATGCCGCCCTTCTTCTTTCGCGATGCGAGCGACGACGGAATCCTGCGCTTCTTCGAGGCCCTGCTCGCCGGCACCGGACCGCTGCGCACGACGCTCGTGCTCTACAACTTCCCGCGCATGAGCGGGATCACGTTCAGCGCGCCGCTCGTCGATCGCTTGATCCAGGCGTTTCCCGGCGTCATCGGCGGGATGAAGGACAGCGCGAACGATACCCAATTGCAGCGCGAGATCCTCGCTCGGCATCCAGCGTTGCGAATATTCCCTTCTACTGAGGCGACACTGCTCGAAACCAAGGCTTACGGTTCGGCCGGTTGCATCTCGGGCAGCGTTTGCCTATGGCCGCAAGCCGCGCATGCGGCGTACGCGAACGGCGACACCTCGGCTGCGACGGCGATCCGCGAAGCGCGCGCCGCGCTCGAGGGCGCACCGCTGATCGCTCAAGTGCGCTCCCGCGTCGCGAAGGTCCGCAACGATGACACGTGGCTCCGCTCGATGCCGCCGAATTAAAGCGCCCGTGCTCGCGTCGCGACCCAGCGGTAGAGCGCGACCGGAACAGCGACAAACGCAACAATGGCCAACACGTTTGCGACTGCTCCGAAATTATCACCAACGACTGCGAAAGGATTCGAAGGATCGGCAACGTGCAGCCACCCGCGCTGCGCCGCAACAATAACACCGGCGTAAAAAACACCCCAGAGGCTTTCACCGACGATGAGGCCACAAGCGATCAACACACCGAGGCGCCGCGCAGCATCGGGGTTCGGCCCGCGCGAGACCCAGCGATTGTAGAGCGCGCCAAAGACTGCCCCAATAACCGCGGGCGACGTTGTTTCGGGTGGAAGATAGACGCCCAGACCCACTGCAAGCGGCGGAAAGCGGTAGCGGCCGGTGAGTCTGCCGATCTCGTCTATCGCGATGACGATGGCGCCGATTCCGACGCCGATGCCGATGAGATTCCACGGCGCATTCAGCGAGATCACGCCTTTTGCCAGCGTGGAGATCAGGACGGCTTGCGGCGCCGCGAGTCCTTTGCCTCCAAACCCGTAGGCAGCGTTGAGCACAACGAGCACCGGAGGAATGACAACCGCGCCAAAGATGACGCCGACGACGAGCGCGACTTGCTGCTTCCAGGGTGTTGCGCCGACGATTTGGCCGGTCTTAAGATCTTGTAAGTTGTCATTCGAGATCGTAGCAACGTTGAGCACGATCGCCGTGACGAATAGCGCATAGGCGATCAGCGCCGGGGTCGTTGCCGGATCGGCCTTGGCGATGAGCAGCAGCAAGAGCGAAACACCGACGACGGTCAGAATTGCCATGCCCGAGACCGGCGAATTCGACGATCCAATGAGTCCCGCCATGTAGCCGGTCACGGCCGCCACGAAGAGCCCTGCGATCACAATGTAGACGATTGACGCGAGAATGAGCGGCACGATCATCGATTGCAGAACGCCGCCGGCGAGAAACGCGTAGAGCAGAATAGCGATTGGTATGAGGCAAGCGGTGGCCACCAGGGCAACAATATGAAATGGAATATCCTGCTCGGTTATATCGAGCGTATCGCCACGCCCGCGCGCGGCCGATGCGCGTAGCGACGATCGTACGCCGCTTATGATCGGCGAAATAAGTTTGAATAACGTCCAAATGCCGGCCGCGCCGATCACCCCGGCGCCGATGAAACGCACGTCGGTCGACCGGACGCTGTTCGCTATGTCGCCGATCGCACCGGGCATGGGATGCATGGCGGTGATAACCGGGATCAAAATGCCCCAAGCAATGAACAACCCACCGAGAATCGCCATGCCCACCGTTAACCCTATAAGATGTCCAGCGCCGACAAGCGCAAGGGAAAGATTGAAACCCATGCCGGTAATCGCGGGCCCAATGCGCACATATCCGGCGAAGGAGCTTTGCAGCAGCCGCAGCGCCACGCCAAGCTGTATGGCTGCCGATGCGATCGAGCTGACAACGAGCGCGCGCAGCCCAAGGGCATTTTCCGCCGCAGCGTCCGCAGCGTGTTCCCCGGCGCCGACTTCGAGCACTTCGGCGGCGGCAACGCCTTCGGGATAGGGCAGATCCGAGTTCGTCACCAGTGCGCGACGCAGTGGAACGCTGTACATCACGCCAAGGATCCCGCCCATAGCGCAGATACCGAACGACTCCCAAAACGGGAAGCCCGTCCACCACCCGACTATCACCAATCCCGGGAGCACGAAGATGACCGACGAGAGCGTCCCGGCCGCCGAAGCGACCGTCTGTACGATGTTGTTCTCCCAGATCGTCGCGGTTTTGAAGCCGCGCAAGATCGCCATCGAGATAACCGCGGCCGGGATCGACGAGGCAAAGGTCAAGCCGACCTTGAGCCCGAGGTAGACGTTCGCAGCCGTAAAGACCAGCGTGATCAGTCCGCCGAGCACAAGCGCGCGTAGCGTGAGCTCAACGCGCGGTGAGAGCGGCGCTTTCTCTGTCGTTTGCACGAGCGTTCGATTGTACGCGCGGGCAGGAAAAGCCCGCCACACCCGAGGAGGCGTGCTCGCATGGAACTCGTAGGCCGCGCACCGGAGATCGCCGCATTACACGCGGCCTATGCGTCTGTCGCCGGCTCGGCGTCTTCTGCGACCCTGTGCATTAGCGCGCCAAGCGGTTACGGTAAAACCGCGCTGTTACGCGATCTTGAAGCGTTCGCCAATCCAAACGCGCTTGTCTTGCGCACGGCAGCACATCCCTTCGACCGTTTCATACCGTTTGCAATCGCACAGCGGCTCGCACCCGATCTGCGCGAGCGTCTCGAACGCGAAACGCGGGAACGCCCGGTCATCGTCGCCATCGATGACGCGCACTTCGCCGACGAGGAAAGCTTGCACGACCTCGCGGCATCGGTAAGCGCGCTAGCACATCGCCCGCTGCTTGTCGTACTTACGTATGATGACGAACACGGCGCGCCCTCGATCGATGCGACTTCGGCGATCGCGCTGCACGAACTTGATCGACAGCCGGCGCTCACATTAGCGGAGCATTATTATCCCGGTGCGCCGCGAACGGTGCTCGACGCCGTCGTTGCACGCGCGCAGGGCATCCCGTATGAAGTGATCGTGCTTGCGAGTGCGGCAGCTCGCGGCGAGGCGCGCGACGCTGATGAGGTCGCGCTCAGCTCGCGCGCGGCAATTGCAAAAGAACTCGCTGCTCGACCGGCGCCGGAGCGCATGGTACTCCAGATGCTTTCGCTTCTTCCGGAGCCGCTCGACTTGTCGCTGCTCGAATCAGAGGTACCGAACTTTCCGCATCTCGGGCATGCCCTCACGACCACGGCGATCGCCGAAACCATAGCAATGAAGATTCCGCTTCGGCGACGCATCATCGGCGCGCTGGAGCGGCGCGGGCTGCGCAACGTCCGTGAGCGGGTTATGTTCGCCGACCAATTGCTGACCAGCGGAGACAGCGTCCGTCTGCGCGCCGCGCTGCTCGACGTTGCGCTCTTGGCCAAAAGCGAACGGCTATCGCGGGTGGTGATTTGCGCGTCGGAGCACCACCTCGAACACGGCGAGCCTCCGGACGAACGGTTCATCGAGTTCTACGGGAATTTTTTCGAAGCACTGATGGAGGCGCGCGAGCACGCGCGAGCAGAAGCGGTCGCCGCCCATGCACTCAGCGAGGCGCAGCATCGCGGCATTTCGCCGCTAGGAGAGTTCGCCGCAAACCTCGTGCGCGCGCAGTGGATGGTCGATCGGCAGGATGCAGCGCGCGCGAGTTACGAACGCTACGCGCGCGCGTTCGAGGATCCGCGAGATCTGCAGATCTTATATGACCTTGCGCCGTGGCATGCGAGCTAAGCCCCCGTCAGGTCGTGGCGGTTCACGAAGACCGCAATGCGGCGGCCGTCGTAGCCGTGGAGTGGTGCGACCGTGACATGCACGTGTGAGACGACCGCGCTAGCGTTCGACGGTGCGCGCGAGGTGCGCCAAGTAGCCGTTAACGCCCGCACCACGCGGTCGATCGGGCGGGGCAATTCGTCGATACGCGAATCTGCGGCATAGAGCGAAGCTAGCGGATCATCGCCGCCCGACGGCCCAGCCATCAGCACGTGATATGCGTCATCCAGGATGAAGCAGTAGGGCACCGTAGGCGCCTCAGGCTTACGGGCCGGACGCTCGGTTTCGGCGATGGTCATTGCTCGTGCATACATAGTCACCGGATCCTCCACGACCCCAGACTACCAGTTCCGCCCCGCTCAACTCGTCCGGGGAAATACCTAGTTTTCGCCTAAGCCCCCGAACCGTGGGCAGCCTATTCGGACGGGATTCGGAGCTCTCGCGGGCCCGTGCCGTCCTCGACTCGGCCGCACGAGGCCGAATCGTGCGAGCCATCCGTATCGTAGGATCGACCGGTGTTGGCAAAACAGCGCTAGCCGAAACGCTCGCCGCCGAGGCGGCCGCCGGCGAATGGCTCGTGGTCTGGGCTCCGTCCTTCCGCATTCATGCCGCCCTCTCGCTCTTTGCCGCCCGGCGGGTGCTCCAGGCGCTGTTGGAGGCGCTAGGTGCGAGCGCAGAGCGTTACTCATCAGGGCTGACGATCGACCGAGACCGTCCCGAAGACTTTGAAGAAGCATTTTTGCGCGTCATCGAGGGTGTGACACTCGATCACAAATTGCTGCTCGTGCTAGACGACGCGCAATGGGCCGATCCGGAAAGCCGTACCCTGATCGAACGCACGGTCACGACGCTCGCAGATCGCGCTATCCTTGTGCTCTCGTCAGAGCGTACCGACGAGAGCGCACCGGCGCTCGCGCTCAACGATCAAGCGATCGCGCTCGACAATCTTCCACCTAATGCGGCGGTCGAAATCGTTCGCTCCATCTACCCGGGTGTGAGTGACGACGTTGCCGCAGGCATCGCGTCGGAAACGCGTGGACGTGCAGCCGACATCGTGGCCGTTGCGACGGCAGCACGCGACAACGGCGCCACAACGTTACGCGATGTCAGCGCAAGCACACGGCGCGTAGTCGCGCGTGACGTCTCTCTCCTCGAGCCGGGCGCACGCGAGTTCCTCCAGATGTGCTCGGTGATTGACGATCCGATCGACCTGACACTTCTGCAACAACTCTGGCCGCAAGATGAGGTTGTCGCGCTGATCGGCCAACTCTCAGGACGCTATCTCGTCGCCGGCCCGAACGGGCTTCGGTTCGTGCACGGGACCGTGATGGAGAGCGTCCTCGAGACCATCCCCATCGAGATTCCGCTGCGCCATCGCATCATCGGCGCGATCAAGCGATTGCCCTCGCCACGCCTCGAAGACTACGAACGGCTTGCGAAACAATGCGCGGCCTGCGGCGACAAAACCGGCGAGCGCGAAGCCCTGATCACGCTCTCGTCCGAGGCGTCGGCAAAAGGGATGCTGTCGCTGTCGGCCAGCACCCTCGAGCGTGCGCTTGCGATCGCATCTCCGATGACTGCAGAGATCGTCCCAACCTATGAGCGGCTCGCGCAATTCTACAACGGCGTAGGTCGCGAGGCTGACGCGATACGCGTCTGCCGGCGCGGCTTAAGCGAGGCCGAGGCGGGCGGTATCACAGCGGGTATCGGAGGACTCGCCGCGTCGATCGCGATCGCACAGTGCCACGCCGGCTTCTCGCACGAAGCGCACGCGACCATCGCGCGATACGAACGCGTCGTCTCGAATGCCGAGCGGGCCAATCTTCTTAGCGTAGGCGAACTAATCGCGATGCATCGTGCCGACGCCGAAAGCGCGTTGGATTTTCGGTCGCGCTTCGAACAATGCCCGGACAACTCGGCGCCAGGTGTGACAATTCGGCATCATGTCACAAATGCGTTGCTGGCCATTCGGCTCGGCGACGAACAGCTGGCACTGGAACACATCAAGAACGCCGACGCCGCAAGCGAAGCCGCGCCGATGTTTGGCGCCATGCCGCTGGCTGCGAAGATGTATTGTGCGCTTGGCTTCCGCGGCGTGACGCCGGCGGAGAAATTCATCGCGGCACTAGGACACGAAGGCCGTCCGCCCCTCGCGAGCGCCATTCAGGCACACTTGATGATCGCCCGAGGCGAGTTTGCCGACGTCGAGGAGCTCCTTGCCGACAAGCTCATGACCTCGAGCGAATCGTCGTTGCGCCTCATGTTCGCGGGCGCTCGATACACCGCCGCGGCATTTCGACAACACGGGGCTGTCGAACCGGCTTGGCAACAAGCGAACCAGGATGTTGCGGCATTTGAGGCAGGCGAGCGTACACCGAGCCTTATCCCAATCGTCATCGCCGCGTTAACCCCACTTGCAGCGCAGTCTGCTGGACGCGCAAAGCGGTTGCTCGACAAAGTTATTGACGTCACACGCGAACCTTTTGATCTGTTTGTGTTTCTCTACCCAGAACTGCTCACACTTGTAGCGCGCGCACTCGGTGCGAAGGATGCGCTCGATGCAATTGCCCGTGGTGCACTCTGGGCAGACGAGCAGCCCTGGAACCGTGGCCATGCGGCGCTCGCCCGCGGCCTTGCAGGCGCAGCACTCGGTCGCGCCGAGCACAAGGACATGCTCGACGAGGCGCGCGATCGCTTTACCGCGCTGGGTGCGACGTACTTCGTCGACCTCGCGACGAAGGCGATTGGCGCAACTAAGATGGTCGCGCGTGACGGGACACGCGCTAATAATACTACCCGGCGCGAGTTCGAAATCGCGGGCCTGGTGGCCGAGGGACTTACGAACCGGGAGATTGCGGAGCGGCTGGTGCTCAGCGAACGCACCGTTGAGGGACACATCGCCAATTTGTTCGCGAAAGTAAACGTGAATTCGCGGACACAACTGGCGACGTGGTTTATGCGCTCAAGCTCTGTTGCATCGTAGCGCGACTAGCTTTGCTGCATGTACGCTACGCTGCCCACATGACGGGGCGCGTCGGCGTGTGCTTGATGAAATTTCTCCGCTTCATCTTTGAGATGGGCGTCGATGTACGAGGCCATCCCATGGATGTCTTCGGTGCTCGGCGTTTCGTGAAGCCCGACCGTCTTCTGAATCAACTTGCCGAGGGCAGCATAGTCGTCTTTCTTGATCGGATTCCACTCGTTGAAAACTTCTGGCGACGTGTGCAACACGTGCAGAAACCCGGCTGCAGTGGCACGGCGCTGTACGTCCGTCATAGGGGTTATGCTCCATTAACTGGACAAGGCGTTCGGCTCACGGAGCACGTTCCGTAGGAGCCGTTCGAGTCCTTGCTTCCTTCCGCTACGCCGTGGCTACCACGAAACGCAACGGAAGCTCGGCAACGGAGCCGCTGGCCGCGATGGCGTGCATGCGTGAGTGCATCGCGTATCGAAGTTCGCTGCGAAGCGCCGGCTCGAGCATGCCCAACGGATAGCATCGTTCGAGAAAGGCCCACAACTGCTCTTCCGTGAGCGCTCCGCGAAGGGACAACCGCTCCACCCGCGCCTTTCCAAAGCCGGCTTCGCGCAGCAACGACCAGAGCACCTCGTTGTCTTCGATGGCTTCGCGTCGGGGCACAATTGGCGCGAAATTGTTCAGACGGACACGTAAGTGTTCGATTGCGCCGCGGATGAGACCGAACATCGCGCCGCCGGCAAGTGGATCTTCACAGACAAATATCAGCATCCCGTCGCCACGGAGTGCGCCACACGTGTGAGCGAGTATCTTACCAATCTCCGACATGGCCATGAACGCGAGGTGCGACGTCACCACGTCATAGGACTTTCGGCCTAGGTCGATCGCCGAAACCTCGCCGCGGACGAACCGCACACTCGACGAAATCGCCCGGCCGCGCGCAAGTTCGTCCTCCGAAAGGTCGACGCCGGTCAACCTAATGGTTGAGTCGAACGTCCGCTCAAGCTCGCGCAGCAGCGTGCCATCCCCGCAACCGACGTCGAGAATATCGCGGGCGTTTGGTACGAGCGCCTTGATCCGCTGGGCAAGTACTTCATAAGAGGTCCGCCCATCGGGCGCGCGCAGCTGCGACATAAGGGCCGGTGTCACGCTCGTATACGCGTGATGAAACGCGACGAGGTGCTCGTTCCACTCCGCCTCCGTTGGCTGTTCGCCGGCCATCACGCGGTCGAGATAGCGGGTCACGATCGACGGTTAGGCCTGTAATCTGAACGGATTGAGTTCGGCGCGCGCGCGCTGCCCGAGATGGCCGCTGAACGCGTACGTTTCCAGCCCTGGGACAATTGCACGTACGACGCTTATCGGCAGATCGGGCGGCGAGATATCGACGATGATGACGCTCGGGACGTCGTAGTCGCGCAACGCATCGAGTAATTTACGCAGGTCATCTGCAAGATCATCGGTAGCGCGATCCGGGAGACTTGCTAGCGTAATACGATCGCTTGGGACGTCGTAGTACCATTGGCCGCTTGGCACGGCACGTAAGCGACGCGCATGTGTCCCCATCATACCCGCCGGCTCGTCGGGCCGTAGGATATCCTCGCGCGCGGCTTGGATGTCGACGACCCGGCTTTGCACCGCCTCGGTAATCGCGCGCGTCAGCGCGTGCGCGGGTGAAAGCGCGCAGCCCAGGCCCACATGGGCCATCGGCGGCGTCGCACCCAGTTCAGTCAACGAGGCCAGCACGGTGACGGGTAAGGAGCCTTCGTTGAGAGCAAGCGCGCGAATCACGAGGCCGGTGGCACGAATCTCGCGTACGAGGCGATCGACGTTCTCCTCGCCAGCCGGCAGCGCAATCTCCGGCGCGACCGCGAGATCGCTCGCCTGTGCGCCGAGATAGAACCGGGGCCGCAGGGAGCTACGCACCTGATACATCGTCCACGCTTGGCGCTCGACCAGCTCGCAGAGCGCGTGATAGATCGCCTCAGTCAGGTTGTTGCCGGAGGCCAGTCCGTTGGTCGACGTAATGTCGAAGAGTTTATCACCGAACCACGGACACTGTACCATCGCGAGCGGCACCGCAACGACATCGCCGGTCAGGAGTTCAGTACCAAGGACGCATGTCACGTCGCGATCGAGCATCGCCTCGCGCGCATCGCATGCGGTGAGGTCGATCCGTTCGCCGATGCTGCGTAATGAAGCCGAGAATGTCGGCAGGGTAACGTTGGCGCCGAGTTGCCGCTCCGTCGCCTCCATCACCGCGCTTGCGATCGCGCTCTCGCGCGTCAAGCCCTTCCCGTTGTACACGCCGAGCAGATCCGGTGAATGCGGAACGAGCGCAGAATACGTCGGGATGCCGGTCCGGTCGAGGTAGGTCGTATCGGCGAGTCGAGTGATGCCGTAGCGCCGCCGAAGCTCGGGGACGAGCGCAACGGTCCGATCAATCGAAATCGCGCGATCGTAGGTCCCGGGCACCTTGGGAACTGACGCGGGCAGAACGATCGGCGCACTCTCGCGCGACCGATGCAACGCGACGGTCACGTTCGTAGGCCCGGGCCGTCCACAGGTGAAGCGGATGCCGCGTTCGCGCTCGCGCAACACCGTACGAAGCGCAAAGCGCGCGTCCATGCGCTTGAGATCGCCGAACCGCGCGGCAAGGTCCGCGATCGCTTCGCGAGCCGAAGTCGGCGCAAGCTCAATCACGTCTTCCCACGTACGGTCCATGTAGAAGATCTCGCGGGCGCGGGTGATAAGGGCATCGCGCTCGCGCGCATTGAGAACGCCGCGCCGATGCGCAAGCCGTGACACGTAGCGCACATTGACGAGCGGTACCGTGAGCGCTTCAAGCGAGTCCGGATGCGTCAGAACGGCGACCTCATCGTCGCCGTCGATCACATCATGCGCGTACCACCCGGCGATTACACCGAGCGGCGTGAAGCCGTACGGCGCGCACTCGGCTGCGCGCAGCGCGCCCATGCTCGATGCGCCGAACATACGCGCATGACGCAGCGCAGCATAGCATTCTTTAGGCGAGGGGGCGAGATCGTGATGAAAGACACCGTCGATCAATAGGACGGCGTCGTATTCGCGCGCCGCGCGCTCGACGTCGCCGCGCGCCGCGGGCCGAAGATAGCTGACGTCTTCGAGCGCGGGACGATCTTGCGGCGGAAGCGACGGACCGGCGAAAACCGCTAAACGACGGTGAGCGTGCACCATCCACTCTTAGCGGAGCGCCGCACGCTCACCTAGGGACCAAGGAACTACGTGGGGGCCGGCAACGCATTGATCGTCGCGTAACGCTCGCGAATGCGTACCGCTTCGATGTGATCGTAGGCACGCGAGGCTTCGCGCGCCAGCTCTTCCAGCAGATCGACCTCTTCCGGATCGAGCTGCGAGCCATTGCGATGGGGACCGTATAGCACGAACGAGACGAGTTCGTGGCGCACCGTCACCGGCACGGCTAGGACGTAGTGCTGTGCCTGTTCGCGGTCGAGGTGGCCGCGCAATTCTTCCAGCCACACCCGCTGCTCGCCCGACTCGAGCATGCGAACCAACAGATGATTCCCGTCGAAACCAGGCGGCGCGATCGTCGTTTCACTCGAGGTTCCGATACCTTCGAAGCGCTTGCCACTACTCGAGCGGCGGTAGAGCGCCGCGGCACTGAGCTGCAATGCATCGGCCGGCGTTTGCACCAGGCCCTCGGTGACCGCCGACTCTTCGGTAGCATATGGTAGTGCGCGCGCGACGCGGCGCAGATAGTCTTCCGATGCGCGACGTCCGCGGAAGAAGACGACCTCAACCATATTCTGCACGGCGTGATTGATGCGATCGAGCAGAAAGCCGATGCCGATGGTTGCCAGCAGCTCGATCCCGGTAGCAAAGCGCCCTTCTGAAAGAAGATGTCCGGCGGTCCAATCCAGCAACGAGACAAACGCGATGACGAAGACCGAGAGAATGCCGTACGCAAGGGCACGGTTGAGCACGAAGTTGATATCGAGGACGCGGTGTTTGAGCACGGCGTACATCACGCTGATCGGCATGATCACGACCGCAATCCCGATGAGCTCCGAGAGCCAGCGCGGGACCGCCGGCACGAAGTAGATCGCATAGGCGATAAACGAAACGATCAAGCCGGGGACGAGAAATCCGAAGCGCTGCCGCACTTGCGGCGACGCGTGTTTGTATTTTTTGATGACGATGTACGTGGCGAGCGCGAACGCAGCGAGCGGTATCCACACGTCGAGCGCGCCGCTCCAGAACGAGTAGCCGTCATGCTCCCACCTGAACCACGCCGCCGAATAGGCGACGAAAGCGGCGGCGATCGCGATCCACATCACGCGATCGAAAGCTCGCGTGAAGCCGGTCAATCGATTGTCCGGGAACCGCATCACGAACGGTATGAGCGGAAGCACCGCGAAATTACCCCACACCGTGGTGAGAAAGAAGGCGAGCACCGCGAATGCACCGGGCGAAAGATAGGTCTCATAAAAAGCCATCGACGGCTGAGTGGAGAGAAATCCGGTTGCGAACGCGTAGAAGCTCCACGTCATGACGCTCGGACGCAAGAACACCAAGACGAACGCGATCGCAACGAAGATCGTTGCGGGAAGAATTGCTAGAATTCCCAGCACCTGTGTGGTTCGCGTGAACGATGTCAGCGGCACGGCCGTCATCGTCACCGTGTACGGGCGGCCGTCGGGACGACGAAAGCTGAACGTGCCGCGGTTGCCCGCGCGCGGGTACAGGAGCGCGGCAGAATCTTTGCTGAACGGCGTCACGTCGAGCGTATCCCCGGCGCGAACGCCGGCTAAATCGGCGGGCGAGCCGGGCGCTACGGCATCGACGCGAACGGAGAACTGACGCTCTGAGGCGACGCCATACGTTCCGCCGCCCCATTCTCCGGCGTAGTCTGAGTGCCCAAGCGGCACGTAGAAGATCGCAATCACCAGTGCGGTGATCGTGGTTAGCGCGAGACGAGCGACGAGCTTCATGCGGGGTCCGGGCTCGCGTCGGGCGGCGCAACGAACGGCGTTGAGGGATCGTTGCCGAGCGGGATCTCGGCTTTCGCCAAACTTTCGTAGACGCGGACATTGATCTCGCGTCGCACTTCGAACTGACGCAACGGTGCCGTGCGCATCGAGGCGCGCAATACGACCCCGTTGCGCGACATGCTTTCGACGCCGATCCACTCGACCGGTTCGATGATCGCATCGTGCCAGCGCTCGTCCGAACGCATACGCGTGAGCGTGTCGCGCACGATGTCCATGGCTTTGCGCAGGTCCCCACCGACCGCAACGGTCACGCGATAGTCGACCCTCGACCAGGTTCGTGACGAATTCACCACTTGTATCGCCGAACTGTGCGGAATGGTGATCAGGTTACCGCGGCTGTCGCGGACCTGCACGACCCGTAGCGTGAGACGTTCGACGATGCCATTGGCATCGCCGATCGCCACGTAATCGCCCTCGACGTATTGATCTTCGAAGAGTACGAGCAAGCCCCCAAGACAATCGCGCACCAGACTCTGCGCGGCAAAACCGATCGCGACTGCGGCGATGCCCCCGATCGTCACGACCGAGGCAATCGGTACTTGCAGTACTGCCAGCGTCGCCAGAATTGCGATCACCACGATGATCGAGGTGCTGAATCCGACCAACGCGTTTGACATCGTCGGGACGCGCAACAGCGCGCGCGCCTGACCGCCCGGCGGCTTACCGATCGTTGCCCACCAATGGACGACTTGACGAATCGCGGTCGCGATCACCGCATCGGCTACAAAACCCCCTATCCACACCAGCGCGACGCGGATCGCGGTTCGCCGGATCGCTTCACCGTAGCTTACGGTCTGTGGAAATTGCAGCAACGCGTACGTGATCGCCGCCAACCACAATAGCGGGATGATCCACGCGATAACGGTGGCGACCCGGCGGTTGCGCAAGAATCGAAACAACAGCAAGCCGGCGAGCGTCAGCCCTGCCAGTGAGATTGCCGCGCGTACGCTCAGCTCGGTGTTGCGATGAATCGCTTCGGGCTGCCGTCGCTCTAGCGCCTGGTAGAGTGCGTTCTGTAGCGCGGTCTGCCACTGCGCAGCCAGGTCAGCGACGGTCGTATTCGCGCGCCGCGCGTCGTCAGTGGTAACGGTAAGAATCGGATATGCGGTCGGGTGTCGCGCATCCGATACCACCAGCACGTACTCCGCGCCCTCCTTTTGCATCGCCACCCTAAAGTTGGCGGGATCGTAGATGGTCTTGCCGGTGTCGGGATCGGTTGCAAGCACTTGCGATATCGCGCCGGAAATCAGAAAGCTGCGCGTCTGGATCGGCATCGCGTCGGACGGGGGGTTTGCCAGCGCGGCGATCCGCAGCACCGTCGCGCCGTCGATGATGACCGGCGCGGTCGCAAAGAGCGTCGCCGCAGGGGTCGAGGTGGGCGTGAGACCCGGCAACACCTGCGCTCCCACGGACCCCGGCACCGCACTGCAAATGATCGCGGCTATCACGGGTATTAAGAGGTAGCGAATAGAACGCATCGCCCCCAGGGATTCATGACACTCACCGATCTCACCCTCACCGCCGACGTCGAACGCGAGACCACGCCAATTTTCGAGCGCGTCGCGAACGTGATTCCACGCGTCGAATGGCCGCTCCACGCACCATACGTCGCCGCGATCAACCGCCTCAAGCGCGAGCGCAACGCGGTGATCCTGGCGCATAACTATCAAGTCCCCGAGATCTATCACACCGTCGCCGATATCGTCGGCGATTCGCTCGCGCTTGCGATGCAAGCCGCTAAAACCGACGCCGACGTGATCGTCCTGTGCGGCGTGCACTTCATGGCCGAGACGGCGAAACTCGTCAATCCCAGCAAGACCGTCCTCGTGCCCGATCTGCGCGCCGGCTGTTCGCTCGCCGAATCGATAACCGCCGACGACGTGCGGCTGCTGCGCGAACGCTATCCCGGCGTGCCGGTCGTGACCTACGTCAATACCTCGGCTGCGGTCAAAGCGGAATCCGATATTTGTGTGACCAGCGGCAACGCGGTCGAAATCGTTGAAGCACTCAACGTCCCCCGTGTAATCTTTCTCCCCGACGAATATCTGGCGAAATACGTCGCGTCGAAGACGGCTACCGAAATCATCGCATGGAAAGGTCACTGCGAAGTGCACGAGCGCTTTACCGGCGCCGACATCCGACGCTACCGCGAGGGCGATCCGAAACTGGTGGTGATCGCGCATCCTGAATGCCCGCCTGACGTCCTGGCCGAGGCTGACTACGTCGGCTCCACGCACGGGATGGTGGACTACGTCGGCGAGCATCAGCACGCGCGCGTGTTGTTGATGACCGAGTGCTCGATGGCCGACAACGTTGCGGGGACGTATCCCAGCGTCGAATTCGTGCGTCCGTGCAATCTCTGCCCGCACATGAAACGCAACACGCTGCCGAAGATCCTCCACAGTCTCGAAACGATGCAATACGAAGTTACGGTCGATCCCGCAATTGCGCAGCGCGCACGCGCCGCGGTGGATCGCATGCTCGAATTCAGCCGCTCGCGCCACGCGTCATGAAGATTCATCGCACGGGAGTCGTGGTTGTCGGTGCCGGCATCGCGGGGCTGATGGCTGCACTCAAACTTGCGCCGACACCGGTTACCGTGCTTTCCAAACGGCGTCTGGGCAGCGGCGCGGCGACCGATTGGGCGCAAGGCGGCATTGCCGCGGCGATGGGTGCAGACGATTCACCCTCGCTCCACGCTATCGACACGCAGCGCGCCGGCGCCGGTATCTCCGATGCGCGCATCGTCACGATTCTCACCAGCGACGCGCCCGCGCGCATCGAGGAGCTCTTAGAGCTCGGTGCGACGTTCGATCGCGATGCTTCGGGCGAGCTTGCGCTCGGGCGCGAGGCCGCCCATCAGCGCCGGCGCATCGTCAAAGCGGGCGGTGATGCAACGGGACACGAGATCCTCAAGGCGCTCATCGCTGCCGTGCGCGAGTCGCCATCGATCACGATCGTCGAGGACGTTACGGCCGACGATATCATTCTCGCCGACGACCGCGTAGCCGGCGTGTACGCACATGAGAATGCCGGCGATGCGCACGCCTATCTTGCGCCTGCCGTTGTGATCGCAACTGGTGGAATCGGCCGTCTCTATCGTTACACGACCAACCCGGTGGAGGCGACCGGCGACGGCATCGCGATGGCGGCACGCTGCGGCGCATTGCTCGCCGACATGGAATTCGTGCAGTTTCATCCGACGGCGCTTGCGATCGGCGCGGATCCCATGCCACTCGTCACCGAAGCGGTCCGCGGTGAAGGCGCCGTGCTGCTCAACGACTTGGGCGAACGCTTCATGCTCGCCGTCCACGCCGACGCGGAGCTCGCGCCGCGCGACGTCGTCGCTCGCGCGATCTTCGAGCAGTTACAGCGCGGCCGTTTGGTCGGTCTTGATGCCAGTGTTGCGATTGGGGACGCGTTTCCGCAAGAGTTTCCAACGGTCTTTGGATTTTGCCAGGCTGCCGGTATCGATCCGCGCACGGCGCGGATTCCGGTTGCACCGGCCGCGCACTACTACATGGGTGGGATCGCCGTCGATGAGTGGGGTCGCTCGTCGCTTGAAGGCTTGTGGGCTTGCGGCGAAGCGAGTGCGAGCGGCGTCCACGGCGCCAATCGTCTCGCGAGCAACTCGCTGCTCGAAGCGCTCGTTTACGGCTCACGCGTCGCCGAGAACATCGCTGCAACATATCGTGAGCAAAGTACTGATGTGTCCCTCGACTACACTCACGATGTTCGTTACGCTCGGGATGACAAGGGCGAAGTCCAAGCGACGCGCGATCTGCGCAATTTGATGTATGCCAACGTCGGTTTGGTGCGCAACGAATTCGGTTTGCGCGAAGCGCTCTCGCGCATCGAAGCGCTCGAAGCCGCGTTTCCGAATGCCGCGAACGAATTGCGCAACCTGCTCGTGGTCGGCCGGCTGATCGCGCAAGCCGCGCTGGCACGCAAGGAAAGCCGCGGCAGCCACTATCGTAGCGACTACCCGGCGACGGTTGACGCGCTTGCCAAACGCTCTTTCACACGCCTTGTCGACGCATAAGCCGAGCCGGCTCGTCGTCGAGCCGATCGTGCGCGCCGCACTCCTCGAAGATCTCGCGCACGGCAGCGATCTGACGACGGACGCCATCGTTCCAATCGATCTACGCACGACCGCTCGCGTCGTATCCCGCGCCGACGGCGTGATCGCCGGACTCGACGCGGCGCTACTCGCCTTCGAGTTGCTCGAGCCGGGCGCCGTTCGCGTACGCACCTCGATCGAGGACGGTGATGCAGTTAAAGCCGGTGGTCTGGTGGCGCAATTCGAGGGCCCAGCCGGCGTCTTGCTCACCGGCGAACGCACGATGCTCAACCTGCTATGCCGCCTGAGCGGAATCGCAACGGCGACGCGCGCCCTGGTCAACGCCGTCGCGGGCACTCGCGCGCACGTCGTCGACACTCGCAAAACGACGCCGGGTCTGCGTGTCCTCGAGAAGTACGCGGTGCGTTGCGGCGGCGGCGGCAATCACCGATTCGGCCTGGACGATGCGGTGCTGATCAAGGACAATCACCTTGCGCTCGCCGGTTCGATTCACGAAGCGGTCACACGCGTGCGCGCGCACGCCGGACACATGGTGAAGATCGAAATCGAAGTCGACAACCTCGATCAGCTACGCGATGCGCTGCGCGAACCGATCGATGCGGTGCTGCTCGACAACATGAAACCGGCGATGCTGCAAGAGGCGGTGCGCATCGTAGGCGGTTCAGTGCTCACGGAGGCGAGCGGCGGCGTCCGTCCCGAGACGATTGCCGCCATCGCCGCGACCGGCGTCGACCTGATCTCCGTCGGGTGGCTCACCCATAGCGCACCCGCCCTCGATCTCGGTCTCGATATCGCGCTCTAAGGGTGTCCCATGCCCGGGCCCATGCGGTGCATCATCATGCCTCCGTGACTACCGGCCATCCCGAGCAGAATCCGGCCGGCGTCAGGCGCGGGCCGCGTGTGCGGACCGTGACTACGCTTCGGCCAGGGCGAACCACTGGGCTTGGGCCAGGGATGATTGGCCATCATCTGCGCGTGCAGCGACTTCATCGAGGCCATGAACTGCTTGTTCGCGTTCAAGATCGCGGTCGTTTCGCCGGGGGAAAGCGCAGCGTCGAGTTGCTTGGCGGCGGCGCGCGGATCGGGGCTCGCGGCGATCGCGAGACCGCCGACCACCGATGCGTACAGTTGCTTGTGAGCGGGAGTGAGAGCGCCGAGCACTTGCGCACGGAATTGCTGATGCAGTTTCATCATCTGTTGCATGTCCGCGTGCATCTGCTGACGCATCGCTGGGTCGGGTGAACCCGGAGCTTGCTGGGCGCCGGCGATAGCCGGCACGGCAAGCATGAGCGCGAGTGCGAGAAGAATACGTTTCATACCACAGTTGTACGGCCGCCCACCCGTGGAAAGGCTGAGAACCGCTGGGGTACCGCCCGGGGTGTTAAGCCTCGTCTAACGAAGCGTACTCCGCATGAGCGCAGATACGACCAAACAGCCCCCGGCCAAGACCAACTACGACAGCGACACGCCCGAGCGGCTGATCGACTTCATGTCGAAGGGCTGGGCCGAGGCGCCGCTTCGGGCCGGCGCGCATCCGCAGCTCGCGCGCCTGCAATCGCGACGCGATCAGCTCTCGCGTAGCTTTCCCGGTTGCTACTTGGTCATTCCCGCGGGGCAAGAGCACGTGCGCGCCAACGATACCAACTTTCGTTTCCGGCCGGCCAGCGACTTTGCGTATTTGATGGGTGATGCCGAGCCCGGCGCGATGCTGGTGCTCGAGCCCGAAGGCGCGTCACACCGCACGCTGCTCTTCGTGCCGGAGCACAATCGCGGAAGGGCGGAGTTCTTCACCGACCGCGTCTACGGCGAACTATGGGTCGGGCGCCATCGCGGCCTCGACGAAAGCCAAATCTTTTTCGGAGTCGATCGCTGCCGCCCGCTGCAAGCGATCCCCGCCTACGTGCAAGAGCTCGCCGACAGCAACCATCCGGTCTATCTCCTGCGCGGCCACAACCGCGCGATCGATGCGATGCTGCCGCAGGACGAGCAAGACGACGAGTTTGCCGTGCACCTTTCCGAGATGCGTCTGGTGAAGGATGAGTACGAGATCGCCGAACTGCGCAAGGCTTGCGAGATCACCAAGCGGGCGTTCGAAGACGTGATCCGGCTCTTTCCGCGCGCCAAGAGCGAACGCGAGTTCGAAGGAGCATTCTGGAACCGCGCGCGCATTGAAGCCAACGACGTCGGCTACTTGACGATTGCGGCATCCGGACACAACGCCTGCACGCTGCATTGGAATCGAAACGATGGGGCTATCGATCGCGGCGCGCTCCTGCTGCTCGACGCCGGCGTCGAATGCGACTCCCTCTATACCGCCGACATCACACGTACGATGCCGATCGGCGGACGCTATTCGCAGGCGCAGCGCGCAGTGTACGACATCGTGTACGAAGCGCAGCGCGTCGCCATCGACGCAGTCTCGCCCGGGAACGACTTTCTCGAACCGAACCGCCGCGCGATGCGCGTGCTAGCGCAGGGATTGATCGACCTCGGCGTGTTGAGCGGCTCCGTCGACGAAGCGCTCGACCCTGCGAGCCAGTACTATCGCCGCTATACGCTCCATAACGTCAGCCACATGCTCGGGCTCGACGTGCACGACTGCGCGAACGCGCGCTCCGAAAACTACCGCTACGGGACACTGCGCGAAGGTATGGTACTCACCGTGGAGCCCGGCCTGTATTTCCAACCCGACGATGCAACGGTGCCCGAGGAATTGCGCGGGATCGGCGTGCGCATCGAGGATGACGTCGTGGTCACCGCCTCGGGGCGCGAAAATCTCTCCGCCATTCTCCCTTCAAAGGCCGACGCGGTCGAACGCTGGATTGCTGATTTGACAGCTTGATCTATAAGGATCAGGTCCTTGTCGTCGAGCCGACCGGGATCGAGCCGGTAGCCGACGCATCGCGACACGGTCGCGCGCATGACCTCTTCGGCGTCTGGTTTTCGGCCAACGCGGAGATCGCAACGTGGATGGTCGGCGTCTTCATCGCGGCGCTCTTCGGTGCCGACTTGCGCAGCGCGGCGCTGGGCATCGCGCTCGGTAATGTCTTGGGTTTCGCGATTCTGGGCATACTTGCGACGATCGGGCCGCGGTACGGCGTTCCGCAGATGCTCGCGTCGCGCCTCGCATTCGGCAAGCACGGAAATATCGCGCCGGCCGCGTTGTCGTTTTTGGCCGGTGTCGGCTGGTTTACGATCAACACGATCTTCGGTGCGTATGCGCTGCAAACGATCGCGCACTTTGGTTACGGCATCGCGCTCGGTATCATGCTCGTGCTGCAGATTGCGCTCGCTGTCTACGGCTACAACCTCATCGGGGTCTTCGAACGCGCGTGCGCCGTATTACTCGCCGCCGGGTTCATAGTGCTCGGCGCCGTGACGCTGCCGCACGCGTCGTGGGCGCCGGCACCCGCGCCGATGCAAGGTTTCATGTTTGCCGCGGCGCTGGCGTTTGCGTACGCGATGGGATGGGTGCCGTGTGCGTCAGACTACTCGCGCTATTTGCCGCGCACGACGAGCTCACGCGCGATCTGGTGGTATGCCTTCGCCGGCTGCACGCTCCCGTGCATCGCGATCGAAATTCTGGGCGCCGCAGCGGTGAGCGCCTCGCGCGTCAACTTGCGAACCGCGGTGCCGACCGAAGCGATCGCGCAACTGCTCGGCTCGGGCATCGTTGCCAAAACGGTGCTCCTCACCGTCGTACTCGGAACGCTCACCGCAAACTGCATGAACCTCTATTCCGGCGCCCTTGCAGCGTTGGTCGCCTTCAACGTCCGGATCCCACGTGCACGTGCCGCGCTAGCGGTCGGGGTGATCGGCGCGATACTCGCGCTGTGGGGTTCGAACCCGAGTGAAACGGCGGAGCTCTACACCAACTTCTTACTGCTGCTCTCGTACTGGGCCGCGCCCTGGGCCGGCGTCGTGCTGGTCGATTGGTGGCAATTGGGGGGCGCCGAGCGCGATCCGGAGCGGGTGCCGGCATGGCGTACCGGTACCGCTGCCTGGCTGCTGGGCATCGCAGCGTCGATCCCATTTTGGAATCAAGCGTGGTATGTCGGGGCGTTCGCGCGAGCCTTCCCGCAGTTTGGCGATCTGTCGTACTACGTTGGCCTCGTCGTTGCGGCGCTCGTCATGGTTGCCATGAAACCCAGGCATGCGGCGGCGGTAATGGAAGGCAACGAGTATGCTGGAAGTCGATCACGTTCGTAAGGAGTTCGGTTCGGTACGCGCTGTGAGCGACGTGCATTTTACCATTGCCGACGCTACCACGTTCGGATTGCTCGGCCCCAACGGTGCAGGCAAAACTACCACGATGCGCATGATCTTGGGCATCCTTGTCCCCGACGGCGGCCGTGTTACCTGGAACGGGGCACCGATTCGCGACGATAGTCGCCGCCATTTCGGCTATCTTCCGGAAGAGCGCGGAATCTACGGTAAGATGAAGGTCCGCGAGCAGATCGCCTATTTCGGTAAGCTGCACGGCCTGCGCGAACCCGACTTGAGCAAACGTATCGATCGCTGGATCGAGCAACTCGAACTCTCGGTCTACCAAGATCGGCCCTGTGGTGAACTCTCCAAAGGCAATCAGCAGAAGGTCCAGGTCGCCTGCGCGTCGGTCCACTCACCGCAACTGCTC
>DATHMY010000114.1:0-19288 GCA_035486535.1 Candidatus Acidiferrum sp.
GGGCGCTATTGTGAGCAGGCGTATGCGTCGTCCTATGGTTCGTTCGGTTGTGCGCCTTACGATCATCGCGACCTTTGCTGTTGCGGGTTTTCTCGTTGCTGCTGCCCGTGCTGACGCCGCAATTGAATATTGTCCCGCGCGCGCTCAAGTGCGCGCGGTGGGTGCCGGCATATCACAGCAAGGCGTCCTTATCCCGGAGTCGACGTACAGCGTCGTGTTGTCGGCTCAAAGTGCGCGAACCGTCTCTGGAACCTTGGCGATGCATACGGCCGACGGATGGTACAGCGCGGCGTTCTCAAATGTACGGCTGTCCCCGTACACAGAAGAGTGGCAAGATAGCTTCACAGCGTTTAGCCGGTCTGCATTTCTTTCGAACGTGCTCTATGTCCGGTTCGCAGAGCCTGTTGTTCTCATTTCGTCATTCGTTCACGACGCGCAAAACTTCGTATGTCCCGAGCAAAGAGAGGATACAATGCTCTCTCTAGATACCACGCGCTCCTATTCGACGAAGACGAATATGGGCGACATGAGGTGGAGCAATCCGCTCCCCGCCGACACCGCGCCGCCGCCTCCTGGGACGCCCACGCTGAACCCCACGCCGACGGGTGCACCCGGTCCTACCGATTGTGCAACGCCGTTCGCTGACGGAGCCGTCGCACGGCCGGCCATCCCACGCTTCCCCTCGCCCGCGTATGGCTTCAGCGGCGAGACGGTGGTCCAAGTTGCGATCGCTGCTAGCGGCAGACTTGATGATGCGTGGGTTTGGGCCCCGTCGGGCAGCAAGATGTTCGACGCGGCTGCGGTTAATGCGGCGAAGCTCGCGGACTATCTTCCTGCGCGTTCGTTTTGCGAAGATGTGCCAAGCTTATATCTCTTCCGCGTGGAGTTCCGCTCGCCGTGATGCAATTGCGCGCGATCGCGCTGATTGCGGGGCTTGGCCTGGCGATCCTCGCGTTTTGCTCCGCGCGAGCGCTGGCTGTAGCGGAGTTCTGTCCGGCAACAATCGGGCCGGCGCATCAAGTAAAGGATGGCGGAGGTTCGTTCTACTCGACCACGTTGGGCGCGGAAGGCCCGCGCTCGGTGGCTGTGGACGTCGAAGCACAGACTGAAAACGGATGGTATCAGTTTTCGATTCCGCAGACGACGATCGCGCAGCAAGCCGCGAAGTACAAGACGACGCAACTCACGTTTACGCGTAACGAATCATCGTCGGAGCTGATCTACGTTCGCTTTCCAGCGGGAGCCGGCAAGATAATCCGCTGGTGGATTACCGATGCCGTCTCCTCGGGCGACACGTCGATGGGGTGGGATCAAAAAGGTCAGGTCGCGTGCTCTCCGCACGCGCAGGGTCCGGGAGCCGAGCCTACACCTGATCCAGCGACGCGCACCCAATATCAGATGTTTATCGCCGAGCGTATGAGCCCACCGCTCCTAGACTACGATCGAATGCCCGGAACGGGCGATACTGTCCTCACCACTACGCCCGGTGTCCCGCAAGATCTTTCGTGTGACAAGCCGTTTTCGAATAGCACGGTCATCCACCCACTTTCGCCAACGTGGCCGCTTACATACACGACGACAGTCTTGCTGGAGACGCTTGTGCGCGTTGACGTCAACCCCGATGGGTCGATCCTCGATGCCTGGGTTTTTCAACCGTCCGGCATACGGGCGTTCGACGATTCCGCCGTCGATGCCGCACGACGCTCGACCTATGGAGCGGGTCGCGCGTTCTGCCAGCCGGCCCCCGGCGTCTACATCTTTCGGGCGTTGTTCAGTCCCTAGCGCGGGGCGGAATTTTTGCACAACGCCCCGTAAAGTCGGCATATGATCACTCCGTCGATGATCGAGGTGCCGGTCGAGGAGCTGGTACGATACCGCCGGCACTTTCACGCTAACCCCGAGCTTTCGCTGGTTGAATTCGAGACCGCCGAATTTATCGAGCGCGAATTGCGCGCTTGCGACTTCGACGAGATTCGTACGGGCATCGGCAAGACCGGGATCCTCGCGACGCTCGAAGGCGGCCGACCGGGGCCGGTGACGCTACTGCGCGCCGACATGGACGGCTTGCCGATGGACGAGGTTGCCGACGTCCCGTACCGTTCGATGCGTAAGGGGGCGATGCACGCCTGCGGACACGACGGCCACATCGCGATTCTCCTAAGCGCCGCACGCGCACTCTCGCAGCATCGCGAGCTTGTCGCCGGAACGATCGTGTTTTGCTTTCAGCCGGGCGAGGAAGGCTTCGCCGGTAACAAGCTGATGATCGACGATGGGGCGCTCGAGAACCCACACGTCGACCGCTGCTTTGCCTTGCATCTCTACAGTGGGCTTGAGGTAGGCAAGGTTGGGATTCGCGACGGCGCCTTCTTCGCGTCGTCGGACCGCTTCATTCTTACGCTCAAAGGCCGCGGCGGTCACGGCGCGATGCCGCAGGTCACCGTCGACCCGATCGTCTGCGCCTCGCAACTGGTGACGATGTTGCAAACCATCGCCAGCCGAGAGATTGCGCCAAAGGATCCGGTCGTCGTCACCGTCGGCACGATGCACGCGGGCACGACCTTCAATGTGATTCCTGATAACGCTGAGCTGACCGGTACGACGCGGGCGTTCAGCGACGAGGTGCGACGCTCGATTCCCGAACGCATCGAGCGCATGGTCGAGGGGGTGTGCGATGCGATGCGGCTTGACTATGACTTCGAGTACATCTGGAACTATCCGCCGACGATAAACGATCGCGCGATGAACGACGTGGTTCGCGCGGCAGCTGCGCGGGCGATCGGCGCGGAGAACATCGTCGACCCGCACGACGTAGTGATGTGGGCCGAGGACATGTCGTACATGATGGAGTTACGTCCGGGCGCGTATTTCGTTGTCGGCGTGCAGGGCCCGGCGCTTGGCGTCGAGCCGCAACATTCGTCGCGGTATGACATCGACGAACGTGCGCTCGAAGTTGGTTTTAAGATGATGGTCGAGCTCGCCCTGATCGGCTAGTTGCTCGCGATAATCAGCCGCATCGCAGAAAAGTCGAACGTCACCGCCGTCTTGTGAAAGAATTGGTGCGACACGGTGCCGGCGACGGCGAACGGAAAGATGCCGTACTGATCGTGGTCGGGAAAATAGACGCCGTCAAGATCGTCGACCGTAGACCCGCCGATCGAAAGGCTGGCGGTGAAGGGCAGTGACGAGACTGTCCCGCCGCCGCCGACGCCGCTGCGCGGATGCGCCGTATCCACGCTGATTGTCGCGGCGTCGAGCGCCGGCTTCGTGAGCTGCATGCCGAACGTCCCGCCGGTGTCGACGTTAAAGAGGCCCGGAGGCCCGTTATTGGCATGGCCCTGCACGAAGATGAAGTGATCGCCGACCAACCACATCGGCACGATCGTTGCGCCTCGCGCGGCAGCGTCGCGTTCAAAAGAGGCCGATGCATCGCGATCTTGCAGAATGAGTTCGCCGTTGCGATAGTCGAGGGTCGCGAGGAAGTGTGTAAAAAGCGCGGAGCCGAGGATTCCGTCGATGTGTGGACCACTGAGTGCGGGCAGCGGAAGCACCGAGGCGGGAACGTTGCTTAGCTGCCAACTGCCCAGATCCAGCCGGTCCACGGTGGTCTTCATGGTTTGCGCGTGTTCGCCCCCGGCGAACGTTCCTTGACCCGCACTGCTGGTTGCTAGTCCAAGCAATTGGGCAAAGCCGGCATCGAGGACGATGTTCGGCGCGCCGGTGTCGATCAGAAAGTGTGCGTCGCGACCGTTCACACGTACGGCGATCATCGGGAGTGGGTCGGTTTGGAGGAACGGAACCACGGATGGTCCGGTGTGCGGGGCAACGCGATCGATAGCGACATCGGTGCGTTGAGCGATCGTTGCTTGCGTGGCGGCGATGTGGCTGTCGTTGGGCGCGATCCGTTCAAGCACAGCAAGCCAGTGCTGGGCGCCGGCGATATCGTTGGCGTAGATCGAGAGCCGGGTGAGTCCGAGCGCCGCGCCAGCGTCGTCGGGATTGGTTTGGATCGCTGCGGCGTAGGCGGTGCGCGCCAAAACAAAGTCGCCGGAACGAAATGCGGCGTTCGCATCTATCGACGCTGCAAGGATCGCTGCGGCGAGCACGGCCTACTCGTCGCCGCGCAAGAACTTTTGCAGAAACTCGGAACCCGATTTCATGGCCGACTCGAGATTGTCGAGCGCGGCCTTCGTCTGTTCGTTGGTGACGTCGGCGCTGGTACGCGCCTCCTGTATCAACGTTTCGCGCAGCTTATCGCTATCGCCAAGCGCTTGCGCAATCTTCGCCTGCAATTCGCGTGCCTGTTCCATGGCCTTGGTCATAAAGTCGTCGCTGCTCACGATGCATCCTCGCTTTCGGTGACGGTAAGGACCCAGCGGATCGCCCGCGCATACTGGTCCAGCTCGCGAAGCGCCCGGTCGAATGCCCGGTAGGCCGCATCCTCGCTCCACCGTTTACCCGTACTGCGGGACAAATGTTTCCCATAGGTGAGGGCCGCCTCGAGTTGTAGCTCGATCGCAGGCCACTCGTCACGGAGCGCTCGCTCGGAAGCGTCGCTTAACCGGTCGATAACCGGCGGCGCCGGACGGCCCGGGTCGTGCATCGCGCACTCCAGCCGCACCAGCGCGTACTCGCTGCGCGCGGTGATGAACGAACCCAGGAGTTGCACCAGCCGAACGTCCATATATTCCATTATGTCCGATGTGCGACGCTATGTCATCGTGGGGAATGGCTTTGCCGGGACGACGGCGGCGGAGCAATTACGAAAACATGACCCGTCGTGCGAGATCACGCTCTTCGGCGACGAGCCCTATCCTCTATATAACCGCATTTCGCTGCCACCAATGCTGCGCAAGCAGCTCCCCGAAGCAAAGGTGATGATGCGCGACTTTGCCGCGCATGAGGGCAACCGTATCACGCTCAAGCTGGGAGCCCGGGTTGACGCCATCGATACCGAGGGGCGCACCGTGGTCGCGGCAGGCACCGAGTACCCCTTTGACGCGCTGCTCATCGCAACCGGTGGCCGCCCGAATCCGGCCCCGGCGCCCGGCGGTACCGGCGCGAGCAACGTCTATAACTTCCAATACCTCGACGACACGCGCGCGATCTCCGAGCAGATCGACCGCTCGACGAGCGCGGTGGCCATTGGCGGTTCGTTTATCGCGTACGAATTGGCCGAGGCTTTTGCGGCACGCAAGGTCGAGACGCATTGGATCATGCGTGGGCCGCACGTGCTGCACCGGCTACTCGACGACGTCGCCGGCGAATTCGTCGACGAAGCGGCGCGAAACGACGGCGTGCATATGCACTACGGGGAGGAAGTCGAAGAATTCGTGCGCTCCAACGGCGTCGTGACCAAGGTGCGTACGAAGAAGGGTCTGGAAATCGCGGCGGAGTGCTACGGCGTGGGCTTCGGTTTGACGATGAACACCGAGATCGTCGCTGGTACATCGATCGAAGCGAGCAAGAACGGGATCCTGTGCAACGATCATCTCGAGACGAGCGTCCGCGGGATCTACGCAGCCGGCGACATCGCAGACTTCTACGATCCGATTCTCGAGATGCGCTACCGCATGGGCACGTGGAATAATGCCGGCGCGCACGGTAAAGTCGTCGCGCAAAACATGATTGGCGGGAGCGAGATCTACCACGACGTGCCCGAGTACTCGTCGCTGCTCTTCAAGGGTCAGACGATCACCCAGTTCGGGCTCTCGCCCGATCTGCAACCCGAGCTCGAAGTGGCACGCAAGATCGATCGCGAGAAAAATTGGTATCGCGCGCTCTTCTTTTGGCAAGACCGCCTGGTCGGCGGGATCATGCTGGGCAAAGGCAACCGCGCCGGCAAGCGCAAGTACGTCGAGGCGATCAAGAGCAAGGAGCACTTTCCCAAACCGCAGTGGGAAGCAATGCTCGACTGGACGGCTTAGCGCCTACGCTTGGGATGACAAGCAGATTACGCCAGCGGTAACACGGCGAGTTTCACAGCTTCCACAAAAGCGTCGACGTCAGCCTCAGTCGTGGCCCAATGGGTCATCCAGCGCACTTCGGGAAGCGCCTCGTTGAAGAAGTAGAAGAAGAATTGCTTTTGAATGCGCGCGATGGCGTCGCGCGAGAGCGTGGCGAAGATCGCGTTGGCGCGCGCCGGTCGCGTGATCGTCAGGCCGGGAACGTTGCTGACCCCGGCGAGTAGCCGCTGCGCCATCGCGTTGGCATGTGAAGCGTAGACAAGCCAGTGATCGTCGGTGAGCAGCGCTTCGAACTGCGCTGCGATGTAGCGCATCTTCGAGGCGAGCTGCATCCCTTGTTTGCGGACAAAGAGTGCGACGTTTGCGCTCAACGCGGGATCGAAGAAGCAGATGGCTTCGCCGCCCATCAACCCGTTTTTCGTGCCGCCGAAGCTAAGGATATCGACCCCGAGGTCTTTGGTGATTGCACGCGGCGTGGTGCCCAGCGCCGCGGCCGCATTGGCGACGCGTGCGCCATCGACATGAACCAGCAGACCGCGATCATGTGCGAAGGTGCAAAGCGCGCGCAGTTCATCAGGTTCGTAGAGGTCGCCGTATTCGGTGGTGTTCGAAACGCTGACGACCCGCGGCTGCGAAAAATGCTCGCCGTGACCGCCGAGCAAATAAGGCTCGAGATCAGCGACGCGCAGTTTGCCGTCGGCGGTAGCGATCGGAATGACTTTCGCTCCGGCGAAGCGCTCGAAGCCGCCGCATTCGTCGGTCACAAGGTGTGCGCTCGCCGGTGCAAGCACCGCCTCCCAGGGGCGTGTGACGCAACTGAGGGCAACGACGTTCGCGCCGGTACCATTAAAAGTGAAATAGACGTCGGTCTCTTTCCCGAAGTGTTGCCGGAAGCGCGCGATCGCGCGCGCGGTCCAGGGATCGTCGCCGTAGCCGACCGCGTCGCCCTCGTTGGCGGCGAGAATCGCAGCAAGAATCTCGGGCGCGATTGGTGCGTTGTTGTCGCTCGCGAAACTGCGTTGCATCAAAGTTCCACCGTCGTTCCGCGATAAGCGACGTCGGCCTTCCACCCAAAGCTGCCGCGCGCCATCGCCGCGAGCGCGGCAGCCGAGGGTGCTTCACCGTGCACCGCATAGAGATGCGGCGTCGTCGTACACGTCTGCAGCCAGCGGTGCAGCTCGTTGCGATCGGCATGCGCGCTGAAGCCTGCCAGGTGCACGATCGTCGCCGCAACGGGGATCGTGTCGTTGTAGAGCGTGACGCGCTTCGCGCCGCGCGTGAGGATGTAGCCCAGCGTCCCCAGACTTTGATAGCCTGGAAAAATCACCGTGGCCTTGGGATCGGCGAGATTGTTGTGCAGGTGGTGGAGGATGCGGCCACCCGACGCCATGCCGCTTGCCGAGACGATGACATGCGGGCCTTTGACATTATTGAGGGCTTTCGATTCCTCGGTCGTTACGTGGATCGTGAAATTCCGAACGCCGAATGGGTTGGTTTTCGAATCGTTGGGAAGCGGCCGATGCGCGGCGGGGAAGTTTTCGAAAACGTCGTCGACCTTTTCCGCCATTGGACTATCGAGGTGAATCGGCAAGTTTGCGATCTGCGGATCTTTGGCTTGCAGGGTTGCGATGGCGAGCAGAATGTCTTGCGAACGCTCGACCGCGAAGGCGGGAATGACGATCGCGCCACCGCGCGCGATGCCGGCGAGCAATGTCGCGCGCAGCGCCTCGTCGGGTTCAGGCGGGTGCACTTGGTTCGCGTAGGTCGATTCGCACACGAGATCGGTTGCTGCGCCCATCGCCTCGGGATCAAAGAGCAAGGGCCGATCGTAGCGCCCCAAATCGCCCGAGAAAACCACCCGCTTGTCATCGAATTCGAGCGCCGCGAAGGCCGACCCGATAATATGGCCGGCGTCAAAGTAGGTAGCCTTGAGCGCGCCCGCCACGTCGAATGGCTGGTGCAGCGCCATCGCTTGCACGTGCTTCATCGTGCGATCGACGTCGCGTTGATCGTAGTACAATGGTGGCGAATACGGCCGCTGATGTTGGAACCCGCGCTCTTGCAGCTCTTGCTGGAGGTGAGCGGAGTCGTCGAGTACGATCTGCATCACCGCCTCGGTCGGCGGCGTGCAGAAGATCGGGCCGGAAAAGCCGTCGTGAATCAGTTTGGGTAAATAGCCGACGTGATCGAGGTGACCATGCGTGATGATGACCGCATCGATGTCGTCGGCCGGCACCGGCAGTGGGATCGCGTTGAGCGCAGTGACGCTCTTCACGCCCTGGAACATCCCGCAATCGACGAAGATGTGCTTGCCGCCGACGGTGAGCAGATGTTTGCTCCCGGTTACGATCCCGGCCGCGCCAATAAAGGTGAGCTCAGCCACGATCGAACACCACCGCCGAGGGCATGCCACTGCGCAAATGTTCCTCGAGACAGCGTTCGACCAATTTTTCGGGATCGTCGTCGGTGAGGATGATCGAGCCGGTCTGTTTCTGTACCAGGGCAGCGATTCGGGTGAACTCATTGGAGATGCCGCCGGAGTTGGTGAGGACGCCGATCAACTTGCCCTCATCGTAGGCAATCGCAAACTCGCCAAGCGTCCCGCTGCGACCGCCGGCGAAGATGACGAAATCGGAACTGTGAATGTTGTGCGTCTCGCGGCCCATCAAGCCCGATCCGGTAAATACCATGGTTGTGTAGGGCTGCAGCGGAGAGTCGTAAACCTTGACGTGCTCTTCGCGCGAAAGCGCGGGCGAAACGCCGAGGCTGATGCCACCAACTTCGTGCGCGCCAAGTACGGCGGCATGCGGCATGCCCGGGCACGCCCCGGTCACAATCGTGGCATCGCGCTCGGCAATGCGGCGACCCAGACGGCGCGCAAGCTCAAGCTCCGGCTTGGTGATGATTCCGCCGGCGGAACCCATCACCCCGATTTGGATTTTCATGGATGGGGATGTTTATGACGCAACAAGAGCCCACCTACCAGGACATCGTGCGCCGATGGAAGGCGTTGCGCGCCCGCGACGTGCGCATCCGCGAGGTCGCATGCGTCGGTGCGCCGCGCACGTTGTTATGCGCGGAATACGGCGATCACGAGCTGCCGGCGATTCACCTTGCGGCAGGCGTGCACGGCGACGAGCCGGCTGGTCCACACGCGTTGCTCGCATTGGTCGAAAGCGGCGAGCTCGATCCGCGCTTTTCGTATCGCTTCTGGCCGTGCACGAATCCAACCGGCTACGACGCACGTACGCGCGAGAGCGTCGACGGTCTCGATATCAATCGCACCTTTGGGCGCGGCGGCTCATCGCCGGAATCGCGTGCGATCATCACCGCCAATCGCGACCGTAAGTTTGAACTTGCGATCGATCTGCACGAAGACGATGAAGCGGCGGGGTTCTACTGCTACGAATACAGCGGCGCGGGATTCGGGCGTGGCATCATCGACCTGCTTGCGAAGGACGGCACGCCGCTCGATCCGCGCGGCGTCCTCACGCCCGATCCGGATGCCGAAGCCGAAGCGATCGGCGGACGCACGCTAACCCAGCTGCTGATGCGTAACGCGGCACGGCGCGGGCTCACGCTCGAGACGCCGTCGACCGTGCTCCCGTTTGCGCAACGCGTTGCGGCACACGTGGCAGCGGTAAAATTCGCCCTCTCTCAGACTACTGTGAAATGATCAATTTAAAGAAGCTCGAAGACCCCGGCCATGGCGCAACGTGATCAACTAGAAGTCGACGTGCTTTTCGTCGGCGCCGGGCCGGCGTCGCTCGCGGGAGCGATTCGTCTGGCGCAACTCGCGAAGGAAGCGGGCCGCGAACTCGAGATCCTCGTGATCGAAAAGGCCGCCGAGATCGGCAACCACGGCATTTCCGGGCTGGTGCTCGATCCGCGAGCGATTACCGAGCTGATGCCGGATTGGCAGCAGCGCGGCGCGCCGATCGACGCGCCGGTCGGTCGCGACGAACTGTGGTTCCTCACCAAGAGCGGCAAGATCAAAGCGCCGTTTACGCCGCCGCCGCTTAACAATCACGGAAAGTTCGTATCCTCGCTGCAACGTCTCACCAAGTGGATGGCGAAGCAAGCCGAGGATCTTGGCGTGCAAGTGTTCGGTGAGTTTCCCGGGCAAGAACTGCTGTGGGACGGCGATCGCGTGATCGGCGTGCGCACCGGCGACAAGGGCGTCGATCACGACGGCAAGCCGAAGGCCAACTTCGAGCCCGGTGCCGATCTGCTCGCGAAGATCGTGGTGCTTGGCGAAGGCCCGCGCGGCACGCTCGCCAAGCAGGCGATTCCGCGTCTTGGACTCGACGATGGCAAAGAACCGCAAGTCTACGCAGCGGGCGTCAAAGAGTTGTGGCAGTTGCCGGACGATCGTTTCCCGGCCGGTACCGTCATTCACACACTCGGCTATCCGCTTCCGCCGGAAACCTTCGGCGGCGGCTTCATCTACGGCATGAAGGATCGCGTGCTCGATATCGGTCACGTCACCGGCCTCGATTATAAGAATCCCACAACCGATCCACACAACGAATTGCAACGGATGAAAGAGCATCCCGAGGTTCGCAAGATGCTCGACGGTGCGAAGCTCATTCGTTACGGCGCCAAGGCCATTCCCGAGGGCGGCCTGTTCGCCATGATCAAGCCGTACGCTGACGGCTTGATGATCGCCGGCGATTCGGCCGGATTCCTCAATGGTATGCGCCTTAAAGGCGTGCACTTGGCGATGAAGTCCGGGATGATGGCCGCCGACACCGCCTGGGACGCGCTGCAAGCCGAGAAATTCGACGCCGCCCAACTTTCCGTCTACGAACAACGCTTTCGCGATTCATGGGCGTATGAAGAAATGCGCAGCGCACGTAACTTCCATCAAGGCTTCGAACACGGCATGTGGGCCGGCATGTTCAACGCCGGGCTCGCGACGTTTACCGGCGGGCGCGCCTTCGGTTTTATCGATAAGCTGGACTCGAAGCCTGGTTATGAGCGGATGGCTAAGGCCGGTTACCGCCCGCAAGAGACGCCACGCGCCAAGATCGACAACGTTCTCACCTTCGACAAGCTGACCGACGTCTATAATTCGGGCACGATACACGAGGAGAACCAGCCGAGCCATCTTCACGTGGCTGACACGAACATTTGCCGCGACCGCTGCACGGTGGAGTATGGTAACCCGTGCGCATACTTCTGCCCGGCCGCTGTCTACGAGCCGATGTTCGAAAAAGACGGCGATGAAGGCGCGGTGCACGGGCGACTGCAGATCAACTTCACCAACTGCGTGCATTGCAAGACCTGCGACATCGCCGATCCCTACCAGATCATCACGTGGGTGCCGCCGCAAGGCGGCGAAGGTCCCGTCTACACCGGCATGTGACGTCGTAGCATGGCAATCACACGCGGCGGCGACGTTCTAATCGTTGGCGGCGGCCTCATCGGGCTTGCTACGGCGTTCGAACTTGCGCAGCGCGGCGCCGTCGTTCGTGTCTACGAGCGCGGCGAGCCGGGACGTGGCGCGTCGTGGGCCGGCGCCGGAATGCTCGCCCCATACGCCGAGCACATCGACGACGAAGCGATGCTGGAATTGTGCCGGACATCGCTCGATCGCTATCCGATCTTTGCGCAGCGCGTGAGCGATGCCGGCAGCGTTCGCGTCGACGTCGCGCTCGACGGAATCGTTGAAGCAGCGTTCGATGCCCAACAGCTTGCGCGACTCGATGCGTTTCACCGCGAACTGCGCGCGCGCAGCGTGGCTGCGGAACTGTTGGATCGGCACGACGCGATGATGGCCGAACCCGCTCTCGGCAAGCACGTGGCCGGCGCGCTCGTCGTCGCGGGCCAGGGCTATGTCGACAACCGCCGGCTCGGTCGTGCGTTGCTCGCCGCTTGCGCAGCCCGCGGCGTTGCGGTGCAAGCGCCGGTGCGCGAACTGGCGATCGAGTGCGACGATCGGCGCGTCTTGGGTGTGCGCACGGAATTCGGCTTTGCTTCGGCCTCGTTCGTCATCAACGCGGCCGGCGCATGGGCGGCGCACGTGCCGGGTCTGCCGGCCGCGGCGCAATTGCCGGTCACCCCGGTCAAAGGGCAAATGCTGGCGCTGGCAGCGCCATCCGGCTTCGTGCGTCGCGCGACGTGGGTTCCGGGCGTATACCTGGTGCCGCGCCCCGACGGTCGGCTGCTGGTCGGCGCGACGGTTGAGGACGCCGGATTCGACCAGCGTGTGACCGCTGCGGCCGTGCGTGGGCTGCTCGATGCTGCCCTGACTGCGGCGCCCTCACTTGGGGCATTTACGGTGACCGAGAGCTGGGCGGGGATTCGTCCGGCAACGCCCGACGGGCGACCCTTCATCGGCCCGATGGCGATCGAGGGCCTGCTCGCAGCAACCGGCCACTATCGCAACGGCATTCTGCTTGCACCCGTCACCGCCGACTTGATTGCGAGTTTTGTCGAAAGCGGAGACGCGACGCCGCTGCGCGCCTTCTCGCCCTTGAGGATGGCGCAGGGCACGAGCCGAATCATGCAAGCGTGAAGGCCACCATCAATGGCGAAGCGCGGGATCTGCCCAGCGGTATCACGGTCGCAACGCTGCTCGAACAGCTCGGTGTCGCCCGTTCCGGGATCGCGGTTGCAAAGAACGAACGCGTCGTGCGCCGCGCCGAATACGAATCGAGCACAATCGTCGATGGCGACACCGTAGAAATCATCAAAGCTGTTGCTGGTGGATAGTTAAACCCATGAGTCAAGACGTTTTAAAGATCGGGAAGTACGAATTCAGTTCGCGCTTGATCGTCGGCACCGGAAAATATCCCTCACTGGAAGTCATGCAAGCCGCGCACGCTGCAAGTGGTGCCGAGATGGTCACCGTCGCGATTCGGCGGATTAATCTCGATGACGCCAGCGGCAAGACGATGCTGGATTTCATCGATCGCTCGAAGTTGCGCATTCTCCCGAACACGGCCGGATGCTATACCGCCAAAGACGCGGTGCTTACCGCGCAACTGGCGCGCGAGTTACTGGAAACGGATTTAATCAAGCTAGAAGTCATCGGCGACGCGGAAACGCTGCACCCGGACGCTCGCGGAACGCTTGAGGCCGCGGAACAGCTCGTCAATGATGGCTTTGTCGTGCTGCCGTATGTCGGTGACGATCCGGTCGTGTGCAAGCAACTCGAAGAGCTGGGCTGCGCCGCCGTGATGCCGCTGGCAGCGCCGATCGGCAGCGGTCTGGGCGTGTGCAATCCCTATACGATCGCTATAATCAAGGAACGCGCCAAAGTGCCGGTTATCGTCGATGCCGGCGTCGGAACGGCAAGCGATGCGGCAATCGCGATGGAACTTGGCGTCGACGCACTGCTGATGAATACCGGTATTGCCGCGGCGCGCGAGCCGGTGCGTATGGCGACCGCGATGCGGCACGCGGTGATTGCCGGACGTGAGGCATTCCTCGCGGGACGCATGGAAAAGCGGCTCTACGCCAACGCCTCGAGTCCGATGCGCGACCTGATCGGGACCAAGCCGGCGTGATCAAAGAGATCACCGTGTACGAACTTGCTGAGTGGCGTAAGAGCGGCAAGGCATTTGTACTGCTCGACGTCCGCGATCCTGACGAAGTAGCAACGGTGCGCCTCGATGGCTCGGTGTGGATTCCAATGCGCGAGGTCCCGCAGCGGATGGGTGAGCTAGATTCGGGCGCTTCGATCGCGGTGATGTGTCATCACGGCGGTCGCAGCGAACGCGTCGCCGAGTTTCTGGCGTCCCGCGGCTTTACCGGCGTCGTGAACGTGGCGGGCGGCATCGACGCGTACGCGGCTCATATCGAACCTGCGCTCGCGCGTTACTAACGGCGCGAGGCTACGACGAACCAGTGAACCGCGCCGCGCAACGGCCGGCGCTCGTGCGCCCACTTTCCGGCAATGTCGTCGACGCAGGTTTCGTGTATCGACTCGATCGCGAATCGTGGCGAGAGCAGCGCGCGTAGCCGCGTTTCATCGAAATAGGCGTGCGCGATGCCGACCTCATCGCCGTCGAGTGCTTCGTAGACGTGCGGCTCGAGGGTGTTGCCGGTTCCATAGCGGGCATCGCTCACCGACGCAAAGGTGGCGAAGAGAGGCGACGCCGGCTCGAGCGCGTCGGCGATGTCGTCCAGCTGCGCGGCGATCGATGCCGGCGTTCCGTGTAGCAGCGCGTGCGTCGTCAGGGCGGCTGCGCATGGATCTTGTACGGGCAGCGTGCGCACCTCCAAACCGGCCGCGCGCAGCGCTCGCGTGTTGCGCCCGCTTCCGGCTCCCACCTCGAGTACGCGCGCAGCCGGGCGATCCCGTAGCCGCTCGATGAGCGCGAGGGCCAGGGGATGCGGCGGGCGAGGGACGGGTTCTGGCGAATCGGGTGACATCTATGGCGACCGAGACGCTCATTATCGTCGTCGGCGGTGACTACCTGGCCTATGAAATCTGCCGCGAGATTTTAAAGACGGCCGGGCAGCGCGTTGCCCTCGTCTGGAAGCACGACGAAGAGCGTGCGGCGAATCTGCTCGCCCAAACGGTCGCGAGATTTCGCGTGGAGTTCCCCACGACGTTTGCGCACTTCGCGCTCGATCCGGCCGAATCGGTGAGTCTGCGCGAAGCCGGGCTCGATCCGCCCGGCACGCGGCCGGATCAGCCGAACTATTGTATCGTCGCCGTTTCCCAAGACGATCGCTTGAACTTGCGCGTGGCGCTCATCGCCCGCGACATCAACGAACGCACGCGGGTCACGATCCGCCAGTTCAATCCGGTGCTCGGTCACAAAATCCAAGAGGGTCTCAAGTACAACTGCACCGCGATCTCACCGGCGGCCCATGCGGCCGCGACCTATGCGGCGTCAGCGGTCGATCCGTCGTGCTTCTACGCGTTGCCTTTTCCGACGCTTGAAACACTCGTTGCTAAGGCAGTGCACCGTCACGATCAAGTCGATGCCGCGGCCGAAAGCCAGGATGCGCACGCCGGGCTGTTCGGATTCTGCGAGCGCTCCGCGGCGATGTTCGGCATCGGCGGACTCGACGTACCCGCAGCGGAAGCCCACATCCGTGCGCGTATCGTCGCGATTGACGGCCGCGCACCGTATTTGTGCCATGGCGACGAAGACCATACCGATCCGCAGGCATTGACCGAGCCGATCGCCGAGGATGCGCGCGTCTGCGTCTTCGGCCCGATTGCGAATATCAAGAAGACCTGGCCGCAGGGCGAGCACCGTCGCGAGACCTCGTGGCGCAGCCGCTTCGCGGTCGGCGTGCGTGACATACGAACGGCGCTGCGACGCACCGAGCCGATCTTGCGAACCGTGTTCGCCGCCGGCGTGGTGATGTACCTGATCTTCTCGATCTACTTCGCGGTAGCGCTGCACATCAATCCGCTTGCCGCGCTGTATTTCGTGATGACCACGATGACGACGGTCGGCTACGGCGATATCACGCCGTGCGGCGGTGCGAATTGCTATCAAGCCCTGACGTCACCGCTGGCGGCCTCATTGATTGTCGATATGTTGACGATGCTGGTCGGCATCACCATCTTCGCGGTTGTGACCGCAACCGTGACGTCGGCGCTCAACGCCGCGACATTGCGCCGCACGCGCGGCCTGCGCCGCATTCATCGTGCTGGGCACGTCATCGTGTGCGGCGCCGGCAACGTGGGGTCGCTGGTGATCGATTATCTGCGCGAGCTCGGTGAAGATGTCGTTGTGGTCGAGCGCAATCCTGATGCGATCTTGATCGAGCTTGCGCGGGACCGTAAGATCGATCTCTTGACGGGTGATGCAACGAACGACGAAACGATTGCCTATTGTTCGCCCGAGCGCGCCAAGGCGCTGGTGGGTGTTACAAACAGTGACACGGCGAACCTCGAGGTTGCGCTCGGCGCGCGAACGCGCACGCGCGAGCGTGCAGGGTCGGATATGCAGGTTGTCTTGCGCATCGATGACCTTGCCTTTGGCGCTTCGATCAAACGGCACTTCGGCATATCGTCATTTTCCACGACCGAGCTAACCGCGCCGACGATCGCCGGGCTGGCCCGCTTCGAAAGCACGCGCGGCCGATTCGCGATCTTCGCGGATCAACCGTTTTCACGCGTTTTTCAACTCGCGGAGCGCTTTCAGGGCGCCGAGAATGCCCCGCCGCCCGCACCCCCGGAGCGTCCCGGGTACAAGGTGCGATGGGTGCCCCTCTACGTCTGGCGCGAGCAGGGTGGCGGCAAAGGTGTTGCCGTTCCGGTACACAAGTTTGAACAGGACGTTCGACCTGGCGACCGCCTGTTGTTTATGGTGCCGCTCGATCAATTTAGCGAAGCGACGTGAGAAAGGACGCAAATGCTGGCGCAGGGCGATAAGCTCCCACACCTTACCGTCGCCGACGACGCCGGAAAGCCGGTCAACACGGCCGATTTGCTTGGCGGACCGCTCGTTCTCTACTTTTACCCCAAGGACGACACGCCCGGCTGCACCAGCGAAGCCTCCCAATTTCGCGACCTCTACCCGAAGTTTCAACGGAAGGACGCGCGCATCGTCGGGGTGAGCCGCGATTCCGCAGCGTCCCATCAGAAATTCAAAGCGAAGTTCGGTATTCCGTTCACGCTCCTTGCAGATACCGATTCCAAGCTGTGCGATGCGTTCGGCGTCATCGTTGAAAAGAACATGTACGGGAAGAAATCGATGGGCGTGCAGCGCGCAACCTTCCTAATCGACGGTAAGGGCGTTATCGTCAAGGTCTGGCCCAAAGTCAAAGTTGACGACCACGCTGATGAGGTGCTCGCATCGCTACCGTAATGGCAGCCGCGATGCGCGTGCGCGTCGTCGGCTCGAGTGCCTCGGTTCCGCGTCCCGGCCGCGCTTGCAGCTGTCACCTGATACGCGCGCGCGGAACGAACCTTTTGCTCGACATGGGGACCGGCGCGCTTGCCAATTTGCGCATCGTGATGGATTACCCGGATCTCGATGGGATAATCGTGACACATATGCACGGCGATCACTTCCTCGACCTGATTCCCTTGCGGTACGGCCTCAAGTACGGGCCGCTCTTGCGCGACGATCGTATGCCGATCTGGTTGCCGCCGGGTGGGGAGGCGCAACTCCGCGCACTTGCTGCCACGTTCGCAAGCGAAGGGCCGAACGATTTTCTCGATGAGGTCTTCGAGATTCAAGAGTACGACCCAAATGCGACGTTGGAGGTCGGGCGTCTTTCGGTCACCTTCGCAAAGACGATTCATTACATCGACGCCTACGCGGTCCGCGTCGAGCGCGACGGGGCGAGCGTCTGCTACTCGAGCGATACGGCACCCTGCGAGCGAGTCGAAGAGCTTGCCCACGGCGCAAGCATCTTTCTGTGCGAAGCGGCGCTCGGACTAGCGGCAGAAACCGGACCGATGCGTGGCCACCTTTCTGCAGTCGAGGCTGGTGAAATGGCGCAACGCGCCGGCGCCCGCCGTCTGGTTCTCACCCATTACGGCACCGAGTTTGCCCCGGGCGAATTAGAAGACGCCGCGCGCAGCGTCTACCACGGCCCCTGCGCGATCGCGGATGACGGCACCGAGCTAACGATCTAGCTTTAGTTCTCGGTCTTGGCTTGGTCGCGGGGGAGCGAGAATTGAATCAGTGCGCGCACCGGCGCGAGCCCACGGCTCACCACCGCGCACGGCGTCACGCTAAGGCCCAACTCTTCCAAGCGTGCCTTGGCGGCGAGCAACTCGCGGCCCGACGTAACGACGTCTTCGAGTAAGAGGACGCGCTGGCCCGAACCATACGGCCCTTCGACGTACTCGTCAGCGAAGGCGCCGTAGCCTTTGGGTGACTTTCGCACCGCAATCAGCGGTAGGCCCGACATCTGCGAGACCATGGTGGCGATGACCACGCCGCCGAGTTCGGTGCCGGCGATGACATCGGGGTTGATCTCCGCGATCAACGGGACGAACAGACGCGCCACGCGTCGCAGCACGTGCGGATCAGAGAAGAGCCGGAACTTATCGATGTAGTAGTCGCTGCGCACGCCGCCCGAGAGCACATAATCGCCGCGCGTCAGTGCGCGTTCCACGATCATCTTGCGTAGCCAGATCAATTCCGGCATCGGACCGACGGGTTGGTTGGGAAACCCTAGATGCTCCATTGCCACGCATTCCAGTTCTCGATCACCGGGCTCGGCTGAAAATTCTTAAAATCGACGTTGATCGGGTGCATTTGACGCAGCCAGTTGATAAAAATTTCCGGCACGTCACGCGCCAGAAGCGCTTGCGTCTTCGCGTAGGCCGCTTTGCGAGTGGCCTGATCGTAGTGCGTGAGCGCCATCGTTTCTGCCGCGTCCATCTCAGGGTTACAATACCGGGAGTAGTTGTACCCGCCCGGCGGCACGTTCCCGCACATGAATTGCGACGAATCGTCCGGATCGATGCCCGAGTACCAGCCGTCGACGACCAGATCGAAGTGCCCGTTCTGGAGGATGCCCCCTTCGCCCGCTGGAGCATAGAGCTGCGCGCCTGGAAACAGCTTGATCTGGGCCGGAATCCCGAGCCGGTGGAGCTGCTCCTGAATCTGGATTGCGAGCTGGCGATACGTCGCGTCAGAATTGTTCGTCACCAGGAGCAACGAGAGGGGCGTGCCGGCCTTTTGCATCGTGCCGCTTGGCCCAGGTGTATAGCCGGCCTGCGCAAGCAACGCGCGCGCCTTCGCGAGATCGTACGGATACGACCGGACTCTCGGATCGTAAGCCCACATCCAGTCAGGCAGGTCCTCGCTCGCGAGCGTTTCCTGACCGTACATCGTCGTGTTCACGAGATTTTGCTTGTCGATCGCGTACGCGATCGCTTGACGCACGGCGGTTTCTTTCATCGCCGAACTTGCCGTATTGAACTGCACGTCGTAGTAGCCGTTGACGCGCATCCAAGCAATTTGGGTGCCTGGAATATCCTTGACTTCCGGATAGAGATGGATCGAGGCTTGATAGATCCAGTCGATCGCATGCGTTCGCAACTGCTCGACCGACGTATTCTCATCGGGAATCACCTTGATCTCGATCCGCTTGAGGCCCGGCTTTCCTAAGAAGAAGCTGTCGTTGGCCACCAGCGAGACGTGATCGTTGCGGACCCACTCGGCGAAGCGGAACGGGCCATCCGACACCGTTGGTTCGCTATTGAACGGAATCTGATTGACGTTGGGATATTTAGCGAGCACGTGTTCAGGGGCGACGCCGTACGGCTGATCGCTATCGGTGAAAAACGTATTGACGAAGGGCGAGAATTTTTGTTTGAGGTGGACGATAACGGTCCAATCGTCGGGGGTGTCGATCGACTTGATGTCATCGTAGCCATGCCGTGACAC
>DATHMY010000115.1:0-5274 GCA_035486535.1 Candidatus Acidiferrum sp.
GCGTCGGTATTGCCTACCCGATACGCGCGAAAATCGTCGGCCGTGGTGTGGGAGCCGTCCGGTATTGCGAATTTTCCACCGGAGACTTCGTCGAGCCCATCACGACGTGGGAGACGGATCACAAGCTCGCGTTCTCCGTACTAAGGAGCGCGGAACCAATGCGCGAGTGGTCGCCCTACGGCCACATCGATACGCCGCACCTGCACAACTACATGGTGTCGCGCCACGGACAATTCGTTCTTCTAGCGCTACCGAACGGCGGGACGCGGTTGATTGGAACCACCTGGTATCAACATCATTTGTGGCCGGCTGCTTACTGGCGGCTTTGGTCCGATGCGATCGTCCACGACATTCACTACCGGGTGCTGAACCACATCAGGGTGTTGTCGGAGGCGTCCCCGTCTCGGTAATCATCTCGCGACGGCGCGGCGGCGTGATTGCATATCGAAATCCGAAATACGCGCCGATCGCATAAAAGACGAGATCCATCAGGTCGAACGTTGCTGTAATGACGTCGACGAAACGCGGGAGCAGGCCCGTGGTCACAGCGAGCACATCGGCGTGCTCCTTTGCAGCTATGCTGAAGCACACCGTGAAGTAGTTACCAAGTACGCATCCTAGCAGCGAGATCAGCCCCGAAGCGATTGCAAATCGCTTGTCGTGTCCGCGGCCTGCAATGCGCATAGCAAATGCGACAACGAAGCCCACGCCGATCGCCATATAGCCGATTTGGAAGCGCGTGGTGCTCGAGATTAATCCCCACACAATAGCGGCGATCAACGCCGCAACGAGGCCGGCGGCGATTCCAAGTACGAGGTTGCTGCCATCGGATTTGTTCATGGCTGGGCCGTTATGCCCAGCGTTCGGTGGCCCCTGTTGCGTAGGACTTTCGAACTAGTGCGCGGTCAGGGGCGCGATGATAGCACGGGACAGCGCACCGCATAAGCCATCCACATCACCCGGAGTCACGACTGTCAGACCGTCCTGCGGCGCGAGGCCGCACGCGGTCGAGGCAACGACCGCAGCACCGGCGGCAAGGGCGTGCAAGAGCAGACGCGGGCGATGCTCGACAAACGCAGGGAGCGCCACGGCGCGCGCCAGGCGGAGCCCGTCGCTAAAACTCGTTGCACGGGTGACGTCGAGGCCGCGCCAAAAGTCGGCGCCCTCGGCGTCGTGATTGCCGACGAGTACGATACCCACGCCAAGCCGGCGCGCTGCTTCCCGCATCTCATAGGCCCCGCTGCGGCCGAGCGTTCCGCCGGCAAAAAGAATCGCCTCGGACATCCTGCGTTGCTGAGCGATTGCCGGCGGAACTGCCCAGGGCAGCACGAGCGCGCGCTCGCCAAAACGACGCGCGATATCGTGATGCGGAGTCACAATGAGCCGCGCCCGTGCGAGGGCCTCCTCCTCGGCGTCGACGAGTTCGCGCGGAGCCCGAAAATCAGATAACGTCGAGCTCTCGGGATGTCGCCGCGCCGCGTCGTCGAGGACCGCGTGGAGCGCATGCATCGGCATCGTGCACATGAGCACGTCGAAGGTACGGCCGCCGAGATGCCCGGAGCGCCAGAGGTATGGCAAGAGGTTTTGCATGACGACGACGTGTTCAATGTCGGGCGTCAATTGCGCAGCAAAGCGGCACGCAAGGTGCTCGGCATCGTAAAGGAGGGCGCGCTGTCGCGCAGCGCCGTGCGTTGCTAGGCGCCGCGAACGAAGGGCGCGCGCGAGCGTTTCAAGTGGCGCCTGCCTTACCCGCGCGAAGCCGGATGTCGCCCACGCGTACTGCGGTAGACGGAAGAGCGTGCCGTCAAGCGGGAGGCATACGACATCGTCGGTCGCTGTTCGATCGCGAACAAATGCGTCGTGCTCCGGCCAGTACGCGTCCAACAAGAACGCGGTCCTGGGCGCTAAGGTCGCGTGCTCTGCTCCGCGGTGGCGCGAACACGCCGTTTCCGCGCATCCAAAGCACGATGGACGCGTTACAAAATGTACCGTTTCATAGACGGTTCGTGCGGGCTCGCGCGGAGACGTTGTGTGCGTTCCCATGAATCGCAGGATCAGTTCGTTCGCCTCCAAGCGAGCGCGGATCGTGAGCGCGTGCTCGCTGCGAAAGCGCAGATCGACGTAGTTCCAAAACACCGTCGCATCGCGATCGCGCGCGGCCGCTGAACCGGGCACGACTTGCGAATGCGCGTGACGTTCGAGGATCTCGCATCCGGCGTCGAGCGCTGCTGCATACAATGCATTTGAAAGTTGGCATAATCCGCCCCCGAGGGTCGGAATGATGCACCCTTCGCGTAGCTCGCGTCCTTCGACGTAACCTTTCCGGCGCGTCGCGCGCCCGATTTGCGCCCAGAAGCTGAACGTACCGCCCGCCGCTACGACGACTCCGTCAAGCCGTCGAAGAGCTATGCGTAAATTCTCAATCTTTCCAGCGACCAGTCGAGTCTCGCCGGGATCCCTCGGGCCGCTCGTCGAGCGCAGCGGCGTCACAATCTCGGCGAGCAATGTGCCTGAGCCGTTGCCCGAGGTGGGCCAGCGCCGAACGCGGGCACGCGCATCCGCCACGTAGCGCTTCGCCCGAAGCGCGGTGGCTTTGAGCTCGAACGTCAGCATCGCGCGCCTTGTCGGATGCGGAGAGCGCGGCGTATCCATCGATCGACAGGTCTTCAAAGGAAGAAGACGACCCGCCTTCAGGTAAGGTGGGCGCGATGCGTGCGCGCAGATTCTACGGGTCGAAGGGAAAGACGCGCTTCCAGTCGCGCTTGACGCTGACGATAACCCATCCTTTGGTGGTGGCTTGATCGTAGAGCGCACGTGTAAACGCCCCGAACTTTGTGTCGGTCTGTCCGGCCTCGGGACCGTAGGAGTACTCGCGCTCCGGATCGTCGTGTAAAACGAGTGCCATCAAGCGCGCGCCGCCCGCGGCTTGGGTGTACTCGAGCATCTGTTGATCGCCGGTGCTATTTCCAAACGCTGCCCGTGGTGCGCGTCCCAAGAAGAGATAGATATCCTCGGGCTTGCCGGCCAAATCGTTGTACAGCAAAAGTTTTGGCGGCCGCATCAGCACGGCTTTACCATCAGCATCGTATTCGAACTTCGTTTCCAGCGACGAACCAATGACATGTTCGGGCGGGCTTCCATAGACCTGCTCGGCATATACGCGTACGAATGCTTGCCCGCCGCCGGTGACGATGTAGGTGGTGAAGCCGTTGACGCGCAGGTATTGCATCACCTCGAGCATCGGCTGATACACGAGCTCGGTGTACGGGCGCTTCCAGCGTGGATGCGAGGCCTTGGCGAGCCAGTCGCTGACGATGCCACTGAAGTCGTCGGTCGACATGCCCGCATGTGATGCCGCGACCAGCGTCTCAAGATCGGCCATGGTGAAGTTCGCAAACGCCGCGAGATCACCGGCGAGCGTCGATTTGAAGGGCTCACTCGTTTTCCATTCGGGATGCTGCGGGGCGAGTTCAGCCAGGCGCGAGAGCACGAAGGCGAGCTGGGTGTACATGGGATGCTCGACCCAGAGCGTGCCGTCTTGATCGAACGTGGCAATGCGATCTTGTGGGCGAACGAAGTCCTTACTCGACGAATCGGTCGTGGCTTTGACGAACGCGACGATCGCTGATTTCGCCGCCCCGTCGTTCCACGATGGAAGCGGATCAGCCATGGAATGCAAGCGTCTTGAGATTTTTGCGAGCCGTGCCGAAATCGCCGAGTTGGTAGACCGACGCGCCCGCCGGCGAAAACGTGAACGCCGCAAACGGCGCCGCGAGCATTTCATCCAGGTAGTTCTTCAGTCCAACGCCGACGGTGACGTGCGGCATGAAGTTCTTACCCGAGTGTTCCGGGACGAAGGCGCCGATGTACTCGACGAGCGTCGGCACTTCGTGCAGCGGCGGCTCAGATGGTAGCTTAAAGAATGCGTCCGCTGTCCCGGTTGCGACGGCAAACGGTGCCACCGCGTCGATAAGTTTCTGCTGCAACCGTAACAGGTCGTCGGTCACCTCAACGACGATACCAGCCAGGCCGATCGGACCGGCGGGAATGTAGTAGTATTTGTAGGCCTTGAGCTTCCACGTTGGCGGATTCTCCGTTGCCACCGCTCCCGCGATCGCCGCGTACACCTTGTCGAGGTCGGATTCGCGGACGAAGCGTTGCAACATCGATATGTGCGCGTGGTGCGTTTCGTCTAAGGTGTAGCCTTGTGGAAAGTTCTTGAGCAGCGCGGCATTGTCGGCTAAGGACCGCTGCACCATCGTTGCGTCCGGCTCGATGGCGATGTCGATTGCGATGAGGCCGTCGCTCATGGCGTCAGCGTCCATTCCTTGAGCTTCTTGCGAGCGGTGCCGAAGTTTCCGAGCTGATAGACCGATACGGCGACCGGCGAAAACGTGAACGACGTAAACGGCTCCGCTTCCAGTTGTTTCACGAACGCCACGGACGCGACGCCGCAGGTGACGTGCGCTATGTAATTTTTACCCGTCGATTTCGGCACGAAGTCGGTGACGTACGCGATCGTCGACGCGTTAATGTCCGGTTCCGCGGGTGTGGTCACGAAGGCGGCTGCGGTTCCGGAGGCCACAGTGTATGGAGCGATCGCGTCGACAAGCTGCTGCTGCGCCTGGAGGACGCTCTGCGGAGGCTTGGCAAGGATCACCGTGAGGGCGAGGCCACTCCAGACCGCATGGTCGATTTTGAACGCTTGTAACTTCCAGCTAGCCGGGTCGTTTGCAGTCACGATCTTCGCGACCGCCGCGTAGACTTTGGGCAGATCCGCGGTGCGGACATAGCGTTGCAACATGGTGACATGCGGACGATGGGTCGCATCGAGCGAGTAGCCTTTCGGAAAAGACTTTCGTAGGCGCGCGTTCAAGGCTGATGCGTGCTGCAGCATCGTTGCATCGGGCTCGAGTGCGATATCGATTGCGGTAACGGAGCCCTGGGCCGCGCCCGTCCCTTGTGCGTATCCGGGCAGCGTTCCGACCGCAAAGAAAAGCACGAGCATTGCGGTAGCGTGTATCCACTTCATATTTGCAGTGTAGCGCCGTCCATGCGCTCGCCATTTATCCCAAAAACGAAGAAGGGGGCGTTTCAGCCGGAACGCGCACCGAGGACCGTTGCGATATTGCTCGTCGCCGCGAGCGCGCAGCCCTTGATGCGTGCCCGAGCCTGGATGACGAGCGGATCATCGTGATAGAGCGAAAGCGCTCCGAGTGGATTGAGCCGCGTGGCCGCCGCCCAACTCGCGAGCGCGGGATACCGATCGCGGGT
>DATHMY010000116.1:0-2623 GCA_035486535.1 Candidatus Acidiferrum sp.
CTCGCACGTGCCGGCGTTGACGTACCCGACCGACGTGGCAGCGCGCACCGCGGCCGCGCCCATTTCCGCGCGTACCTGCGGCGAAAGTGCAACCGACGGCGCCTCTTCGACGACTTTTTGATGGCGGCGTTGAATCGAACACTCGCGCTCGCCGAGGTGAATCGTCGCGCCGTGCGCATCGGCCAGAATTTGAAATTCGATGTGGCGCGGATCGCGCAGGTAGCGCTCGAGCAATACGGCATCGTCGCCGAATGCTGCCAGCGCTTCGCGTTTGGCTGCGGCGAGCGCGTCGTCGAAACCGTCGAGCGACTCAACCACGCGCATGCCGCGTCCGCCGCCGCCGGCGCTGGCTTTGATCAGCAACGGAAACCCTACCCCTGCGGCTTCCTTGCGCAAGCGCGCCGGCGACTGATCCTCGCCGTCGTAACCCGGCACCGTCGGCACCTTCGATTCACGCACGCGATGTTTGGCGTCGATCTTGCTGCCCATCGCCGCCATCGCTTGCGGCGATGGCCCGACCCAAATCAGCCCGGCATCGATGCAGGCTTGCGCAAACGCGGCGCGTTCGGAAAGAAAGCCGTAGCCCGGATGCGCTGCGTCAGCCTGCATGTCGACCGCCGCAGCGATGATTGCGTCGCCGCGTAAGTAGGATTCAGCCGCGGGCGCCGGCCCGATGCAGCGTGCATCGTCCATGAACCGCAGATGGTACGCGTCGGCATCGGCTTGCGAATACACGCCGAGTGCGGCAATGCCCATCTCGCGCGCAGCGCGCGCGACGCGCACCGCGATCTCGCCGCGATTCGCGATGAGGAGACGACGAATCGGCGTCTTACTTGTCATCCGCAACGAAAGCGGCCGGACGGCGCTCGAGAAACGCGCGCAACCCCTCTTGCCCCTCATCGCTCGTGCGCTGCTTGGCGATCATCGTCGCGGTGATGCTGCGCGTCTCCTCGTAGGTTGCGGCGCTCACGCGAGCAATCAGCATTTTGGCCGCCGCAACCGCGGTCGGCCCGGCGCTCAGCAGTTCGCGTGCAAGGCGGGCGATCGTGGCGTCGAGATCGTCTTCGTCGACGACCTGATGCACGAGGCCAATCGCGAGCGCGTGTTTGGCGTTAAAGCGCTCGCCGGTAAGGAAGAGCGCGCGCGCGTGGGATTGACCGATCTTGGCTAAGACAAACGGCGAAATCACCGCGGGAATGATCCCGAGCTTGACTTCGGTGAAGCCGAAGGTGGTGTCATCGGCAGCGATTGCGATATCGCAGGCGGCCGTCAGTCCGGTACCACCACCGAGTGCTGCGCCGTGAATGCGCCCGATCACCGGCTTGTTGCAGCGGTCGATTGCGCGAAACATGTCGCTCATTGCTTCGGCATCGGCGACGTTCGCGTCGTAGCCGAGCTCGAGCGCGCCGCGCATCCAATTCACATCCGCGCCGCCCGAAAACGTTTTGCCTTCCCCGGCCAGAACGACCACGCGGACCTGTGGATCGGCTGAAAGCGCGGTAAACGCGTCGCGAAGCTCGCCGATCATTTCCGCGTTGAAGGCGTTACGAACCTCGGGCCGAGCGAGCGTGACGCGCGTGACGGCGCCTTCTTGAGTGACGTGGATCGTTGTCATGCGAGGGTTTGTGCTTCGGCCTTCGATCCAAGGCTGCCTTGGAGGCGTTATAGTAGTGGTATGAAGGTAGGAGAACGGATCTACCGGTACGCGATCGCGACGCGCGCCAGCCATTGGCTCTGGGTCATCGCCTTTGCTGCCCTGGTCTCGAGCGGGCTGCAGATCTTCAATGCGGCGCCGTTTCTGGATGCGTCGGACACGACCAACCCGGCACATCGCGTGCTCGAGATCGCCTCTCCCGCTGACGGCGTGGGCACAACGACCGTCTTCGGGCACACCTTCAACACGACGGGCTGGCTCGGCTACACCGACGACGGGATGGGCGGACGAGCGCCGCGTGCGTTCCCGGCCTGGATCACGATTCCAGCCTATCAAGATTTGGCCGACGGTCGCCGCTGGCATCTGTTCTTTGCCTGGATCATGCTGCTCTGCGGTCTGGCATGGTTGATCTCGATCGCGATTAAAGGCAATCTAGGCGACATGATTTTGCGTCCGAGCGACATTCCCAAACTGTGGCCGATGCAAGCCTACTATCTTAGACTGCGCAAAGAACCGCCGCCGCACGGCATCTACAATCCATTGCAAAAGGCTGCGTACTCGTTGGTGTTGGTGGTGCTCGCGCCGCTCATCGTGCTTACCGGACTTGCGCTTTCGCCGGGGATCGACGCGGTCGCGCATCCGTTGACCTGGGTCTTCGGCGGGCGACAGTTCGCACGGCTCTGGCACTTCGCCGCGATGTGGGCGCTGATCGGTTTCTTTGTAATCCACACCTTCCAAGTGCTCACGCAAGGCGTGCTCAATCAGCTCAACGCCATGATCACCGGCTGGTATCGCCTTGGCAAGCACGATGGAGTCGGTCCGTGAAGCGCCGCCTCTTTGTCGCAACCTCGATCTCGTCGGCCCTCGCGGCGTGCGCGCCGATCGGCACAGCGCTGAACAACAATGCGAGCTTTCACAGCGCGCTCGGCTCAACCCAAGGGCTGACGCATGCGGCGATCGGCACGCGCG
>DATHMY010000117.1:0-6928 GCA_035486535.1 Candidatus Acidiferrum sp.
GGTCACCGCACTCAACATCGTCGCGTTTCCCGAAGGACTCGATCTCGCGATCCTCTCGCGTATTCTCGCGGGCGGAGCCGACGTAGCGCGCGCCGCGGGCGTCGCAATTCTTGGTGGCCACACGATCAAAGATGACGAGCCGAAGTATGGCATGGCGGTAAGCGGCACAATCGATCCGCGCCGCATCGTCACCAATGCCAACGCCAAGCCCGGCGACGTGCTGGTGCTCACCAAGCCGATCGGCACGGGGATTCTTACCACGGCGGCAAAGCGCGATACGATTTCCTATGATGCGCTGCGACCCGCGATTGAATGGATGACGACGCTCAATGCCGGCGCAGCAGCGGCGATGCTCGAAGCGCAGGCGCACGCCGCCACCGATATTACCGGCTTCGGCATCTTGGGGCACGGTGGCGAACTCGCCCGTGCGTCGGGCGTCGGACTCGCCATCGACGCGAACGCAGTGCCAATCATGGACGGTGTGCTCGACTTAATCCGCGCCGACGTCGTCCCAAGCGGAACCAGGAACAACGCGCGCACGCATGCGACCTTTACGACATTCGATGCATCCGTCGACGAAGCGCTGCGGGTTGCACTTTCTGATGCACAAACCTCAGGTGGGCTCTTGATCAGTATCGCGCCCGAGCGACTCGACGTCTTGCGCCGGGGGCTGCGCGCCGCCGGCGTGCTCGATGCCGTTATTGGTACGGTGACGGAAGGCGAAGGTATCCGGGTCGCGTGAGAGCGACCCTTCGTTCGCACACACTGTATCGATGGTACGCGCTGGCCGTCATCATGCTGGGGAGCACGATGGGCACGCTCGACGCATCGATTGCCAACGTCGCCATGCCGACGATCGCGCGTGTCTATGCTACCAGCATTGACAACGCCGAATGGGTGATTCTTTCATTCATGCTCGTTACCGCGTCGACGCTAGTGCTCTTCGGCCGGCTCGGCGACATGTTCGGTCAGAAGCGAATCTATCTCGGTGGTTTTGCGATTTTCGGCGCGAGTTCGCTCGCGTGTGCGCTTGCGCCGTCGCTGGTCCTCCTGGTTGTGGCGCGCGCGGTTCAGGCCCTCGGCGCGGCGATGCTGCTCTCGTCGAACCAAGCCTTGATCGTCGACACGTTTCCGTCCACCGAGCGCGGGCGTGCAATCGGCTTCAACGGTGCAGCAGTCGCTGTCGGCCTCTCACTCGGGCCGATCGTCGGCGGGGCGATCGTCACCTACGGTGATTGGCGCTGGATCTTCTTGATCAACGTGCCGATCTCGATCCTCGCTATGATCGGCGCAGCCCTCGTGCTCAAGCCCGTTCAGCAAAAGGATAGCGGCTTCGATCCGATCGGCGCGGCGCTCTCGATCGTCGGGCTCTTTTCGCTTTCGTTGGCGCTCGCGCGCTCGCATATCTGGGGATGGACGTCGCCGCTGACGCTCGGCCTGATCGCGCTCTCGTTGGTGACGCTGACCGCATTCGTCTTTGTCGAGCAGCGCGTCCCCACGCCGACGTTGGATCTCAATCTTTTCAAGATCCGCATCTTTGCCGTATCGATCTCGGCGGCGTTCATCTATTTCACGGTGCTCTCGGGGCTGATCTTCATCGTGCCGGTCACCATGCAAACCGCGCTCGGCTTCAGCGCATTCGCCGCAGCCTTCTTTCTTACGCCAATCACCGCGCTCAACATCGTGCTCGCACCCACCGCCGGCGCGCTCTCGGATCGCGTACCCGCGCGCTACGTGTCAACCGCGGGCGCGCTCATGGTAACATTTGGGCTCTTTCTGCTCTCGCGGCTCCCTCCGTTGCCAACGACGCTGGAACTTGTCGGCGCCTTGGTAATCACCGGCTGTGGGACGGCAGTTTTCACGCAGCCCAACAACAGCGCGATCATGGGTTCGGCGCCGCCCGATCGGCGCGGCATCGCCGCGGGGACGCTCGCCACCGCACGCACCAGCGGCCAGCTGATCGGCGTTGCCGTCGCGAGTGCCGTCTACTTCGCCGCTTCGATGCACGCCGGACCGCTGGCCAAGACGTTTGCGCCGGCCAGCGCCTACTTCGGTTTTACGGCGTTCGTGATGCTTGGCGTCGCGACGCTGTCGTGGCTCCGCGAGTAGCGCTTTGCGCGCCTTCGTGCGGAGGCGAGTTCTGCCCTGACAGGTCTGGCCAGTTTCACATTTTCTAAGAGCTGCAAGCGCCCTATGACTTCGCTAGTTCCACTATCTTTTTTGCAGCCTCAGCGCCGGCTGCAAAAGCTTGGTCAATACCACTCTGGTCGTTGAATCCAAGAACGCTCACAGGTAACTGGGCCGTTGGCGCGACGTAACGCACGCGAACAGAAGGGTTCCGATTCACGCTCAGGGTGTCCTGAAGGAGAAGTGTCTGCTGCATTACCGTGAACGATGCCATTCCGATTTCGATAAGGTTTGATGTCGGGTAATTTGGCAACGTCGCCTGAGGCGGCTGCAGCATCATCACCGTGATGTCGGTGGCACCCGCGTCCGCCGCAAGGCCCACCGGAACGTTGTTCGCGACGCCCCCATCGACAAAGGCCTTGTTGCCTGCTGTACCGAGGTTCATTGCGACCGGGACAAACGCTCCCGGAATCGCCGCAGAGGCCCGAACAGTCAACGCAAACTGATCGCTCGTAGTGATCTCGTGAGAAACAACGCCGGGCGTCGAGGTGAACGATCGCTGCATTGCGGCGCCGTCCGGCCCTCTGAAGGCGTAGAACGCCTCCGATGAGCCGCGGGTGAGATCCGTTGCCGTAACGACTAGCGAACGCTTTAATTCATTGATATTCAAATTTTGCGAGAGGATATTCTCGATCGCATCGGGCTTAATCGCACCAAGAAGGCCTAGAAACGCTTTCTTTGACCCGATCTGCATCCACCGCTCAACGAGCGGTAGGAAGCCGGCGAGATTCAGGCGCTCGACCTTTTCAAGCTCGTCTGCTACATCAATTGCGTACTGGACCTGGTCGACGTAGTCGATTACGGGCGGGTTGAGGCTGGCAATACCGCGCCAAAGCCCAGCAAGCTGATCAACCTTGTCTTGTGCTGCAAACGATGCGTTAATGGCGCCGATCGATGTGCCGCAAATGAGGTCGAACTCCTCGCCGGCGTCCGTGAGCGCCTTAAGAGCACCAGCCTCAAATGCGCCCAGTGCACCACCGCCACTTAGCACAAGTGCCTTCATCTTATCGTCCCCCCTTGAGCCCGCCGCGTAGGTCTAGCTTGACGCACGAAGGTAAGAAATAACAATAGGCCCTTCGGCCCAGCAAAGCGACGGGAATCAATCTCGGCTAGGCCCTTCGACTACGGCGCTTCGCGCCTACGCTCAGGATGACAAGAGGGACGAGCGCGTCGCGCTCGCCCCTCTAATTATGGGTGACCTATCAGTTTAGCGCTTGCGCGCGGTGCGGCGGCGTCGTTCAGCCGTCGTCGCTACACGCGTAGGACGCTTCGCCACGCCGTTACGGCGACGCAGCTGCACGACGTTGGTTCCGCGCACGTCTTCACCCAGTGGCACCGGCGAGATCACACGCTTGCCCAGCGCGTGATGCAGCACTTCGCTGATCTCTTCGACCGGCACGAACGTGATCGTGTCGCGGACTTCTTTGGGAATGTCGTCGAGATCCGCCTCGTTGCGTTTCGGGAAGAGAATCTTGCTGATTCCCGCCCGCTTCGCGCCGAGTACCTTCTCTTTGAGTCCGCCGATTGGGAGCACTTGCCCCGTCAGCGTGATCTCGCCCGTCATCGCCAGGTTCGGATCGACTTTCAACCCGGTGAGCATCGATGCAATGGCGGTTGCCATCGTGACGCCCGCCGACGGCCCATCCTTCGGCGTTGCACCGGCCGGGACGTGCACGTGAATGTCGTGCTTGCTGAAGTAGTCATCCGGCATCCCGAGTTCGGCCGATCGTGAACGCAGGAATGACACCGCGGCTTGCGCGCTCTCCTTCATCACGTCGCCCAACTGCCCGGTCAGCACGAGCTTGCCCGTGCCCGGCATTGCCGAGGTCTCGATGAAGACGATGTCGCCGCCAACCGGCGTCCACACCATGCCCGTCGCCACGCCGACCGAGGCCACCCGCTTCTTCACTTCATTGAAGAACCGCGGACGGCTCAAGTAGTCGGTAAGGTTCTCCGGTTTGACGCGTGCCTTGAAGCGAGCGAACTCCGCGATCTTACGGGCGACCTTACGGAAGACCGTACCGATCTCGCGTTCGAGATTGCGGACGCCTGCCTCGCGGGTGTAATCGTTGATGATCGCACGCAGCGCGCTATCGCTGATCTGGACTTGCGTCTCTTTGAGGCCGTTCGCCGTGCGCTGCTTCTTCACGAGGTAGCGCTTGGCGATCTGCAGCTTCTCGAGCTCGGTGTAACCCGCGAGCTGAATGATCTCCATGCGATCACGCAGCGGCGGCGAGATCGTATCGAGCGAGTTGGCCGTGCAGATGAACAACACTTGGCTCAAGTCGAACGGCAGGTCGAGATAGTGATCGCGGAACGAGTTGTTCTGCTCCGGATCGAGCACCTCGAGCAGCGCCGACTGCGGATCGCCGCGGAAATCCGCGCCGACCTTGTCGATCTCATCGATCATCATCACCGGATTTTTCGTTCCGGCGTCGCGTATCGCGCGAATGATCGTGCCCGGCATCGCGCCGATATACGTGCGTCGGTGGCCGCGAATCTCGGCCTCATCGCGCACACCGCCGACCGAGAGGCGCACGAACTTCCGTCCCATTGCGCGCGCGATCGACTGTCCGAGCGAGGTTTTCCCGACGCCCGGCGGTCCGACGAAGCACAGGATTGGGCCGGTCAGCTTCTTCTTGAGCTTGCCGACGGCCAAGTACTCGATGATGCGATCCTTGATCTTCTCGAGATCGTAGTGATCCTCGTCGAGAATCTCACGCGCTTTGCGGATCTCGATGTGATCGGGCGTCTCTGCGCTCCACGGGAGCTGCACAAGCCAATCGAGATAGGTGCGAATCACGCTATATTCAGGGCTTGCCTGCGGCACTTTCGAGAGCCGGTCGAGTTCACGATCGGCCGCCTTTTTCGCGTCCTCAGGCATCTTGGCTTCGTCGATCTTGGCACGCAGCTCGTTGTTCTCGGCGACTTGTGGATCGACTTCGCCCAGTTCTTCCTGAATCGCGCGCAACTGTTGGCGCAGGTAGAACTCGCGCTGATTTTTTTCCATCTCGCGCTGAATGTCGCTCTGGATCTTGTGGCCGAGTTCGACCACTTCGAGTTCCTTGGTGAGCAGCAGCGTGAGTTTGCGCATCCGGCGTCCGGTGTTGCGCTCCTCGAGCAGCGCTTGCCGATCCGCCGTTTCCAAACGCATCGTCGATGCGACGAAGTACGTCAGCACGTTGGGATCGGTGATGTTCTGGACTTCCATCTCCATCTCGCGCGGGGCTTGCGGCAAGTAGGAGAGCAGCTTCTGGAAGAGCCCGCCCAGGTTGCGCTGCATGGCAACGAGTTCCTCATTATCGACGGTGACGTCGGGGAGCTCGGAGTACGCGGCCACCATGTACGGCTGCTCTTGCGTGAATTCTTCGATCTTGAAGACGCTCTGGCCGGCGACGATACAACGAATCGTCCCATCGGGAACCTTGAGCATCTTCTGGATCACGCCGATGGTGCCGATGCGCTGGACGTCGTCGGGACCCGGATTCTCGATCTCGCGATCCTTGAGCACGGTCAAGCCAATCGGCTTGCCTTCGCGCAAGGCTTCCTCGACCAAGAGAATACCCGGCTTCTTGACGACCGCGAGCGGAATCACGGTGTTCGGGAATAGTACGGCCTCTTGGAGCGGCAGAATGCCGATCAAGTTGGCGGGAACAATTTCTTTGGCTTTGCGTTCAGCCATAATTTAGGATAGCGTCCTCTTCACGATCATACGGATCTCGGTACGCGTCGATGGCATATAGGCCGTCGACGAGATCGGCAGCGTTATCACCAGTACGCCGTCGGCGTAGTCGGCTTGCGCCTCGCCCAGCAGATCCACTACCGCCGGTAGTTGGATGCGCTTGGCAAACGATCCGTAAGAGATCTCTTTTTGGATAAATGAGCCCCGCCGGAACCGGACCGGCTCGGCCCGCACCCCGGAGATGGTAAGCACACGGCCGTCGAGTGAGACGCGCAGCGTGTCGGGATCCGCGCCGGCGACCTCAGTTGCCACCACTACCTGACCTCGCTCTTCGTCGATGACGACATCGGCATTGGGCTCGAAGCCCAGCCGGGACCGTACGATAAACTCCATGACTCCTACATCCTAGATTCGCAATCTTAGCACTCGGTTGCAGCGTCTGCCAGCCCCCTCTGGCGGAGTGGGCCAAAACTGCCGATTACTTCTACTTAGAGGGTGCTCTTTCGAGATACCCTGGCTTACTCCGTGGGGCCAGCCCCCGCAAGGAAACGGGCATGCACGTTGCCGTCGTCGACGACCAGGAGTCGTCGCTCGCTGGCTTCTCGCAGATCCTCCGGCGCATCGCTGACGTCGAGCCGATCTGTTTCAAGAAGGCCTCCGACGCCCTTCACTGGGTCGGCGGCGTCGATCCCGCATTTGTCGTCGTGAACAGCACCTTGGCCGACATCCCCGGCATCGATTTCATCCGTCGGATGCGCCTGATCGAGGGCCGCGCCTCGACGCCGGTAATTTTCTTAACCGCCAAACCAGACCGCGATTTGCGCCGTGCCGCCTTCGATCTCGACGTGCACGCTTTCCTCGAGAAGCCGATCAACCCGTCGGAATTCCTCGTCCACGCGATGCACATCGTCGACGTCCGCCGCGAGCGCGCCGACATGGCTGCGCGTCTGAAGGAAGCCGGCTCTCGCTCGGCCGCCCCCGCCTTGGGCAGCGGCAATACCGCCGATGCGGCCACGCTCATCGACGCGATGCTCGACGTTGCTGTGCTGCACGATCCCT
>DATHMY010000118.1:0-4771 GCA_035486535.1 Candidatus Acidiferrum sp.
ACGTCGGGTTGCTCGCGAGACGTAACGCCGAGCGCGGTAGCTTGCGCGGCCAACGCCGGGATGCCGACGCCGCCCGTTTCAGAGCTGCCTCCGCCTGACCCACCGATCGCGCCGTAACCACTCTCGAACGTCGAGATTCCCCATGCTAGCCACGGAGCAGTTGGCTGCCCGTACGCATTGACGTTGGCCGTGACACCGCCGACCGATGTCACACTGGGATCACCGGCCGGATACGAATCGCACACTTGGGCCAGATAGCCGTTCGCACCAAAGCATTCCGCCGATCCGTCGTCGCCGGATGAGACAAAGACGGCGATGCCTTCGGTCGCGAGCTCGGCAAATTCGAGTTGCGAATACGAAGCAACGTAACCGCCGCTACCGCTATAGCCGCTCCAACCTTGTTGCGGTTCGCCGCCGCCGTAGCTGAGCGATAACACATCAGCAGCGTTGTCGTTGATAGCCTGCATGATCTCGGGATCGGCTTCGACGATGCCGATCTCGGGCGCCCCAGCATTCGGTCCGCTCGTCGGACACGGGCTCGGAAACGTGGTGTCGCAATCCGATGCGTTGTAGGCGAGATAGAAAAGCACGTTCGATCCGGGCGCAAGCGTCGCGGCTTGTTGCGTATCGAGCTGCGCCTCGCCATCCTCGGGGTTGCACAAGGGGAGTGACCCGTTGCACGGACCCGTTACCGGCGGTGGCGTCTGAAAGTCGTCCGAATATGGGAATGCGGGATTTCCCAACGTCGCGAGCGCCGTCGCAACAGGCGAGGGTGAGACTTGGACCTCGGTGACATGGGCGGCTGACGTGTTCGTATCGACCATGTATTGGTTCAAGTCGACGTCGCCGTTACCCATAGTGGTTACGTCGATCGGCCCGGTCCCGATAATGCCGAGCTTGATACCCGCGCCGTTGTAGCCGCCGCTATACGCGCCGACGTAGTCGAAGGCCGCGCGCACTGTCGACGGCGAGTAGCCGATGGCCAAGCCGGCACCCGCCTTCGGCGGTATGATGATGTAGCTGTGATTGGGATGATAGCTCACGACGCCTGCGACCGCATCTACCGCGAGTTGCTGCAAGAAATGCGGCTGCGTCATTGGTGCGATGAATTGCTGGCCATTCTTCTGATAGAGCCCAAACGTCGTGCCGAAGGCCTTCTGCATGCTGGTTTGCGAGCCTGACACGACGAGCAGCAGGCGCTGCGTCCATCCCGCGATTGCCAGCCCGTTGTTTGCGAAGTACTGCGCCGTCTTTTGGTAGTCCGATTGTGATGCTCCGAACTGCGTTGCGATTTGAGCCGGGGTCAAGAAGTGACGAAAGATCGGTGAGCTCGGATCCTGTACCTCCTGCGCGTAGGCGATCAACCCTTGCGCATTTTGTTGATGCACGAGGACGGACACACTCATGTGCGCGTTCGTGACCGGGCCGACGTAGGTTGCGCCGGTCATCGCGCTCTGCCCATAGTTCTGGACCATCAACTGCGGGGGTACATTCGCAAGACCCGACGAGGTGCTCGGCGGTTGTCCGCTCGGAATGGTGCTACCGCCACCACCGCCGCCGCACGCGGCGAGGGCAACGGCTAGAACGGCTGCTGCCGTGAAAGCCAGACGGCGGTTCACTTCACACCTCCGATGTGTCCGGCCGCAACGCTCCGGACGAAGTTCTCAATTCGTTGCGCACGCTGCGTCGAGCGAGTGAACGCAATGCCGGACGCGTGCGCCGCGATGCTGGCTGCAAGCCCAGGAATTCCGCCAGGATTCGCGTTCTGCGTTCGCGTCCTGCTATCACCGGTCGGCGCTGACTGGTACCAGTAGCCTTCGGCGATCGTATCGGTCTGCAGCGGCGATCCCGATTGCGAGAGATAGATCGAATACGGCGTATCGTAGAAGTAGTCGTAGTAGAGTTTTTGCGTATCGCTGATGATGACGCATGCGGGCCCGAGCGGCGTGGCGTCGTTGACCACGTAGGCGTCAATCGTTTCGGTCTCAGTGTAGCCGAGCACCGGATCGACGATCGAGATCGTGCGCCGGAAGTCATCCGCGGTGTTTACCGTCGGCGTCGGTGCGCACGGTCCAGGGAGAGCGCCAGCCCCTTTGTCGATCATCGAATCGCTGTAGAGACTCGTGCCCGTCCACCACTGCGGAATCGTGAACGAGGTCAGCGTCGACCCCTGAAGCGACTCGGTGAAGGTGATCGAGCCGCCCGACGGCGCGGAATAGGCCGCCTCGAGTTGCCCGGAGCCGGTGGCGACCATGTAGCTTCCCGAGAAATCGGCGTTGACCGCGATGGTATTTGCACCGCCGCCGGCGATCGTGTCGCTTTCGGTGTACGACCCGTTGGCGGTGTTGTAGGTTCGGTTCGTCGTCGTTGAGTCAGCGAGCGTCGCTTGCACCTGCGATGGTGGACCATTGGTCACCGTGCCGGTATACGGCAGCGGCGAAGCGATCGCATAGATCAGCGGGGTCGCGTACGTCGTCACGGTCACATCGCCGACTTCGTCGGTCGAGGTTTCCGCGCTCTCACTGAAGGCGGCCGCGCCATTGTACGTCGTTGTGGTGACGTTGGCATCGGTCGTCGTGGTCGTCGTTTCGGTCGCATACGCATCGTTCTTGACGGAATGCTCGTCGATGGCATACGGCGCCGACGTTACCGAGACCGCTACCGAGACCGTCGCCTGCTGTGTCGCCGTGGGCATGGCGCACGGCGTTGCGCGCGCGATCGCTTCGGTCAGCGTACCGGTGTAACTGAATTGCGCGCCGTTGTCGATTGGCTGAACGCCGACGAGCGCTGCATGGGCACCCGACCTCGTGGTTGTCTGTACACCAACGCAGCCGTCGGGATTAGGTGATGGGAGCGTCCCACCCGTGTAGATTGCAAAATATGCTGACACGCCGTTCGCGAGAGTAAACGTCCCGCTCTGCGGCAGCGTCACCCAGAAACCTTGCGCGTTGTAGTATGCGCCCGAGGCGCCCGCCGGCGCCGTGATCGTAAATGTCGGGTAGCTCGAGAGCGACACGTTTGTCGTCGCGGTGAGCGTAATATAGGCAAGCGTGGTATACGGCGCACTCGTTGACGTTGCGACCGTCACGCGGCCGGCGGTCGCGCTCCGCATGTGCGCGATATCGAGCGTCGCGACGCCCGACGGCGCGGTGGTCGAGGCGGCAATCGTCGCCGTGCCCGAACCCGCGGAGAAGTTCATCGTCGCCGTGTAGCTCGTCGTCGCTCCCGCCGCCAGCGGAACCCCAGCGCTCGCCGTCGTTCCACAGAAACCGACCCCGCCGCCCGCTGGGCTCGCACAAGGGGTAGGCGTTGGCTGCACCGGTGGCGAGCCGCTGCTACCGCCACCTCCACATGCAGCAAGCGCCGCAGCAAGAAGAACGGCTCCAAGGAACGCAAAACGAGCGTGCACGCAAGATCTCCTACACGGGACGGGAGACAAGTTGTGCCGTCTTACCGTTACTTTGGTAGCATCCCTGCGGAGCGAACATGAGAAACGGATTACTTTTCAGTCTGATAATATTGAGCGCTTTCCCGGTATTGGGCTTAAGCGCGGAGCGCGACAGCGCGATGATTCAAAATTCGGGTTCTACCAATACCAGTGGGTTTACGATCACCGTATGGTCCGATGGGACCAGTACCGCGAGCGTTCATGGCCAAGCGGATCGTGCGTTCACGTTGCAACCGGATCTGAGCGCGCGATTCTTTAACGATCTGCGGGCTGCTGCGAGCGTAACGCCGGCGCCACGTCATTGTATGAAGAGCGCATCGTTCGGCACGACTACGACCGTGAGGTGGCACGATTGGAGCTCCTCCGATCTGCAATGCCCGCCTCTCTCCCCAGGCTTGGTAGCGCTCGCTAACGACGTTAGCGCGATCGAATCGGCTGCCGGCGTAACCGGCGGACCACATCGCATCGGATTGCCTCCCAGCTTGCGCAAGATTCCGCCCGCGACCCCCGAAGTGCAGCCGACGTGAAGTACCCCGTCCTGCTGTTCGCCGCCCTCGCGTTGCTCGCCGCGGCCCCGTCTCCGCCCCCGCCGACGCCGCCGCCGACACCACCGCCGCTTACCGACACGCAAGCCTCGCCGGCCGCGTCGCCCGATGCCGCCACGCCCTCGAGCACGGCGAGTCCCGGCGTTCCGTCGGCCTCAAGCCTCGATTCGATTTTTGGCGGCAATGCGGCGAGCGGCAAAGACAAGCATCCCACCACGGGTACGACACCGTCACCGCCGCCCGATACACGCAAAGGTCTCGACGGTGTATGGGAAGTGCAGATTCAGCGTGGGCCTAAGACTGAGTACGAGCACATGAACTTGATTCAAACCGGTCAGAACCTTACCGGCACCTTTTTAACGAAGGACAACAAGAAGTACCCGGTTACTGGTTCGCTCGACGGGCAAAACAACGTGCGTCTTGTGGTCTCGCTCAGTGACGGCACGACCATGTTGTTCGAAGCGCGCCTCGACGGTACGACCGACATGCTCGGGATGTATACCAATCCGCAAGAGCGCGTGCCGTTTACGGCGGCCTATCGTCCCAAAGAGAAATGGATCGATAACGTCAACGCGACGCCGGGCGGAATCGGCGGCGGGAGCGGACCGCCCTAAACCCTCGACGAAGCGGGGGAGCCATGCAAGACCGCAGCTTTGGCTTCGCTACGCGCGCGATCCACGCCGGCACCCCGCCCGATCCCACGACCGGCTCGCGAACGATGCCGATCTATCAAACGGCCGCGTACGTCTTCGGCACGACCGAACAGGCCGCCGAACTC
>DATHMY010000119.1:0-47105 GCA_035486535.1 Candidatus Acidiferrum sp.
ACCAAGTCTTCCTTGGATCGGTAGTAGCGATAGACGGTTGCGGGCGAGACGCCGGCGGCGTCCGCGATTTGCTCAACCGTCGTCTGCTCGTAGCCTTGCTCGGTGAAGAGGCGTATTGCTTCTTTTTGAATCGTCGTGCGAACGTGCTCTTTCTTGCGCTCGCGAAGTCCCGCCATTTATGCGGCCTGCGCCATCGGCGGTGACTCGCTGCTCGCTTGTGCAGCGGTGCCGGGACGCACGAACAATATCAACGGAATTGTGGCGAGAAAGAGCAGAGCGCTCAAGCGAAACACGTAGTCATAGGCGATGACGCTCGAGGCTTGCGCGAGCAATCCCATGAGCGTTGCTTGCGACGCGCCGTGCGCTTGCGTGATGCCGCCCGCGAGCTCCGACCAGGCAACTGCGGTTTCGCGTGTGAGCAGCGTCGTAATCACCGCGATACCGAGGCTTCCGCCGAGCTGCCGAATGAGCTGCGAAATGCCGGTCGCACCGGCAAGTTCTTCGCGCGGAACCTTGGATAGCATCAATTGGGTAAGCGGAATGAAGAGCAAACCCAGACCGAAGCCGATCAGCGCGCGCGGCCAGAATGTGTTATCCAAGCCGGCGTCTTGTGTCAGCCCGCCGAGTTGCCAATTGGCCCAAGCGGCCATCAGCGCGCCAGTAACAAGCAGGATGCGCGCGTCGACTTTGTTGACGATGCGGCTGGTAACGATCATCGCCACGGCAGTTGCGATGGCGTTGGGAATGAGCGCCTTGCCGGATTCGAGCGCCGTCATCCCGAGAATGCTCTGAAAAAAGAGCGGAACGATCAGCTCGCTTCCGAAGAGGCCGAACCCGACGACGAATAAGATCACATTTCCCATGCTAAAGCTGGGGATGCGAAAGACGCGCAGATTCACGACAGGATAGCGATCGCGCGCCGTCATGATTCCGAAGATGACGAGCGACGCGACGGAGACGAGCGCAAGCGTCACGATCGTGGTCGAATCCCACCAATCTTCGTGCTGGCCGCGCTCGAGTACGTATTGCAGTGAGATGAGACCGACGGCCATGAGGCCGAGCGCCATCCAATCGATCTCACGCCGCGCACGTTCGATGTAGTGCGGGGTCGGGATGAACGCGAGCGCCATGAGGAACGTGAGGATGCCGAACGGGACGTTGATGAGGAAGATCAGCGGCCACGACGCGTTGTCGACGATATAGCCGCCCATCACCGGGCCGAGCGCGGGCGCGGCCATGATACCGATACCGAAGATGGCCATCGACGCGCCCGAGCGCTTCGGTCCGAACGTTTCAAAGAGAATGGCTTGCGCGGTCGGCTGCAGCACGCCACCGCCAAGTCCTTGCACCATGCGGCAAATCGTGAGCGCCACGATACTGTGCGCCATGCCGCAGAGGAATGAGGCAATGGTGAAGATCGCAATCGCGCCGCAGTAAAACGTCTTGCGTCCGAGATACGCCGTGAGCCAACCGTTGAGCGGCATCACCAGCACGGCGGCAAGAATGTAGCCGGTCGCGACCCACGCCGCGTCGTCGAGCGACGCGCCGAGGTTGCCGGCGATCGTCGGCAAGGCAACGTTGACGATCGTCATGTCGACGATCGCCATGAACACGCCGAGCATGACGGTAACGGTGATGAAGAATTGCGCGCGGGTCACCAGCGAGTGGTTCCGTGGCGAAAATGAGACAACCTCTCAAATGAGAGAAATTATCATTTGAGAGGCTGTATTAGGCGGCTTTGGGCCTCCAGGCGGCGAGAATCGCGCCCTGGATCGCCATGCCGATCGCCACGTAGCCGACGTTCAAAAAGCCGAGCGTGATGCCCCAGCCCGAATAGGCATAATCGAGCCAGGTCATGGTCCCGAAGATCAGCAGTCCAAACGCGAATCCGATCCACGCGCCCTCCAGCAGGCCGACCGGACCGCGCCAGCGCAGAATCCGCGCCACGCCGTACGCGAGGAAAAACGCGGTGATGAAGTCGACCGAGAAAAGATAGAGCGGGCTCGCACTCATCATTTGTCCCGTCGCCCCAGCGCCGTTGGTACGCGTGATCTCGGCTAACCACAGTTTGCCGAAGAGCAGATCGTACCAAAGCCATCCGAAGATGAATTGGGCGATCGCGGACACGAGGATCGCCCACCAGTTGACGTCATTGATGCGCATTGGTTTACCTCCAACGTCGTTGCCGAAGAGTTAGGGCCCGCATTGCTGCGGGCCCTTTTTTACTCTTCGCGATCGTGCGTCGATCGCTTACCGGGGTCTCGCGTGGGGATGCGCGTCGACCGCGTGGTGGCTCTTCTTGAGCGTGGGTTTCTTGGTGGGCGGAGGCGTGTAGGCTCCGAAACGGTGAGCTTTGTACGCGATCGTGCCGCTACCGGACACACCGTACTGGAACGCGTCGATGTTGTAGTATTCGGAATCGACTGCCCAGACGTAGCCACCGCCGCCAGAAATCGATTCGAGTTCCTGGCCGTAGTATTCGTCGATCGTCGGCGTTGGGAAGTAGCTCGTCAGCGGCGAAGCGCCGGAGGTGTTAACGCGGCCGAGCCCGCCCGGTTCTTCGTCTTGACCAGCCCAGAAGCTGCCGTCCGCATATGTCACGGCGTAGCTCTCGAAGTAATTGATCGGGAAGGTCGGCTCAGAGAGATTCGATGTGGAGAACGTCTTGGAGCCGGGAACGTAGCCGTAGTAGTAGAGGTCTTCCCCGGTGTCTTCGTCGCCCCACCACAACGTCGTGCCGTCCGGCCCGGTGGCAATCGACTCGGGATAGAGACTATTCGTCAGCGCCACGGGCGTCGTCGGCGCGAACGTGGCCGTGGCGATCTTCGTTACCGTGCTGTTGTCCCCGTCGGCAATGAACATCTGCGACCCGTCTGGCGTGATCGACATATCGGCTGGGTAACCGATGCCACTCAGACCCACCGAGTTGAACGGCGTTTCGACCGGCGTACTCGATCCGGCTTTCAATTCGCCGATGGCGTAGCCGCCTGATGGGATCAAATTGCCGGTCAATGAACAAGAGCCGGAGTCTTCGATGAACCAGACATTTCCCGAGCTATCGACCTTGATTGCACCCGCATATCCCTCGAGCGGAACCTCGGTCGTGGTGCCCGCAGTCGGATTGAGCACGCCGAGCGTACCGGTCTCGATGGTACCGCCTGAACAATTCGGGGCCGAGCTGCTCTCGAAATCACCGCCGTAATAGATCAGGCCGGTCGCTCCCACGGCGATGTCGTCTTGAGCGTCGAATTCATCGGTTTCGAGCGACGTGCTCATGCCGTGCACGACGGTCATGCCCGGTACCGTTACCGAGCCGGCCGCAGGCGGATTGTAATAATCGGACGTGTCGCCAGTGAACGCCGTTTGCGCGCCGGCAGTCGCCGTCATCGTCACGATCGCGTCGCTGTCATAGAGATATGAACAGCACGGGCTGTAGAGATACTGGTAGTACTCATATAGCACCGCGGCCGTTCCGTTCGGTCCAGCGGCAACGTCAGACGGCTGAGCACCTGACTCGGTGTTTGGCGCCGCACCAAAGTTGGGGCTGTATTGGAAGAGTGTGTCGGTTGCGCCCGATCCGGCGAAGGTCGCGCCAGTTGCGGCGGTCACACCGGTTGCGCTGGGCGTGATCGTCGATCCGACGTTCGTCCCGCCGTTGTAGGCGAGCGTAACCACTTGCCCCGGCGAGGTGACACTGCTAGAAGAAAGCGCGAGCGTTTTGTACGTGTCGCCCGTGATCGCGAGCGTGATCGGCGAGGCGAAACCGCCCGGTCCGATGATGAGGTTTCCGCCTGCGTCCAGCGCTTGCACGAAGACTCCCGTGGAGCTGGCAGTACCGACGGGGAGCGAGCCGGCGCCCAGTACGAGCGAGAGGCTCGCGGGGACGCCGTCAAGGTCGACGGCAACCGTCGTGTTCGCGCCGGCCGTCAGCGTTGCCGAGACGTCGCCGGTCGAAAGCAGATTGCCGGTACCATTGGTTCCGTCGTACATCGATAGCGCAAAAGTATCGGTTCCAGCGGTGGTTACGAACGCAACGTTGCATTGCGTGACGCCGCCCGTAACGACGCTGCAGCCGGTCGAGGCCGGCGTGAGGTTCACGGTAGCGAGATTCGTCGTCTTGCCGCCGGAGACGATTCCGATCGTCATCGACTGTGTGCTTGCCGAGATGTATTTCGGGCTGACGTGACTCGTTGCCGACGTTTTCGCCGGAATGTTGATCGTCATCTTGGCCGTCGCGTTACCGGTTGAGGTCGGCTGTGTCGCCGCGTTGCCGCCGGCGGCCGGAATCGACGATCCGCCGCCTCCGCCGCATGCGGTGAGGACGAGGGAGAGCGCGGCTGTCGCCGCGATTGGAAAGACGTTCGTTCGAATGCGTAACACGGGATCTCCTTAACGCTGCAACTGCGGGGTGAATGTCGCGCCCGTGACCGACACGGGTATTGAGGTCGAGCGACCTTGGTCATCACTAACGGTGATCGTTGCGCTACCGCCGCCCACCGGTGTGACCGTGAACGTTGCGCTCGTACTCGTATCTTCTCGCCGGAGCGCACTTGTAGAGCTGCCGGCGGCAACGGTGACGACGCTCGTGTTCGAAGAGATGGCGTTGAACGTGCCGGAGTATCCCGGCTCGCTAACGGTGAACGTTTGCGGCGTCGCCGATGAGAATGAGAAAGAAACGACCGATGGCGTGATCGAGTTTGTCGGGACGAATGTCGCGCCGCGGCCGGCCGACCCGCAACCGGCGAGCACCGCGCATAGAACGAAAAGTGGCGCGATGGCTAAATGACATCGGGACATGTAGTTCTCCGGAGGAGTAGGACTAGCTCGCAGGGCCGTTAGCTATCAGCCGGCGGCTTCCTTGATGAGATGCTAGGACGAATGGACTACATAATTCGACTTTACAAAGCAAAAAGAGACTCACATTGACGTGAGTCTCTTTTTTTGCGTCTGCGCTTCGCGGCGAAGAGGATCTATTCGTCGTCGCGATGCGTTGGCGGGCGGCGCCGGCGACGGGTTGGCGGTGCGCCTTCGCCGCTCGGAGCGGCCCCGGCGGGTGCTCCAGCCGGCTCGTCGTTGCGTTCACGGCGCTGCGGACGGAACTCGCCGTTGCCGCGGCTCTCGCGGCCGCCGCCGCCACCACCGCTGTTTTCCGAACCCGGAGCGATCACGGCTTTGCGCGAGAGATTGACACGGCCTTGGCCGTCGATCTCGAGCACCTTGACTTGCACGCTATCGCCGACGTTGAGCACGTCTTCCACCTTCGCGACGCGTTCCGGCGCGAGCTGGCTGATGTGCACAAGACCTTCCTTACCCGGAAGAATCTCGACGAACGCGCCGATCGGAATCACGCGCTTGACCGTGCCGTTGTAAATCTCACCGACCTTGACGTCTTTGGTGATGTTCTCGACGTACTGCTTGGCGGCTTCACCGCTCTTGCCGTCGAGCGACGTGATGAACACGGTGCCGTCGTCCTCGATGTCGATCTTCTCGACGCCGGTTTCGGCGATGATCTTGTTGATGATCTTGCCGCCTGGTCCGATGACGTCCTTGATCTTGTCGGGATTGATCTTGATCACGATCATCCGCGGTGCGAACTCCGAAAGCTCCTTACGCGGCTCGGCGATCGTTTCGGTGAGTTTCTCGATGATGAAGAAGCGCGACTTCTTGGCTTGCGCCATCGCTTCGCGCATAATCTCGATCGTGATGCCCTGGACTTTGATGTCCATCTGGATCGCGGTGATACCCTTCTTGGTTCCCGCGACTTTGAAGTCCATCTCACCGAGTGCATCTTCAAGGCCTTGAATATCGGTGAGAACCGCGTAGTCCTTACCTTTGAGAATCAGGCCCATCGCGACGCCGGCGACATGCTCGCTGATCGGCACGCCCGCATCCATGAGCGCCAGCGACGAACCGCAGACGGACGCCATCGACGACGATCCATTTGATTCGAGGACTTCGCTCATCAGGCGTAGCGTGTACGGGAATTCTTCCTTCGGCGGAAGCACCGGGAGCAGCGCGCGCTCTGCAAGTGCGCCGTGGCCGATTTCGCGGCGGCCGGGTCCGCGCATCGGGCGCGTCTCACCGACCGAGAACGGCGGGAAGTTGTAGAAGTGCATGTAGCGCTTGTCTTCGAGCGCCACGATGCCGTCGAGACGTTGCGCGTCGCTGGTCGAACCGAGCGTTGCGGCAGTAAAGACCTGCGTTTGTCCGCGCGTGAAAACGCCTGAACCGTGAACGCGGGGCACGTAGTGCACCTTGCTCCAGATCGGACGAATTTCGTCGGGCTTGCGGCCATCCGGACGAATCTTTTCGTCGACGACCATCACGCGCAGCTCGTCCTCTTCCATGCTCTTGACGATTTTGCCGAACTCTTTGCTCGTGCTCGAATCTTCGAGCAGCGCGCGGACGTCGTCGTCCTTCTTGCCCACGCGGTCGAGCGCTTCCGTAACATTGATGTTCGAGAAGGCTTCTTCGCGCGTGTGCTTGTCGACGATGCGCATCGCTTTTGCAACATCTTTCGCAAACGCCTTGCGCACCCACTTGTCGAGATCGGTGTTGACCTTCTTGAGCGGATACTCACGCTTGGCTTTGGCTGCTTTTTTCGCGAGTTGATTGATCGCTTTAACGATCTTTTTGATCTCGCCTTGCGCGAACTCAACAGCGCCGAGGAAGTCTTCCTCGGAAATCTCATTCGCGCCGCCTTCAACCATCATGATCGCGTCAGCGGTGCCGGCGACGACAATCTCCATACCGCCGGTTACATATTGCGGCAGCGTGGGATTGGCAATAAACTTGCCGTTCTCGTCGCGACCGACGCGCACGCCGGCAACCGGTCCGTCGAACGGAATGTCCGAAAGCGCGAGCGCGGCGCCCGCGGCGCAGATACCGAGAATATCGGGGTCGAGTTCGGGATCCACCGAAAGGACGGTTGCGACGACTTGCACGTCGTTTTGGAAACCTTCGGGGAAGAGCGGACGGATCGGACGATCCATCTGACGCGAGCTGAGCACGGCGTGCTCAGGCGGACGTCCTTCGCGCTTGATATAGCCTCCCGGAATTTTTCCGGCGGCATACATCTTCTCTTCGAAATCGCAGGTAAGTGGGAAAAAATCGATGCCTTCACGTGGTTTGAGTGAGGCAGTGGCAGCGCAGAGCACGACGTTTTGGTCGCCATAACGAATCAGCGCGGAGCCGTTGGCTTGCTTCGCGAGTTCGCCGGTCTCGATGACCATCGTGCGCCCGCCGACCTCTAAGGTAACGGACTCGGGCACAATAACTCCTAGTTTCTTTGCTTTTTGCTCTTTAAAATGAACCGTGCTCGGTTCGCGCAGCAGCCACTGCGCCCCTGGTGTGGGAGCCGCACGAGGCGGCTCAAGGTTCCGAGCTTAGGCTAGGGTGTCGACCGTGCTGCCGGCGGCAGGCGTCGAGCCAAGATTTTGCAGCTGGGTTGCCAGCGCAGCGAACTGATCGGCGTTGAGCCCAGCCGACGCATAGAGCGCCGCGGTCGCGTTCGAGGTGTTGCCGGTCAGGGACTGGGTCAGGGTCTGATATTGCCACTGCGCCAGGGTCGAAACCGCCTGCTGATAGGGGTTCTGTCCCGTCGAGGTGGTCGCGCTCGAGGGTGTCGTCGTACTCGTCGAGGCGGGGGTCGTCGTGCTGGCCGGCGGCGCGGTCCCGTTGACCCCGCCCGCGGACTCGGCATAGCTCGACGGATTGAGCACATCAAAGCCCGGGACGACGTTGGGGGTAATCGGTCCGGTCAAGGCATCGGACCCGATGTACGAGGTGCTCATCCGCGCCATCGTATCATCCGGGGCGCTCCCCGGGCTGCAGGCACAGGAAATCTTTACGCCGCGGTCGCGAAAGAGCGGTCATGCATCCTTTGCTCCTCACCGCGCTCTTGAGCGTGGTCACCGCTCCGCACGCCATGGTCGTCACCGAGCAGCGCCTCGCCTCGCAGGCCGGCCTCGATGTCCTCAAGGCGGGCGGCAACGCGGTCGACGCCGCGGTCGCGGTCGGCTATGCGCTAGCGGTCGTCGATCCATGTTGCGGAAACATCGGCGGCGGCGGATTCATGCTCATTCGCATGCACGATGGGCGCCAGCGCTTCATCGACTTTCGTGAGAAGGCGCCGCTGCGTGCGACGCGCGACATGTACCTCGATGCAAACGGCAACGTCGTCCCGAGTCGTTCGCGCAAAGGGTGGCTTGCGATCGGCGTGCCAGGCACGGTTATGGGCTTCGACCGCGCGCTGACCGAATTCGGTACAATGCAGCGTCCGCAAGTAATGGCGGCGGCCATTGCACTCGCGCGCGACGGCTTCGTTTTTGGCGCGGGTGATCTGATTCCGTTTGCCGGAGCGCCGGCGCAAGGCTACACCGGCGCCTCAACGTTTGCCCAGCCGAACGTGCGCGCGATCTGGATGCCGAAGGGCGAGATGCCGCGCGCCGGCGAGCGCATCGTGCAGGCGAATTTAGCCAATACCCTGCAAGAGATCTCCGACGGCGGCACCGCAGCATTTTACAAAGGCGCGATCGCGCGCGCGGTCGTCGACGCGAGCAACGCGAACGGCGGCATTCTCTCGATGCAAGATTTCGCTGCCTATACGGTCGGCGAGTCGGCGCCGCTATCGTGCGAATATCACGGCCTGAGCGTCATTTCGGCACCGCCGCCAAGTTCGGGCGGGGTAACGCTATGCGAGATTCTCAACATTATTTCGCCGTATCCCCTTGCAGACTGGGGTTGGCACAGCCCGCGGGAAGCGCACTACGTTCTCGAAGCCGAACGGCGCGCGTACGCCGATCGTAACGAATATCTCGGCGACCCGGCCTTCGTCAACAATCCGATTGCACAACTTCTCAATCCGGCGTACGCCGCACAACTGCGAGCGCAGATCGATCCGCAGCGCGCGACGCCGTCGTCGCAGGTCAAGCCCGGCTTGCACATCGACGTGCACGAAAACGCCCAAACAACCCACTACTCGATTGTGGACAGCGCGGGGAACGCGGTGGCCGTCACCTACACGATCAACGACTGGTTCGGATCAAGCGTCATCGCGGGAAACACTGGGTTCTTCCTCAACGACGAAATGGACGATTTCACTTCGAAGCCCGGGGTGGCCAACGGATTCGGTCTGGTACAAGGCGCGATGAACGACATTCAGCCCGGAAAGCGCCCGCTCTCGTCGATGGCGCCGACAATGGTACTGCGCAACGGCAAGCTCGCAATGGTGACGGGTAGTCCCGGTGGTTCGCGCATTATCACGATCGCGCTGGAAACGATCCTGAACGCGTTCGACTTCGGCATGGACGCGCAAGCGGCGGTCGATGCGCCGCGTATTCACATGCAGTGGCTTCCCGACGAGGTCGACTACGAACCGAATGCCTTGACCGATACCACCTTGGCTGCGCTGCGCGGCGACGGCTACAGTTTCCGCGGCGTGTCGTTTTGGGGATCGGCGCAAACGATCATTGTGCTGCCGGACGGCAGCTTGCAAGGCGGTAGCGATCGCCGGCGTCCGGCCGGCGCCGCGCTTGGCTACTAGGCCGTTTGGCAGGGGTTCGGTAAAGAGTTCGTAAAGTCGCCGCCAGAGGGTCCGGCGTGTGCGGGATCGGCGTGACCCTGCCGCTTGCTTGTGGCGAAAGGGAGTGCTCGTGGCGATTGCGCCAGAGCGTGGATCGGTTCCGACCATCGTGGTCGCGACCGATCGGACTTTGCGCGTGACCACCGCATTTGGTCCGCGCGCTATGGATCTGAACGCGCGGCCGCCCAGTGGCGAGCTGCTGCGTGCCCTACGGAGCGCGTTGCGCGGACGGCACCGCGCCATCAAGACCGAACTTGGCGGCATCGTCTTCGACGGCCACGTCTTTCCGTTGACGGTTAAGGACGGCGAGATCGCGGGCGCGGTTGCCGTCGGCATCGACGCGAGCGAAGCGCAGAACGCGGTGCTGTTTCTTTCCACGCACGACTCGCTGACCGGGCTGCTCAATCGACACCAGCTGCTTGAAGTGCTCGATCACTACGCGCGCGCCGGCGGCGCGAGCGGTGCGCTGGTATTGTTCGATATCGATCGTTTCGCGCAGATCAATGAAATTGCCGGGCATCTCGCCGGCGACCAGCTGTTGTGCGCGATCGCCGATCGTATGCATTTTCTCGAAATTGACGGGCACTACGTGGCACGTTTGGGCTCGGATGAATTTGCATGCCTGCTGGTCGAGCCGCCGCGCGGTGGCGCGATTGTGGAACGGCGTATCGAACAACTGCGCGACGCGCTCGACGCGCCATTTGCCGTTGGTCACGCGGAATTCGTTTTGCGCGCCACGATGGGCGTCGCGCGTTTTCCGCAAGACGGCGCGGGTGAGCTGCTGCTGCAAAATGCGGCGATGGCGCTGCACGCTGCCAAAGGCGCAGCCCGCGGCGGCCTAGTGCGCTACAGTCCTGCGCTCGAACAAAAGGTGAGCGTGCGCAGCCGGCTGGTGCGCGATCTGCCGGCGGCGATCGATCGCTGCGAGTTCGCAATGTACTATCAGCCGCTCATCGACGCGTCGAGCAACTTGGTGACGGCGGCCGAGGCCCTCATACGCTGGCAGCACCCTGAGCTCGGTCTCCTAACGCCCGACGCCTTCCTGACCATCGCCGAGGAGTCGGACGCGGTGGTCGAGATCGGGCGCTGGGCGATCGATCGGGCCTGCCGGGACGCCATGCTGATCCGCGACTCGCTGGGGCGAGACGTCCGGCTCAACGTCAATGTCTCGCCGCGTCACGTACAGTCCGAGCGGCTTGTCGGCCACGTCTCGACGGCCCTCCGTGATTCCGGATGGCACCCTGGGGCGCTCCAGCTCGAAGTTACCGAGCAGCTGCTTATCGAAGATATCCCCAGCGCCGTGGCCACGCTCGAACGGCTGCGCGATCACGGCGTGTCGATCGCCATCGACGACTTTGGGACAGGGTACAATACGCTGTCCTATTTGAAATCGTATCCGGTTAGTTGCATCAAGATCGATCGCGCGTTCGTAAAGGATGCCGAAAATGACCAATACAGTCGAGCAATTTGCCGATCCGTGGCCGCGCTCGGGGACTCGCTGCAAATGAACGTGATCGGTGAAGGCGTCGAGACGCTGGGTCAGGCGGAGTTTTTGCGTGCAATCGGTTGTCGCGAGCTGCAAGGGTATCATTTCGGTCAACCGGTAAGCGCATGGGACTTTATGACCACCTATGGCAAGGAGGGCATTTGGGTAACGTAGCGGCTACATGAAGATGGCTACGGGGGGCCAGAGGGGCGAAGGGTCAGGTTTGGACGACATCTTTGGAGCAGCCTCAAAGAAAGGCGCACGCCCAGTCGAGCGCCTCGTTCTGCTGCGCTCCTTTCTCAAGCGTCTCGATACCGAGCTGCCCCAAGTAATCGTCGAAGCGCTCGAGGAAGTCGGCCGAATTACCGGCGCCGACGTCGCGGCGATCTACGAAGTCAAGATCGACGTTTTGCGCTGCGCCTTTTCCACCGATCCATCGTTGCTCGAAGCGCGCATTCCGCTCGGCGACGAGCACGAAGTGCACGAACACGGAACGTCCTTGCTGCGGGATGCCGCCGGCGTCGCCGACGCGCTCTGTGCCATGCTCTACGCGGGCGAGCGTGAGTGGGTGTTGCTGCTAGGGGAACGCAACAGTCGCATCAATCGCGCGGCATTCGAGAGCGATGTCGAAACCATTCTGGACGTTTTCTCGCAATTGATACGTCAGCTCGTGCACGGCGTCGAAGCCCGCTCGCTGACCGATCACGTGACCGGACTTCCCGACCGTTGGGCGACGATGAATCGTCTGACCGAAACCGTCTCGGCAGCCAAGCGCAATAATACGCACGCGGCGTTGCTTTTCATCGATCTCAACGGATTCAAGGGCGTCAACGACTCGTTTGGCCATGCACACGGCGATATGGTGCTCAAGACGATTGCGGCGACGCTGCGCGAAGCGTTGCGCGCGAACGAATTCGTCGGTCGCATCGGCGGGGACGAGTTCGCGGTGATTCTGCCGGTGGTTCGCAGCGCCGAGGAGGCAACGTCGGCGGCACGACGACTGGCCGATGCGGTGCGCGTACTCGAGATCGTGCACGGCGGCGGATCGGTCTCGCTCAGCGTCGGTGTGGCCTTCTTTCCCGAACACGCCAACGACGTCGAAGAATGGCTGCATCACGCCGACCTCGCGATGTATCAAGCCAAGCGCCAGCGTGAATCGCACTGCGTCTTCAATCCGGGCGAATCACAAGCAGATTGGGCGCCGCTTGCGATCGAAGTCGAGGAAGCGTACGCGCGCGAATTTCTGCTGTGTTTCCAACCGATCTTCGAGGTGGAATCGGGTATGGTGGTTGCGGCCGAGGCGCTGTTGCGCTCGCTGCACCCACAGGACGGCGTGCAGTCGGCATTCATCACGATGGAAGCCGCCCGCGCGCGGCGGTCGATCGATCATCTCGATGCGTGGGTGACGCGGCGAGCGCTTGCATTCGCCAACGAATGGCGCGCGCAAGGCGTACAACGCATTCACGTCAACATCGGGCAAGCCAGCGACGAGATTCTTGGCAACGTCCTGCGCGCTGTCGACAGCACGGGCTGCGATACCTCGATGCTGGCGCTCGAACTGGAATGGTCGCGCTTTAAAGAAGATCTCGATGCGTATAACAGCTTGTCAGAGGCAGCCGAACGCTGCGGCCTGTACGTCGGTTTGGATGGCTTTGGCGAAACCGAGTTGGATCTGCCGCTGCTCGAGTCGCTTGCCGTGCGTTTCGTCAAGCCGTCGCGCTCGCTGCTTCCCTCGGGTGGTGCTCGCGGCAAGAGCATGGAAGCCATTGTCGCGCTTGCGCGCGTGTTCGGCTGGGATGTCGTCGCGACACGTGTGGCGACCGCAGATGACCGCGCAGCAATCCGCACGGCCGGTGTAAAATACATGCAGGGGTTTGCCGTCGCCCAGCCGATGACGGCCATCGACTTCAACCAATGGATCGAAACCAGCCCGCGCATCGCTCTATCCGTTTAATCGCTGTCTGCACGCTCGCCGCGCGGACCGACGGCGCATGCCGTTGGTGCGCCGATCCATTGCCCGTGCGGCGAAGAACCTGGTGCAGCGATCGTTGCGCCGAAAAATTCTGGGCCAATCACTGGTGGACGCTTGCGCGGCGAGCGGCAAAGCGACGCGATCGCTACCGCTGCAAGCGCTGCGGCCACAAGCCGCCGTCGCGCTCCCACCCGAAGTACAAGCGCTTACGCAAGACCGATCGGCTCGAAGTCAATCACATCCAGCAAGCACGCGGTGCGCACCGCGAGCTGAGCTGCCTGCACCATCTCGACAACTTGGAGACGCTGTGCTTGAATTGCCATCGCGAGGAGACCGCGGCACAGCGTGCCTAGTGACGCCATCACCGCGCGGATGGGTTGAGGAATTCGCTTTGCGCGTCAACTAGTCTCTCCCGGGCGCAGTGGTAGCGCGGGCCCAAGCGATTCGTGGATCGTAATTGCGCTTCGCAAGCCTCCTTGCTTGAAAACCCCTGCCTCGACAGGAGATACGACGTTGTTGCCCGGTTCCCAATGCCGAACTCTCGCATATACCACGCGTACGACTGACGGAAAATGACGAAATAGTATACTGCCGACAGGGCGCCCGCGAGGGCGAGAATATATCCCGCGAAGGCCAATGTACGGTATCGCTGCATGACTGTTGCTCCACTCATAGGGCGCTCCTTATTTGCGGGTGGGAGGCTCCATCCGGCGTGCTTCGCCGCTAGATCGTCGACACCGCGAGGTTCGAGCCTGGGGGTGCTGGTATAACGGGGCGATATGCAGACCCTGACTTCTGAGCGCCGCAAGGAGCTCGAACTGAAGGCCAACGACGTGCGCGAGGGCATCATCCGGTCGTTGCTGGCAGCGTGCTCCGGCCACTCGGCCGGCTCACTCGACATGGCCGACGTCTTCACGGCGCTCTACGGCTTCATCATGCGCCACGATCCGCAGAAGCCGGACTGGCCGCAGCGCGATCGCCTGCTACTTTCGTGCGGGCACATCGCACCGGTCCGCTATTCGGCGATGGCCAACTTCGGGTACTTTCCCGTCGACGAGCTGTTGACGTTGCGCGAATTCGGCTCGCGCCTGCAAGGGCACCCCGAGCGCGTGAAATTGCCGGGGCTGGAAACGACGTCTGGTCCGCTGGGTGAAGGCCTCGCGCAGGGCACGGGTATGGCGCTGGGCGCGAAGCTCGATAAGAAAGATTGGCGCGTCTACGTCGTCACCTCCGACGGCGAGCACCAATGCGGTCTGCATTGGGAAGCAATGATGACCGCCGCCAAGTTCAAACTCGACAACCTCACCTGCATCGTCGATCGCAACGTCATTCAAATCGACGGCAGCACCGAAGACGTGATGCCGCTCGAGCCGTTTGCCGACAAGTATCGAGCTTTCAACTGGGAAGTTTTCGAGTGCGACGGTAACAACATCGCCGACTTCATCGACGTGGCCGAGCGCGCGAAAGCCGTGCAAGGCAAGCCGCAGGTCATTATCGCCCACACCGTTCCCGGCAAGGGCGTGAGCTATATGGAAGGCGATTACACCTGGCACGGCAAGCCGCCCAACAAGGAACAAGCTGACGAAGCGCTGCGCGAGCTCGAAGCGACGCGGGAAAGGATTCTCGCCAATGCCTAGCACGGGAACGCTGGATCAAGCGGCGCGTTCGATGGCGCTGGTCGATTACCGTAACGCGGGCGAGTTGAAATCGCTGCCGACCCGCAACGGCTTCGGCGAAGGATTGATCGAGGCCGGCAACCGCAACAAGGACGTGCTCGCAATCTGTGCCGACCTTGCCGAATCGACGCGCATGGAAGGCTTCAAGAAAGCCCACCCGGCGCAGTATATCGAGATCGGCGTTGCCGAGCAGATGCTCGTTGCGATGGCCGGCGGTCTAGCTGCGGTCGGAAAAGTGCCGTGGATTGCCTCGTATGCGATGTTCAATCCTGGCCGCTCGTGGGAGCAAGTGCGCACGATCATGGCGCTCAACGAAACCAATGTCAAGATCGCGGGCGCGCATGCCGGCGTTTCGGTCGGACCCGACGGCGCAACGCACCAAGCGATCGAAGACATCGCGATCATGCGCGTGATTCCGCACATGACGGTGGTCGTGCCATGCGACTCGGTGCAGACGAAGCAGGCGACGTTAGCGCTTTCGGAACGATTTGGTCCGGTCTACTTGCGCTTCGCGCGCGAGAAGTCGCCGATCGTTACCACCGAGGCGACGCCGTTTGAAGTTGGCAAGGCGCAGACGTTCCGCGAGGGCAAGGACGTCGCGATCGTTGCGTGCGGCATCCTCGTATATAACGCGCTGGCCGCCGCCGATGAACTTGCGCGCGAAGACGGCATCGATGCGCGCGTGGTCAACAACCACACGATAAAGCCGATGGATGAGGCGGCAATCGTTGAGGCGGCGCGTGCCTGCGGCGCGGTCGTGACCGTCGAAGAACACCAAGTCCACGGCGGCATGGGCTCCGCGGTGGCCGAAACGCTGGCCGCCAAGGCGCCCGTCCCAATCGAGTTCATCGGCGTACACGATCGATTCGGACAGTCGGGCGATCCCGCCGAGCTGATCGAGTACTACGGTATGGGGACGGCAGCGATCAAGGCGGCGGTGCGCCGCGCCTACGCCCGCAAACGGGAATAAGCACTCGGACGTTTAGTTGCGGTTCGGCGGTGGGTAGACACCAACTCTAGGTCATGACTTCCGGTGCGATGGGCGAGTTCGAAGCCTCCGCGCTGCGCTCGTTCGCGCAACGCGCCGGGCGTGCTGTGCTCATCGCGGACGCTGACGGCATTTGCACCTACGCCAATCCCGCTTGGACGGCATTTACCGGCCTCGATCTCGAGCATTCGCTGGGGAACGGCTGGCAGCTCGCCGTGCACCCGTTCGATCTTCCGCAGGCACTGGATGAATTCTCGGCGGCGTCGCGCGGTACGGACCCGTTCGAAATCCGCCTGCGATTGCGTTCCGGGCACGATTCGTATGCGGTCTTTTCCGCAAGCTTCGTGCCGATTCGCGACAGCAAGGGACGCTTGCACGAGTGGCTTGCCATTTGCGACCGGGACGACCACGATCGGATCGGCGACGATCGGTTCTGGAATCTCGCTGACGCATTGCCGATCTTGGTTTGGACCACCGACAGTGAGGACCGGCTGACGTTTGTCAACCGGGCGTGGTCGAACTACACTGGGTTGTCGTCGGGATCGACGATCGAGGAGCGCAACGCGCTCGTCCATCCGCTCGATTTGCCGGTCTTGATGCGCGCGCTGCGCAGCGGCCGTGCGGAAACGGACTTTCGGCTGCGTCGCCGCTCGGACGGAATGTACCGCTGGCACCTGCTGCGCTGGGTCCACCTCGGGTCGAGCGCGCCGTTCCATCGCATCGGTACGGCGATGGACGTCCACGATCAGCGCACCGCCCATGAGATGCGCGATCGGCAAATGCGCACGATCGCCGAAGCTTTGCCCGAGCTCGTTTGGTCGACCGACGCGCGCGGAGAACACGACTACGCAAACGACGCGATGATCAAATATGCTGGACGCACGTTTGCGGAGTTGACCGGCGCGCAGGCTTGGGAGGCGCTGGTCCATCCGGCAGACTGGCCCTCGACGCGCGAGCGGTGGCAACGCGCGACCGCAAATGGTGTGCCCTACGAAGTGGAGCATCGCTTGATCGGCGCTGACGGATGTGCTCGCTGGTTTCTTTCCCGAGGCGCACCGATGCACGACGAGGCCGGCGAGATCGTGCGCTGGTTTGGCACGAGCACCGATATCGACGATCAAAAGCGCATGTCGCAAGAGCAAGCTTACTTGGCCGAGCTTGGCCGTATCGTCAATAGCTCGCTCGAACTCGATCGTACGCTGCACCACATGTGCGAGGCCGCGATTCCGGTGCTCGCTGATTCGTGCCAAGTCGATCTCATTGTGAACGGCGTTCCTCGTACCGCAGCGTTTGCGCATTGCGGCGCGCGGCACGACGTGCCGGCGTCGCGCATTCGAGCGCACATCTACGCGGAAGCGCGCGCAGTGCGGTTCGTCGAGAACCTGAACGAAACCGTGCTCGAGACGATCGTGGTGCCGATGCACGTGCGCGGCAAATCGATCGGCGCGATATCGTTCGTGCGCCCGGCGGATTCCGACGTGTACGGCGCCGCCGGCATCGCGTTTCTCGAAGAGGTCGCTCGGCGTTGCGGGCTCGCTATTCAAAATGCCCAGCTCTATGCGCGCGAGCACCGCGTCGCCGACGCGCTGCAAGCTGCGTCATTACCGCGCCGCTTACCGCTTATCGACGGCATGGCGCTCGATGCGGTCTACGTGCCCGGCCGCAGCGAAGCGCAGATTGGCGGCGACTGGTACGATGCGTTCGCGCTCGCCGACGGCCGCGTGATCGTATCGATCGGCGACGTTGCGGGAAGCGGGCTCGAGGCCGCCGTGACCATGAGCAGCATGCGCCAGATCATTCGCGGCATCGCGCAGGTACACGCTGATCCGGTGTTGATGCTGAATTCGGCCGACCGCGCGCTGCGCATGGACGATCCCGACCGCTTTGTTACGGCATTCGTCGGCGTGATCGACCCGATTGCGAGCACGATGGTCTACGCCAGCGCCGGTCATCCCCCGCCTTACATTCGACGCAGCGACGGAAGCCTGGATGAACTCGTCTTCGTCGATCTGCCGCTCGGCTTGCGCGATCGCGTTTCGATACGCGCCTGCAGTGTGAGCGTCGGCGACGGCGATTTGCTGGTCTTTTATACCGACGGCTTAATCGAGTCGCAGCGCGATCTCGAGGGGGGCGTGCGACTACTGCGCGCCACGCTCGCCGACGCGCAAATCGACGCGGTCGACCATCCTGCGGCGTTCATTCGGCAACGAATGCTTGCGGACGGGGCGCGCGATGACGTCGCGATTCTGACCTTGCGCATGCATCGCGATCAACGCGTGGGCAACATGCGCCGCTGGACGTTTGCAAGCCTCGACGCTGACGGCCTTTCGCGGATGCGACGCGAGGTTCGCGCCTTGCTCATCGGCTACGGCCTCTCCGAGCTGCGCTTGGAAACTGCCGAACTCGTGCTCGGCGAGCTGGCCGGTAACATCGTGCGTCATGCACCCGGTGCGGTCGAGTTCGTGCTTGACAACACCGGCGGCGATCTCGTCTTGCACGTCATCGACGAAGGCCCGGGTTTTGAACGCGCACCGATGCTACCGATTGACGTGATGAGCGAGTCCGGTCGCGGACTGTTCATCGTTTCTGAACTGACGCGTGAGTTCAGCGTAACAAAACGGCACCCGCGTGGAAGTCACGCGCGTGCCGTCTTGGTGAAATAGCGAACGTTTTAGCGGCGCAGGCCGAGGTCACCGATCAGCGCACGGTAGCGCTCGAGATCTTTTTTCTGGAGGTAGCTCAGTAGACGGCGCCGTTGACCGACCTGCAAGAGCAGACCGCGTCGGCTGTGGTGGTCCTTTTTGTGGACCTTGAGATGGTCGGTGAGCTGATTGATCGATGCGGTGAGGATCGCGATCTGCACTTCGGCCGAACCGGTATCATTCGAACCACGGCCGTACTTGGCGGCGATCTCCGCTTTTTGTTCTTTGTTGAGAGGCACGAAACGTTGCTCCTTAGTGTCAGGATAGTCTCGCTCGGGTACAGGGCTCGCGGCCTTGCCTAGCGGCTACGGCTCCGTCCCGGCGACCGGCGTAGCATAGCAAAGACCCCCGGGTCCCGCAAGTCCAAAGGTTAGTCCCGGACCGGCGTCGGCTTCCCGGCCTCGTCGATCGCCACGAACGTGAAGGTCCCGGCGGTCGAGAGGCGACGCCGGCCGCTAGCCGGCTCCTCGGCCCAGAGCTCAACTGCGACACCCAACGAGGTGCGGCCGACCTTCACGATCCTGGCCACGACCTCGACGAATTCGCCGACCCGGATTGGCTCTTTGAAGTCGAGCCGGTCGATCGAGGCGGTCACCACCGCTTTGCGGCATGCGCGCATCGCCGCGATGGCGCCAACCTCGTCCATGATGGCGACCGCCTTGCCACCAAAGAGGGTGCCGTGCGTGTTGGCATCTTCTGGGAACACCAGCTGCGTGCGGCGTTCAACGATTGCTTCCATCGGATCCATATCGCGCAAGAGTTTTTGCTCGCGCCGCACAACCCCGCTACAGTTGTAACTAGGAGGGCATCGGTGGACTTAGGTATTCGCGGGCGCGTGGCGCTCATTACCGGCGCAAGCGCGGGCATCGGCGAGGCGATCGCGCTCTCACTCGCGGCCGAAGGCGTTTCGCTTGCGGTAGCGGCGCGACGCAAAGACAAACTCGAGTCGGTAGCGCAGCGCGCGAAAGACGCAGGCGCCACCGATGCGCGCGCCTTCGAGGTTGATCTCACTGACTCGAAGTCGATTGCCAAACTACTCGCCGCGGTGAACGACGCGTATGGATCGATCGGCATCCTCGTGCTCAACGGCGGTGGTCCCAAGCCCGGAACCTACAGCAAGATATCGCTGGACGATTGGGACGCGGGTTACCGCGGCGTGTTGCGAAGCATGATCGAGTTGACTAACGGCGCGTTGCCCGGCATGGCGGCCGAGCAATGGGGACGCATCGTCGCGCTCACGTCGACCTCGGTCAAACAGCCGATTGCGAATCTCACGCTTTCGAACGCGTTTCGTACCGCGCTCGTCTCTTCGCTCAAGACCTTGTCGTTCGAAGTCGCCAAAGACGGTATCACGGTCAATTCGATTGCAACCGGACGGGTCGATACCGATCGCTTGCGGCAGTTGTACCCGGGTGCAGGCGCGATGGAGACGGCGGCCGCCGCAGACGTTCCGATCGGGCGTGTCGCGACCCCGCAAGAGTTTGCGCCGTTGGTGACGTTCTTGTGCAGCGAAGCCGCGCGTTATGTGACCGGTCAGACGATCGCAATCGACGGCGGCTTGACCCGCGCGCTGTTCTAGCCGCAAGCGAACCAGTGGAATTCATTCGCGTCGCCGACGTCGCCGCGGTTCCGCCGGGGAGTTCGCGCGTGTTTACCGTCGGGCGCTATGACGTTGCGTTGTTCAATGTCGGCGGCGCGTTTTACGCGCTCGAAAATGCGTGTCCGCATCAGGGCGGCCCAATGGTCGACGGTTGGGTGATGAACCTCACCGTCTCGTGCCCGTGGCATGCGTGGTGTTTCGATATGCGCACCGGCAGAATGACACTAGGTGATTTTGCGGTCATTCCCTGCTTCGATGTGCGGGTGGAGCAGGACGGCGTCTATCTTTCCACGGAGCCGGTCCCGCGATGATGAATGCGGATGAGCCGGCTTGGGATGGACGCGTCGGGACGGCCGGCGGGCCTGCCTTCGGTCGCGGGCTCACGGCGCTGGCTGCCGAGCGCGAGGTCAGTCATGGCCGGCTGGCCGAGGCGATCGGATTGCCGCTCGAACGGCTCGCGGCGTTGCTAGCCGGCAGCGAACGTGTCGGCGTCTCGGCACTCGCGCGGTTGGCGCAGGCACTCCGAACGCGGCCGATCGAGTTCTTACAGCGCACCGGCATTCTTTCGCTCGAGGTCTACGCGTTTGGGCTCGATCCACTGTATTTTTTGCCGGACGGCCAGATCCGTTACGACGCTCGAATCTACATGCGGGAGATCAATCCGCGCCACCGCGTCCCTGAGGGGGACATGACCAAACGCAATCCCGCGCTGGCGGCGGTCACGGCCGACGAACTCCTCGACGCGCTCGGCAAAATAGAGGTGGAGCTTGCTTACCTCCTTCGAGCAGCCGTGCAACAAACGGGTGGGACACTCTAGCGGACGGAGCGAAAGACGGCCCCCACGATGCAAGGTGTTGATGGAAAGCGAATCGCCGCGCTGATCGGCGACGGATTTGAAGAAGCAGATTTATTCGAGCCACGCAAGGCGCTCGAAGAGGCCGGCGCAATTGTGACGATGGTCGGCATCGACGAGAAGGCGCGTACCCGCATTCGCGGCAAGCGTGGTCTCGACGATGGCCAAAGCGTCCGTGCTGAGGAGTTGGTTGTCGATTGCACGGCCGAGGATTTCGACGCGCTGCTCTTGCCGGGCGGTACCTCGCCCGACCGGATTCGCACGAACAAAGAGGTCCAGCGGCTGGTGCGTGAGTTCGATTCGGCCAAGAAACCGATCTTTTCGGTGGGACACGGGGCGCAAGTATTGATTTCGGCGCAATTGGTGCGCAGCCGTCAAGTAACAGGCGCACACGCGATCGCCGACGACATTCGCAACGCGGGTGGACTCTATCGCGATCAGCCGACGGTCGGCGACTCGAATTGGGTCACGACGCGCGGCGCCGAGGACTTACCCCAGTTCAACCGCACGATGCTCGAGAAGCTTGCCGCTTCCGGAGCAGCGCTCTCAGCCTAGGTTAGCGGATCGTATCGCGCCAGCAACTCGCCATACTGGCGAAGCGCGACGAATCCAATGATGGCACACACGACCAATTCAGTGGCGACGCCGACGGCGTCGCCACTTTTCGTCGAATACGCGTCGGCGTACACGGCTAGCACGTAAGCGACGACGATCGTTGCGGCGGCGCAGGCGAGTGCGCCCGCACGCGCAACTCCCGCCGTCACGGTGGCATTGAGCGCGACCAGCGTACTCGCTAGCACGCATGCGATCGCCAGCAAAAAGAACGTCGGCGGCGCGGCAAACCCGCTGAGGAATTGCGCAGCCCAATAGACCAGCGTCGCAAGTGTCGCGGAAAGCACCGGCGCGAGCGCTTTGGCACGCGCGAGCTCGCGGCCGAAGAGCGGCGCGCTGCGTTCGGTGGTGTCGAGAAATGCGTGACGCCCGGGCCCTTGCATCAGCGCGATCGCGATGCCGATGGTAGAACAGAAGAACATCGGTCCTGCCAACCACACGCTGCGCGTCGCGACGTCAGCCGTCAACGGATCGGTGATTGCGGTAATGCCGTGCGGCTGCACGAAGCCGACGATCGCCGCGCCGGCACACGAAAACACCAGCGATCGGCGCTCGGCGCGCAAGCGCGCGCCGACAACGGCACGCAACGCGCGTAGCGTCACGACTGCACCGTCGTTTCCACGACCAGCACGGCGCAGTCCGATGCGGCAGCGAGTATCTGTGGCACGAATGCCGGATGCGGACGATCGAGAACGAGCAGCTGCGGTAAGGGGAGCAGTGCGCCGAGGATCGGGTAGGCAAAGGCCTCGTGCATTCCCTCGAGCTGTTCGCGCAGGCGTTGCGCGCGCGACCGCGCCACCGCGGGATCGATGTCCCAGAGCGCTGCGCGGTATGCGACGTAGCGGGCAGCATCGATCTGCGAGAGCGGCAGGGGATCGTGCGGCACAAATGCGGCGATGCGTTTGCAGTGCACGGGCTGCACGCGCGGATCGAATTCGCCGATCGTGACCGTCCCGGAGGTGGCGCGCGCGAGCGCCGCAGCCATCATGGCGAGGGCCTCGGCCTCAGGCGCGCTGCTGCAGGCTCGCGTCATATGATCGCCCGGCGCAAGGTCGAGATTCGACGGCGCGACGATCGTCTGCGCGCCGCGGACGTACGCCGCATCGCGAAAGCGCAAGATGTGCATCGAGGGCGTTTTCGCCGCCGGGGGCGAAGAATCCGCAGGAGGTTCAAACACTTTCGATGCGCTCCAACACCGATATCGCCGCGAAGCTCCTGGAGATCCGCACGCTAATGGAAATGGCGGGGATGAGCTTCTACAAGTACATGGCCTTCGAGAAGGCGGCGGCGTCGGTTGAGAATGCGCCGCCGTTGCGCGACGTCGTAGCTGCCGGCGAGCTGACCAAGCTCCCCGGGATCGGCAAATCGATCGCGACCGTGATCGTCCAGCTGCTCGAACGCGATGGCGCCGATGCGCTCGATGAACTCTACGCGATTTTTCCGCCGTCGATTGTCGAAGTGCTCGGCGTCTCGGGCATCGGCGCAAAAACGGCGGCTTCACTGTGGCACGATTTCCAGATTGGTTCGCTCGCCGATTTGGAGACGGCCATCGAGCGCGATGCTTTTGCCGGAGTTCCGCGCCTCGGGCCCAAGACGATTGAGAATTGGAAGCGCGGGATCCTGGCCTATAAGGGCCGTCAGCGGCGTACGCCGCTTGCGCGTGCCCTGGGGATCGCACACGAGGCGATGGATTACCTGCGTGCGGGGCCGCCGCACGATCGTCTGGTCTACGCCGGCAGCGCCCGACGTCAAGAAGTGACCGTCGGCGATGTCGATTTGGTTTGCACGTCATCGGACGCCGCCGCGATCACCGCGTATTTTGCACGCTGGGACCGCGCACGCGCCGTCTTAGCCGAGGGCGGGACCAAAACCAGCATCTGGCTCGACGATGGGTTTCAAATCGACCTGCGCGTGCTGCCCGATCATCTGTATGGCAACTTGTTGCAGCATTTTACCGGCTCGCGCGAACATAACATCAAGCTGCGCGAGTACGCCGTGCGCAAGAGTCTGCGTGTCAGCGAGAACGGGATTCTCAATCTGGAGACCGGCGACGCCATCACGTGCGAGGATGAGGCGGGTGTCTATGCCGCGCTCGGAATGATGTACATTCCCCCTGAGCTGCGCAGCGGGCTCGACGAGATCGATCGCGCGCTGGCCGGTTCCTTGCCGGCATTGCTCGAGACGGGTGACATGCGCGGCGACTTTCACATGCATTGCACCTGGAGCGACGGCCGCGATTCGCTCGAAGCGATGATCGCCGCGGCAAAGGCGCGCGGCTATGACTATCACGCGATCAGCGATCACTCGTGGGGGCGCGGACGAACTTACGGGCTCGATCCGCAGAAGCTGCGCGAGCAGCGTGCGCTCGTCGAAGAAATCTCGACGCGCATTGGTATGCGGACGTTCTGTGCGAGCGAGGTGGACATTCTGCCCGACGGAACGATGGATTACGACGATGAGGTGCTGGCACAGCTCGACGTCGTCATTGCCAGCGTGCATTCCGGATTCGACATTGGGCGCGACGCGATGACGACCCGCATCATCCGGGCGTGTGAGAATCCATTCGTGACGATCATCGGACACCCGACCGGAAGAATGATCGGAAGTTTCCACGGCTACGAGTTCGATTACGACGCCGTATTTGCGGCAGCCGCGCGTACGGGAACCGCGCTCGAGATCGACGGGCAGGCGCTGCGGCTCGATCTGCCCTCGCCGCTTGCACGCCGGGCCAAGGAGCTCGGTGTGACCTTCACCGTCGATTCCGACGCCCACGGGGTCGAGGATTTGCCGGAAATCGAGCTGGGGGTTGGACAGGCGCGCCGGGCCGGTCTCACTAAAGAAGATGTGCTTAACACACGTTCTTATGAGGATGTGCGAGCGTTCATTGCCCGCAAGCGAGGTCGCACATGATTGATACGATGGCGGTGAAAGCGCCCGACGGCGTCGACTCCGCGGTGCGCTCTGCCGGAACCGATGGCCCGGCGCTCGTTTTCGTGCACGGCGTCGGCTCGACGGCAGCAATTTGGGATCGGCAGCTCGACGCATTCTCGGGCGCATATCGTACTCTCGCAATCGAGCTGCGCGGTAACGGGGTGCCGAAGCCGGAGCCGGACCCGCGCGCAATCACGCGTGCCGGCTATGCGGCCGACGTGCTCGCCGCACTCGACGCATTGCGCATCGAACGCGCGACGATCATTGGCTGCAGTTTGGGTGGCGTCGTCGCATTCGAATTGTGGGAGCATGCCAAAGCGCGCATCGATGCCATGGTGATTCTCGGCAGCTTCGCTGCCTACCCCAATGCGCGCGCCTATGCCGATGGTATCTGCAACGCGGTGCGCGCCGCAGGGACAATGGACGTCTTCGCGCACGAGCGGGCGTCGCGCCTTGGCGCAATGCCGCAGGATCGGTTGCGTGAAACACTCGAGCAGATGGCGAGCAAGAGCGTTGCATCGTATCTCGCCGCGACCGAGGCGACCTGGACCGGGGACTATCGCGCAACGCTTGCGACGATCGATGTCCCGGTACTCGTGTGTGCCGGCGAAAACGACGCGATTGCGCCGCCTGCGCTTTCGCGCGAAATCGCCGACGGTATCGCAGGTTCGGAACTCGCGCTGATTCCGCGCGCCGGCCATGTCGCAAACGCCGACAACCCGAACGCATTCAACGATTTGCTGCGAGGCTTTCTCGCTCGCGTAGCGGTGGTCTGAGGATGCGCGCCGTGGCAAAGTCGCCGAATGAAGCCGCGAGGCTCGATGCGCTCGCCGCATATCAAATTCTCGACTCGACCGAAGGCGCAACCTACGTGGCCTTCACGGAGCTGGCCAGTGAGATCGCAGAGTCGCCCATGGCGACGATCTCGCTGGTGGACGATACGCGCATTTGGTACAAATCGTCCAAGGGCCTCGATCTGCGCGAAGTCCCACGCAACGGATCGTTTGCGGCGCACATCGTCGCGTCCGGCGCGCAACTGCTCGTCGAAGACGCGCGTGCCGATGCTCGCTTTCGCAGCAACGTTCTGGTTACCGGCCCCTCGCAGGTGCGCTTCTTTGCCGGCGTTCCGCTTATCACGCCGCAAGGCTTTATCCTCGGTGCCTTTTGTGTGCTCGACACTCGCCCGCGTACGCTCACCGAGCTCCAACTCAGCCGTCTGAGCGCACTCTCAGCCGCGCTGATGGACGTCTTCGAAACACGGCGGCGGATGCTCTCGCTCCTCGAGACCGCCGGTGCCGACGTCTTCATGATCAGGGCCGATGATGACGCGATCTTCTTTGTTTCGCGCGGCGCGTGCGAGCGGCTCGGATATACGACCAAAGAACTGATCGGGATGCCGGTCTACGACGTGATTCCCGCGATGACGCAGACGGTTATGCAAGACGTGCTGATCCGCGCGCGTCGCGGCGAGGCTGTCGTGCGCGAAGCCGAACTGCGGCGCCGCGACGGCACCAGCTACCCGGTCGAGATTCAAGTCAACGTCGAAACCGAGCGAGGTCGCGAACGTATTCATGCGATCGCGTTCGATTTGACGCAACGACGCGCGCGCGAGCGCGAGATCGCACTATTGCTCGATGCGGTCAACGTCGCCGGTGACGTCATTTTGGTCTATTCGGTCGGCGCGGGCGGCGAATTGACGCTTTCCTACGCTAACGACGCGTTTACGCGCCAGACGGGTTATTCGCGCGACGAAGCGATCGGTCGTGGCCTCGCATTTTTCCGCCAGAGCATGCCCGACGACGAGGGCATGCGCGGCGTTCGCGAAGCGCTCGAACGCGGGATACCGGCGCAAGCCGAGATCGCCAGCTATCGTAAGGACGGTTCGACGTATTGGAATTCCGTTTCGTTGCACCCGGTGCGCAGTGCCGGCGGCGCAGTGACGGATTGGATTTCAACCGAACGCGACATCACCGGTGAAGTAGAGCGTACGAGCGTGCTTGCCGAGGAGCACGATCGCCTGCTGGCGCTCAAGCGCACTGCTCGGCGGCTCTTTACCACGCTCGACGCTACGGCGGTCGTTTCGACCGTGCGTGAAGCGATCGGCCAGCTCATTGGTGCCGACGCGCGACTACTCGCGGTTGCGGAGAACGGCACCGCCGTGCCGGTCGACGCGCTCGGTGCGGTCGACTGGGCAACGGGAGCGTTCGATCCGCTCGCCGACAAAGCAGTGCGCGCACGGGTCCGTATCGTCGACGAGCTTGTGCCGCGGGCGATCGCCTACGCCGGCCGTTTCGGTGAGGCGATTTACCTGTTGGAGATCCGGCCCCGCCACGGCCGAACGCTGCGCAGCACCGACCTGTTCGTCTTCGATTTAATCGCCGAGTATTTTGCGGTAGCGGTTCGCAACGTTTCGCTCTATAACGAAATCGAGGAGCGACGGAGCGCCGTTCTCGAGCTCAATCAAACCAAAAGTGACCTCATCACGATGCTCGCCCACGACTTTCGCGGGCCGCTGACGTCGATCGTTGGTTTTGCCGATCTCACCACCGAAGTCGGCGACGTCAACGACGAACAGCGCGATTTCCTCGAAACGATCAAAGGTTCAGCGTTGCAACTTTCGGAGCTCGCGACGGACACGCTCACCCTTTCACGCCTCGAACGCAACGAAGTCACGCTGCAGCTATCGGAGACCGACCTAGGAGCGCTGATCGATTCGATCGTCGCGCAACAAAAAGACCGTCGTCACGTCGAATTCACGATCGACGGCGATGCGCACATCACCGGCGATGAAGATCGCTTGCGCCAAGTTTTCGCGAATCTGATCGACAACGCGATCAAGTATACGCCCGAAGGTCCCGATCCGCTCGTTCGAATCGTGGGCGGCGCCGACAACGTCACCGTCACCGTGCGCGACTTCGGCATCGGCATTCCGGCGGGAGAGATCTCGCGCATCTTCGATCGCTTCACCCGCGCGTCCAATGCGCGCAAGTTGAGGATCTCGGGCACGGGCTTCGGACTGTACTTGACGAAGCAACTCGTGCAGCTTCACGGCGGCACGATTGCGGTGGAGAGTGAAGAGGGCCGCGGAAGTACCTTCACGATCGTGCTACCACGTCGCGCCGACCGCCGGTTCGCGCCACGTACCGTATTGCTGCTCGATGCCGATCGTGACCGGTCGTTCCTGGCGTACGGATTGCAAGAGGCGGGATACCGCGTCCTAATTGCGACGACGATTGACGAAGCGCTTGCGACCGCCGATTCGCAGGCATTCGATGCGATCGTGCTCGCGACACCGGAGGCGCTATCGAATCAGGCGGCGGTGCAGTTCCGCACGTTCAGCCGCGAACACGGCGTCCCGCTCGTCGCAATCGGCGCTGCGCCACCGCGACTCGGCGCATCGGCGACCCTGATGCGCCCACCGGCGATCGGCGATGTCGTGGCAGCGCTCGAGCGCCTTCTTAGTTAGGCACTTATTCGTTCAGGCGCACTATAGACGTTGGCGTGTTCGCCGCGCACGAATGCCGCAAGCGTAATATTGAATGCGCGCGCGAGATCGACGGCCAGACTGCTCGGCGCGGAGACCGCGCACACGACCGGAATGCGCGCGACCGCGGCCTTTTGCAAGATTTCGTAGCTCGCGCGGCCGCTCACGAACAGGATCGATCCGGCCAGATTGCGCCCTCCGAGGAGCGCCCAGCCGGCGAGTTTGTCGACCGCATTGTGGCGGCCCACATCCTCGCGCACGGCAAGCGCGCTCCCGCTCGCATCGAAGAGCGCCGCGGCGTGCAGGCCACCGGTGAGCGCGAAGACGCGCTGCGCTTCGCGCATTTGCTCGGGCAGCTGGTAGATGCGCGCGATGGGGACCCGCAGCGCATCGTTTAACGGCTCGACGCCGAGCTCGGCGAGCGCCTCGAGATTCGCCCGTCCGCAGATGCCGCACGAGCTATTCATGGTGAAGTGGCGCTCGAAGCGCGTGAGGTCCGGAAGCGTGCGCGCGGCCAACGCGATGTTGACGATGTTATAGCGTTGCTCCGCGTCGACGGCTGGATCGACGCAATAGCTGATGCCGGCAATCTCGTCGCGTGAACGAACGATGCGTTCGCCGGAAACAAACCCGGCGGCCAGCTCGAAGTCGTTGCCTGGGGTGCGCATCGTGATCGCGAGCGTGTGCGTCGTTGCATTCGCTACCAGACGCAACTCCAGCGGCTCTTCGGTGACGATGCTGTCGTAGACGCGGGCGCTGCGCGAGCCCTCGTAACGTACGATCGGCGTCTCGACCGTGCGGCCGGGCCGTACGGACTCGACGCCGTCGTCGATCATTTTGGCTGCACGGACGCAACGCGCGGATCGTTTACCGATACCCTGCCGGCCGTGACGACGGTATCGCGCAGGATATAGCCGCCAAGCAATGTCAGCACCGATGCGATGACCGTGCGTACCGCGTCGACTGGTTTGGGTAGCGGGACAATCGCGCCGAGCAGATTGAGCGCGAGTGGCGCGAGGATGCCGGTGCGCGTCGTATAGGTACGAAGGCGGTCGCCTTTTGCGCCGGTAAAGAGCGCGTTTCCGTAGACGCCAGCCTGTCGTTCGAAACTGATGAGTGCCGCCAGTTCGGCGGTGCTTGCCAACATCTCGAGGCGTTCGAGCCGGTGCGTGACCTCGCTGTTGCCTTCGAGCGTGCTCAGCAGACTCGAAAGCGCGCACGCCGAGCTCATGCTCGAACAAACGAACGCGACGGGGATGTGGCGTTTGCCCGAGCTCCACAGTGGATTCGCCGTTGCCGACAGCAAGACGCCGGTGTACCCCATGAGAAACGCGCCGAAGAGCGCCTGCAGCTTACCGAAGAGCGTTGGCGCTAAAAAGCGAACCCAGCGCGGAAGTACATCGGCCAGCGCAAGTTCGCGCGCGACGCTCATGCTCGCGGCGCCGGAATAGAGCACGAGTCCCCACACGCCCATCGACATCGGCGACTTGAACTTGGCGATACGTAACATGTGCAAGAAGCGCTCGGGCCGCCCGAGGTGTGTAACCAACACGGCGGGATTCGCGGCGGCAAGCACCAGCGACGTCACCGCGAGCGTACGTTTGAGCTTGCGATCGCTCTCGCGCTTGGGGTCAGCCAAGACGCCGATCACGCCGAGCCCACCCATCACGCCGCCAAGGAAGAGGTACGTGACAACGTTCCAGTTGTCCCAATGCGGCATCTTGAGCAAGGGACGATCGTAGTATGTCGGCGTTGGCACCGATTCTTCGCGGCCGGGCGGCTCGAGCAGATCACTCATTGTGGAATATCATCCATCCGGCGATCGCGAGCCCGAGTGCGGCAATCGCCGCCGAAGAGTAGCCGGCCGGCTGCCGCGTCGAGGGCAGCACCGGTTGCGCGGGCAAGTTGTAGGTTTCGGGCCGATCGGTTAGCAGAAAGAACGCATTGAGTGGACCGACGCCGCCGCCGACATCATCGGCGCCGTAGAGTTCGGCGCTCACGCCGCGCGCGGTCAATGTCTCGACGCGTTTGCGCGCACGATCGCGCAACACGTCGACGTCACCGAACTGAATCGACTGTGTCGGGCACGCTTTTGCGCATGCAGGCTCGAAACCGATCTTCTGCCGGTCGTAGCAGAGCGTGCACTTGCCGGCGACACCGCCGTGGCCTTGCAGCGCTGTTTTATCTTCTTCGCGCCGGGCTTCGACGAGTGACGCAAGGTTGTAGCGCACGCCGCCGGGATCGAACTTCTCGATCAGGTCGACGACCCCGAATGGGCACGAAGTCACGCAGTAGCCGCAACCGTTGCAGACGTCGGGCTGGATAAAGACCGACTCGAACTCATTACGAATGATCGCGCCGGTCGGGCAGGCTTCCATGCAGCCCGCATTCGTGCAGTGCTTGCAGACGTCGCTGCTCATCAGCCAGCGATCGTGTAACCCGCCGTCGTCGACCGACATTTGCTCGATGAAGGCGACGTGCCGCCAGGTTGTTCCCGAGAGTTCGCTCGTGTTGTCGTACGAGTCGCCCGTGAACTTGAAGCCGTCTGAAGGCAACTCATTCCACTGCTTGCATGCGACCTCACAAGCCTTACAGCCGATGCACAGTGTGGTATCGGTAAAAAATCCCGTTGCCATTGCTATTTCTTTTCGCCTTCCTGGCGCTGTCCGGCTCCGGAACCTGCGCTCGCCCAGCGGCCCAAGGGTTGCCCGAATGAAGAGCGTTCCCTTGCGGGCACCGGCTCGTCGATGGCGTCCTCATGATAGGCCGCCCGGCGTCCCGGCCGGATGTTGCACGTCAGTGTCTTTGATTCATGGATCGAGACGTTGGGATCGAGCGAGATCGGAATCAATTGACCGACCGAATCGCCGCGCGCAAGCGCAACCATGCTGCCGTAGTTGTAGGGGACGCCGATCTGATGCACGCGCTTGCCCTTGCCCAAGCGCAGCGGACGCATCCGTCCGCTCACCAGCGCTCGCGCTTCCATCTCGCCGACCGCCGTCGAAAGCGTCACCCAATCGCCGCTCTTGATGCCTTTGCTCACCGCGAGTTCGGGATCGATCTCGCAGAAGGCTGATGGTTGCAACTCCGCAAGCCACGGCACGTAGCGCGTCATGATGCCCGACATCTCGGTGATCCGATAGGTCGTCAACACATGCGGATAATTTTCGTCAATCGGTTTGTTGTACGGATTGTCATCGCGCTCGTAACGTCCGAACACCGGACTGCTCTGCTGTTTGTAGAGCGCGTTCTCTACCACCGACTGCTGCGGTTCGTAGTGCGCCGGAATCGGCGCATCCTTGAGCGCACCGCCGGGCACGAAGATCTGTCCCACACCATCGAGCATCATGATGAACGGATCCGCGCCCGAATGAAAATCCATGCCGAGGCCATCCGGATTGGCCGGCGTGTCCGGTGCTTTGGTGGCCGGGAAATCCGGCACATCCACGCCGGTCCACTTCTTCGCTTCGGCGTCCCACCACACGTATTTCTTGCGCTCGCTCCACGGATTACCGGCTGGATCGGCCGACGCGCGATTGTAGAGCGTGCGCCGGTTTGCCGGCCATGCCCAGCCCCAATTGAGTGCGGTGTACGGTCCGCTGGCATCGCGGCTGCGCGCGTGATTTGTGTGTTTGTCGGGACAGACACCGGTGTAGATCCAACCGCCCGATGCGGTCGAACCGTCATCTTTGAGATCGGCAAACGACACAACTTGCTCGCCGGTCGCCGTATAGTAGCCGTTGATCTCCTGCAGCACTTTGAGCGTCGACGGTTCGCCGCGCTCGCGCTCGTGTGGATCGTCGTGCTCGTAACTCCACGTCATGTCGAGGATCGGACGATCCTTTGGATCGGTCGAACCCGCATAGAGTTCTTTGAGGCGTTTAGCAAACCAATTGAAGTACCAGGCGTCGCTCTTCGACTCGCCGGCGGGCTCGACGGCTTTGTCGTGCGCTTGGAGCATACGGCTCGTTTGCGTCATCGTGCCTTCTTTTTCCAGCACGGTTGCGGCGGGCAGGAAGAACACTTCGGTCGCGATTTTCGAAGGATCCGCGCCCTCGCGTCGCCAGAACGAGACGGTTTCGTTGTCGTAGCTGTCGATGTTGACGAACCACTCGAGCGACTCCAACGCGGCTCTGGTCATCTCGGCGTTTTGTCCGGAGGCGCCGGGATTTTGCCCGATGCAGAAGTAGCCTTTGACGACGCCGTCCTTCATCGCGATCGTGGTCACGAGCTGGGAGTGATCGCCGATCAGTTGCGGTAGGTACTCGAAGCAGTAGTCGTTCTCTTTGGTGGCGGCGTCGCCGTAGAACGCTTTGAGTATCGAAACGACGTATTTCGGCGTGTTAGCCCACCAGCCGGTTTTTTTGGTCTGCGATTTGAGATAGGCCGCGAGGGTCTGCTCGTCGCGGTTGACCGACGGCATCGCGAGGTAGCCGGGCAGTGAGTCGTAGAGCGTCGCGATGTCGGTTGCGCCTTGGATGTCGGCGTGTCCGCGCAGCGCCATGATGCCGCCGCCTGGGCGACCGATGTTGCCAAGCAGCAGCTGGAGAATCGCTGCGGTGCGAATGAACTGCACGCCGTTGGTGTGTTGCGTCCAACCGACCGCATAGGCGAATGCGGTCGTGCGATCGCGTCCGCTGTTCTTCGCGAGCGTCTGGGCGATCTGGGTGAAGAGTTCGCGCGGCGTACCGCAGACCGCTTCGACCATCTCCGCCGTGTACCGTCCGTAGTGGCGACGCAGCAGGTTGAGCACGCAGCGTTCGTGCTGCATCGTCGGATCGGTCTTGATGTGGCCTTTTTCGTCACGCTCCCACGTCCACGTTCCGAAATCGTAAACCAGCCCATCGGCGTCGTAGCCCGAGAACATGCCGCCGAGGTCTTCCGTGTCCTTGAAGTCGGCGCTAACGATGAAGGGCGCGTTGGTATACGCAGCCACGTACTCTTTGAAGTAGTTCTCGTTGGTCAGCAGATAGTTGATAATCGCCCCGAGGAACACGATGTCGCTGCCGCTGCGTATCGGCGCGTAGATGTCGGCGACTGCCGAGGTACGAGTAAAGCGCGGGTCGACATGAATGATCGTTGCGCCGCGCTCCTTGGCTTCCATCACGAATCGGAAGCCGACCGGATGTGCTTCAGCGAAATTCGAGCCTTCGATCAGGATGCAATCAGCATTCGCCAGATCGGGGAGCCAGACCGTCGCGCCGCCGCGACCGAACGAGGTGCCGAGACCCGGCACCGTCGAGGAGTGTCATATTCGAGCTTGGTTTTCGATCGAGACCACGCCAAGCGAGTGCATCAACTTGCCCAGCATGTAGTTCTCTTCGATGCCGAACGTCGCACCGCCAAGCGAAGCGATCCCGAGCGTATTATTCACGCGCTTACCGTTACGTTCGCGCACGAACGTTTCTTCACGGGTCTTTTTTGTGAGTTGCGCGATACGCTCGAGCGCCCATGCGAGCGGCCGCTCTTCGTAGCGATCCGAATACGGTGCGCGATATTTGACCGTTGTCCACCGCGCCTCGTTGACGGTAAGGCCGAATAGCGCGGAACCCTTCGGGCAGAGATGGCCGGCGTTGATCGGACTCTCGGGATTGCCTTCGACGTCGAGCAATTTGCCGTCGTCGCTAACGTAGGCCAGCGTGCTGCAACCGACCGCGCAGTAGCAACACAGACTGGTGACCGCCTTGGCGCCGCTGATGCGCGCTTTCAAGGATTGCGTGCGCTGCGACTTGACGTTCGGCAACATGCCGACGTGCTCGCGCAAGTCCGCGCCGTCGTGCGCAAGGAGTTTCGTCAAGTCAACGGTGGTTTTCACGCATCCCTCCGAGTCTTAAGAGGGGGCCGTTTCCGGCCCCCGCTTCCTGTTGACGATTGTACCCCAGAACTACGCGGTTGCGGTCTTGGGTTGCTCCGTGGGTTTCTTCACGAAGAACGGGATGATCGCCGCGATGATCAGCATCACCGCGACCCACGGCATCGCGCCGGTAAACGAACCGGTACGATCCTTCACGAAGGCGGCGACGAGCGGCCCGACTAGACCGGCGAAGCCCCACGCGGTGAGGATGTAGCCGTAGATCTGTCCGAGGTACTTCGTACCAAAGAAGTCCGCCGTGAACGACGGCATCACACCGAATCCGCCGCCGTAGCAGGCGAGCACGATGGCAAAGCCGATGCCAACCAGCCACGGGTTGTGCAATCCGCCGAGGACGAAGAAGATTACGACCTGGATGAGATACATTACCGTATAGGTCAGCGGGCGACCGATGCGATCCGAGACCGAGCCCCAGAAGAAGCGCCCGAGTCCGTTGAAGATCGCGAGCAAGCCATAGAGCGGCGCGACGATTGCCGCAGTTTCCCCGGTCAGGTCGCTAAAGATCGGCACGGCGTTCGAGATGATCAGGATGCCGGCAGTGACATTGAGGAAGAGTAACAGCCAGAGCAGATAGAGCTGCGGCATGCCCAACGCCTGCGAGGGCGTGTAGCTGGGTCCGCTCGCGGCAGCTTGCGCAACTGCGCCGGCCACCGTATACCCGGCAGGCGGATTGCTCAGCAGCCATGCGCAGATGCCGCCGATGATGATGAAGACCACGCCGGACCAGATGAAGACACTCATCACGCCCTGGACTTGTTCGGGCGTGAGCATATATTGCGCCGCATTGAACGTCGAAACCGTTCCGGCTTTGATAGCGTCGGCGCGCGCGTCGGCGTACACGCCGGCCTGCTTCGCTGCTGCGGCAAACGAGCCGATGCGCGGAATGATTTGGTTGTAGAAGAACGCGCCGAGCCCGAATCCCATCACGACCAGGCCCGTCGCCATGCCGCGACGGTCGGGGAACCACTTCGTAACGGTGGCAACCGGCGTCACGTAGGCCATGCCGCCGCCGATGCCGCCGATCAAACCGTAACAGAGATAGAGCCACAACTTCCCGAACGCGACCGTTCCGAGGCCGGCAAGCAATAAGCCGATGCCCCATAGGATCACGCCGGTAACCGTGACAATGCGCGGGCCGGAGCGATCTTGCCAGCGTCCGCCGATAACCGTGCCGATGCCGAAACAGAAAATTGCGACGGCGAACGCCCACGTTACGTCGGCGTTGGTCCAGCCGAATGCTGCGAGCAGCGGCCGAGTGAAAATACTCCACGAATAGACGGTGCCTAAGCACAGCATTACGCCGATGCCGGCGATCAAAATTCCCCAGCGATTACCCGAGGACGCGGGATTGGAAGCCATGCGCGTTTCCCCCTTATAAAAGTTTGGTTAGGTACTTTAACCTACGGTTGGTAAGACCTTGGCTGCTTGGCTAGCCAAGACTCAGCGTGGTGTGTGCCCCGCAACGTGCGCGAGGATGTCGTTGAGCTCGCGTGAGTCGGCCGCGTCGGCATCGTGAAAGTCCATATGCAAGCTGGCGGCGGCGCCATAGGCGTGCGCCGTGTTCTTCACCGTGTCGTCGATCGTTGGTGCGATCACGTCATACGGCCGCAGATCCGGCTGCAGTACGAAGGCGTCGTACAACGGCGGCGCGAGCGTGTCGTAGATCGTCATCGGCGGTAGGCCGAGCAGCAATTCCATCGTGCGGACTACGCTCGAGGTGGTGTAGTGGGCGTGATGGACGCCGGGCGCGGCGTACGGCGACGCGAGATAGAATGTGGTGCGCTGGTCGTCGACGTGATCGGGACCGTTCTGCGAGTCGTCCTCGATGGCAAAGATTGCGGTGCTCGCCCAATACCGCGAATGTGAAACGACGTCGACGATGCGGCCGAGTGCGTGATCGTTTTGCGCGAGGTACGCCTGCGGTGTCCACGCGCCCGGATACGTACCCGAGGTGTGATCATTGGGTAAGCGCACGATGATCAGCGCCGGAAGATTCCCATCGCGCACGAACTGTTCGAACTCGCGTTGCCATTCGTCCACGCGAGCTTCATCGTTGATCTTCAGGTCGAAACCGGGAAAGCGCCCATCAATCTTACCGATCAAGCCGGCCATGTGCGTGGTGTAGAGACCGCCCGGAGCGGACGGATCGGTAACGAACTCACCGTAGTCACGTAACGACACGCCGTGTTTGTCCGCATCGTCCCAAAGATATCCCGTGCCGGGCACGCTGGCGATTGCACTATCCTCGAAATCGTACTGTTTGCGACGGCCACCGTAATTCGGCGGCCAGAAGCGCTCGAGATAGTCGTTAGCAAACGCCGCGGTCGACCAGTTGTGGCCGCTGGCGCTCACTTGCGCGTCGGTAAACGTCCGGTCGAAGACGCCGAATCGCAAGGCGATCGCATGGTCGTTCGGCGTGATCTCTTTTCCAAACCACGCGAGTTTCGGATCGCCGTCGCCGATCGGGAGGTCGCCGAGCACCTGATCGTACGTGCGATTTTCCTTGATGATGTAGATGACGTGCGCGATCGGGCCGCCGGCGCGCACAACCGTTTGCGCCGGCGTCGCGACCGGCTCCGGCATGTTGGCCGCAACCTCGGCGGTACTGGTCGCATCGAACGCGTTACGCGCAATTGCGCGCACCGAGCCGGTCATTGCGGCGGCAACGTACTCCGGATCGTGGTGATGTTCGGGGCGAAAATCGGGATTCGCGCGCGAGCCTTCGCCGCGGCCATTCGAAACATAGACCATGTTCGCGTCGACCGCAACCCCGGTCGGGTACCAGCCCGCCGGCACGCGTGCTATCACGCGATCGCCGCGAATCTCGGCCACCGCGTTTTCGGCGCCCAGCGACGCATAGAGCGTTCCATCAGACGCGAGTGCCAGTGCGTTAGGCGATGCACCGCGGCCCTGCGGCAGGCCGACGCCGATGCGTCCGACGATCGCGTCGGTCTTGGTATCGATCACGTCGATCGTGTCGGCATCGGAACACGCGACGTAGAGTTTCGTTCCGTCATGTGAGAGAGCGAGTGCGGATGGATGCAGGCCTACAGCAATCGTCAGCGTCTTTGCGCTGTTGAGAATGTGGGTCACCGTCGCTTCGCCGCGATTCGCAACGTAGAGCGTGCGATTCCCCGGCACAAAGACGACCGCAGCGGGATGACTACCGGTCGTGACGGTTTGCACGCCGCCTGCTGCGTGAATCGTTGCAGTACCGGCGAGATCGTCGGCGGTTATCAAGCGCGGGCCGTCGAGCACGAGCGCGGAAGGATAGGCTGCTGACGGCACGCTGGAGACATTGCCGGTCGCAGCGTCGACGATGAACACGCTATCGGTCGTCGCACCTGGAACGTAAATCGAATTGCCTTCCCACACCGGCGATCCGAACGCATCTTTGAGCGGAATGATGCGTAGCGTCTTCAAATCGGGCACAGCGAGAATGCGCAACGCCGGCGGGTTGATGCCGCCTTCGACGATCGCGATCTCACTGCCGTCGGGCGAAAGCGCGAGTCCCTGCGGCATTGTGCCGGTTGTGCTTACGGCACCGGCCGGCGCGGTCAACGTCCAGTCGGTGGGAAGCCAAATCGTGCGCGTCGCCGTTGCCCCGGCGATTGCGAACGCTGCGGCGAGGGAAAGAACCAGGAGCCAACGTCGCTTCATAGGGGGAGGGTGCGCCGCCCCGGAAACGGCAACCTTCGACCCGTTAAGGAGTGTTAAACCGCCGTGGACCTCTCGTCGATCACCGTCTATGCAAACGGCAAATTCTGCCGCTACGATGAAGCCAAGGTTGGCCTACTGACGCACGGGCTGCAGTACGGCACGGGCTGTTTCGAAGGGATCCGCGGGTATTGGAGCCCGACCGAACGCGAGCTCTACCTGGTGCTATTGCGCGAGCACTACGATCGGTTGAAAACGTCGGCCAAGATTCTCATGATGAACGTGCCGCACTCAGTTGATGAGCTCATCGATCTCACCGTCGAACTGAGTGCCCGCAATCGGTTTGAGACGGATATCTACATTCGTCCCTGTATCTTCAAAGCGGCTGAAGACATCGGTGTGCGGCTGCACAACGTGCCCGATGCGTTTGCGATCATTCCGGTGCCGTTCACCAATTATCTCGATACGAGCAAAGGACTCAACGTCTGCATCAGTTCGTGGCGCCGCGCCGACGACACCATGGCTCCGCCAAGAGCCAAAATCACCGGCTTGTACGTGAACTCGGCGCTAGCGAAGAGCGAAGCGATCACCAACGGCTATGACGAAGCGATCCTGCTCTCCCACGACGGGCACGTCGCCGAAGGCTCGGCTGAAAACGTCTTTCTCGTTCGCAACGGCAAACTGCTTACGCCTGACCCGTCGCAGAACGTGCTCGAGGGCTGTACGCGTCGCGCGATCATGGACATCGCCGCAGCCTACGGCATCGAGACGATCGAACGCTCGATCGACCGCGGTGAACTGTACGCTGCCGACGAGTTATTCTTCACAGGCACGGCCGCCGGCATTGCGTACATCGCATCGGTCGATCGCCGCATCGTCGGCGACGGCACGATGGGTCCTGTCGCGCGCATGCTGATGGAAACCTATCAACGCGCCGTCCGCAATCAAGATCCCGCCTGGAGCTCTTGGCTCACCGCCACTTATTCTTCAAAAACAAAAGCCACGGTTTAGCTCTCCTCGTCACGCACGCACCCCCGACTTGAAGACGCTCGAAAGCCCGCATCGTGCGGGCTTTCTGCTACGACACATTTTTCGCAAAACGAAGTTTTGAAGTTCACATCCTGTGATAGCGAAAAATGTTGTAGTCTTCGCGTCGGGGGTGCGTGCGTGACGAGTTAGAGCGAACCGTTGCTTGGCGTGTCGGCTCCGGTGCTACGATCCCAGTAACGCAAGTCGGGCGATGCCGTGCCGTTCGTTTCGTTGAACGCGCCGACGCCGGTGAGATCGCGCCACGCGGTCATGCGTGCTTCTTGCTGGAACGTCATCAGCGAGAGCGTACGGATGAATGTGCGGCCGATATCCAGGGATGGAAGATGCGTGGTCATCACTGCGATGACATACGGATCGTCACCGTAAACGATGCCGACGTCGTTGAGCGTATCGAAGAAGCTTCCGGTCTTGTGCGCGATTGCTATGCCCGGCGGCAGCGGCTCCGGAAGAAGCGTGTTGATTTGATCGCCCTCGAGAATCGAGATCATCTCGTTCGAGGACCAACCATCGACGAGTTCGCGTTTGGCCATCATCGCGAGCAGCCGCACCATGTCGGCCGGCGATGATTCGAGCGCTTGTCGTACCGACCAGCTATCGGTGCGCACGTCGCCGCGCAGACGTGTTTGACCCAGCCCGAGCGTGTTCATCGTGTGATTGATGTTGTGCAGGCCGACCAAACGGATCAACATGTTCGTCGCGGTGTTGTCGCTGATGTCGATCATCTTGTCGAGCAGTTCGTCGACGGTGTACGTCGTACCGGACGGTGCGCCGCACAGATCGCCGGAACCGTAATCCTTGTCGCTCGCGAGCAACGTGACGCGACGATCGAGTTCGAAGCGGCCGGCTTCCAGTTGACGAAAGACCTCGACCATCACCGGAACCTTGATCGTGGATGCGGCCGGCATTGCCGCTGCGGCGTTATACCCGACGTGGTAGCCGGTCGCCAGATCCATCACTTCGACCGCGGTTGAAGCGGGGAAACGGATGACCATGCGATGGAGATCGGCGCGGAGCGATTGCATCGGAGGGGGCACGAGCGTCGCTTGCACGGGTGCACAGAGCCCCACAAAGGGCAGCAGCACTCCCGCGATTATGGCAATGACAAAACGTACTGCCCGCGAATCGCCCACGTTGTTCGCAGTATAGCACAGGCTGCAATAGTTTTTTCTGGGACTTAGAACGGGACGCCGTCGGCGGCGGGTGCGCGCACTCTTCCGGTGACGCCGGCGAGCGCAACCAGTGCCGCAATGTACGGGAGCGCCTGCATCGCGTTTGCCGGGAGCCACGCGATTTGGCCTTGTAAAACGTATTGTAAAGCTTCGAAGAACCCGAACACCACGCACGCCACGGTTGCACCGAGCGGGTGCCAGCGGCCGAAGATCACAGCGGCGAGCGCGATGAAGCCGCGACCGGCAGTCATTCCGTCGGAATACAAATTGAGTTCGCCGATCGAAAGGAACGCGCCGCCAAGACCGGCGAGCGCGCCGCTCACGATCACCGCGTAGGTGCGTAAGCGCAGCGGATCGAGCCCGGCGGAGACGACCGCGCTTGGATTTTCGCCCGACGCCCGGATCCGTAGTCCCCACGGCGTCCGATATAATAGCCACTGCAGCAGCGCGGCCAGCACAAACGCGAGCACGACGAGCACCCAATACTTGTCACCGAGGCTCGCAACTTGCACGCTCGCGCCCGGTTGGTTGAAGAGCAGCACGAGCCCGTAGGCAGCACCGCCGGCGCAGATCAAGTTGATGCCGGTGCCGGCGACAATCTGATCGACTTTGAAGCGCGTTGCTGCGAACGCAAGCAGATAGCCGAAGGCGGCCCCCGCGCACAAGCCGCCAACCAAGCCGAGCACCGGGTTGTGCGTTGCAAACGAAGCAACGACCGCGGTGAACGCACCCGCCGCCATCATGCCTTCGAGTCCGATGTTGATCACGCCGGAACGTTCCGAGATCACGCCGCCGAGCGCGGCGTAGATGATTGGCGTCGCTTTAACCAGCGTCAACGCGACGAGCGTGACGATCAGTTCGTTCATGGGAGTGTTCCTTCGACGCGCGTTGCGACGTAACGCCGTGCCGCCAGCACGAAGATGATCAAGCCTTCGATGACGTGGATCGCATCCTTTGGAACCTGCGCACTTGCCTGCATCGCAAGGCCACCCGACTCGAGAATGCCGAATCCGAATGCCGCGAGACAAATCCACAGCGGCTGCAAATCGCCAACCAACGCCACCGCGATTGCGGTGAATCCGTAGCCGGGCGAAAGCTGCGTGTTGAAGCGATGCAATTCGCCCGAGACAATGGTCGCGCCGCCGACGCCGGCTATCGCGCCGGAGAGCGTAAGCGCGAGCCAGGTCAATCGTCCGAGGTTGATACCACTTCGGCGTGCTGCTTCGGGTGCTTCGCCGCTCGCGCGCAGATCGTAGCCGAAGACGGTGCGCGCGAACACCCACTGTAAGAGCAGCGCGAGCGCCACCGCGAAGAGCAACGCAATCGAAAGTCGCGTCCCGGGGAGAAGCGCGGGCAGCCAGTACTTCGGATCGAGCCACGCGGTCTCGGCGCCTGCAGCGAGCGGGCCTTTGAGCGGTCCGCTCACGAGTTCGAGCGCAAACGCGGAGGCCACGAAGTTCAGCATCAGCGTTGCGATGATCTCGTTCGCGCCGAAACGCGCTTTCATCCAACCGGCAATTGCGCCCCACGCACCGCCGCCGATTGCACCGGCGACGAGCATGAAGAGGATGCCGAGCGGTCCCGGCACGGTGAGCACGGCGCCGAGCGCGCCGGCGCACAATGCGCCGATGAGCAGTTGCCCCTCGGCGCCGATGTTGAACAGCCCCGCGCGAAAGGCGAGACAGATACCAAGTGCCGGAAAGAGCAGGGCGGTGGTGGCAACGAGCGTTTCACCGAGTTGGTTGCGGCCGCCGAGCGCGCCGACGAAGAGCGCGGTGAATCCGTCAACCGGGCTCGTGCCGGCGACGATCATGGCGAGCGACATCAACACGACGATCAAAAGGATCGCGCCCAGTGGGCCGGCGAGCGGACGAAGGTAGCGATTCATGCCGAACCGGCCATCAAACGCCCGATTTCCGCGCGGTCGAAGGCGTCGCGACCGAAGCTGCCCAGCACCGCGCCGCGGTACATCACGATCACGTGATCCGCAAGTGTTAAAATCTCATCGAGCTCGAACGAAATCAACAAGACTGCCGCGCCGCGATTGCGTGCCTCCATCAATCGCGATTGCACTAGCGCCGCAGCACCGACGTCGACACCGCGTGTGGGGTTGTAGGCAAGCACGAACTCCGGCGTGTCGATTAGCGCGCGCCCGACGACGAGCTTCTGCTGGTTGCCGCCCGAGAGGGTACGGACCGCGACGTCGAGGTTGGCGGCGCGAACGTCGAAGCGTTCGCGAATGCTCTCGGTTTCCGCGCGCGCGCGCACGCGGTCGAGTTGGAACCCTCGGCATGCCGCTTTGCGATGCTGGCGCCCGAGCAGCGTGTTCTCGACCAACGACCAATCCATCACGAGCGCTTCGCGCTGGCGATCCTGTGGAATGACGCCCATTGTCCCGCGACGTTCGATGATGCCGGTATAATCGATCAGCCCGGCGAGCGCATCGGCCAGCGTCGATTGGCCGTTGCCTTCGACGCCGGCAATGCCGACGATCTCGCCACCCCGCACGTCGAGAAAGAAATCGTTGAGCTGCGTTGCACCGCTGCCTGCGCACAGATCTTTGACGTGCAGACACGGCGTCAAGTCCGCGTGTTCGCGCGCAGCGACCGCGGGCACTTCGCCGCCGACCATCGCGCGCGCAATCGCCGGGATGCTCGTCGCGCTGGTCAGCGTGCGCTCGACCACTTTGCCATGGCGCATGACCGTGACGCGCGTCGCGTACGCGATCACCTCTTGCAACTTGTGCGTTACGATCATGATCGCCGTACCCCGCGCGGCGAGCTGAACGACCGTAGCGAAGAAGCTCTCGATCTCGGCCGGTGCAAGTGCCGCGGTCGGCTCATCGAGCAAAAGCACCGCCGGATCGCGATCGAGTTCGCGCAGAAGTTCGACGCGCTGTTGTACGCCGATCGGCAGCGTTTCTACGAACGCGTTGGGATCGATCTCAAGACCATTGCGCTCGGCAATCGCGACGACACGTGCACGCGCCGAGGCTTCGTCGATGCGCCACCCGCGATGCGGCTCGCGTCCGAGCAATACGTTTTGCCAGACGCGCAACCGCCCGATCAACTCGAAATGCTGATGCACGAGCCCGACGGTGCCGTGCGCGGTAACGCTGCCTTCGTCGGGCTTGAGTTCGCCGAAGGCAATCGCCGATAGCGTCGATTTGCCGGCGCCGTTCTCCCCGACGAGTGCGTGAATCTCACCTGGATAGAGATCGAGGTCGACCCCGTCGACCGCTACGACGCCGGGGAACGCCTTGCGAATGTCGCGCAGCGTCAGCACCGCGTCCATCAGAGCGCCACCGGTTTGAAGGTCGCGAGCGCCTCGCGCGTATCGGGCGGCGTGATTTTTCCATCGACGATTGCCGCTTCGATGCTATTAAGGCGGGCGAGATTCGCCGGTCCAATCGCCGCCTTCGTGTACGCGAAATCGGTTAGGCCGATCGCGCCGTCTTTCAAGCCGAATATGACGTGGCCGTGCATCGGATGACCGTCATGCAGCGCTTTGGCGACGTCAAACACAGCGACGTCGACTTTTTTTACCATCGAGGTAAGAACCTTACCGGGAACGAGGCTATCCTGATTGGAGTCTACGCCGATCATGTAACAACCCGCGCGCGATTTTACCGCGTCGGCGGTGCCAAGGCCGGCTTTACCAGCCGCGGCGTAGATGATGTCGGCCCCGCCGTCGTAGAGCAAGTTCGAAAGTTCTTGTCCGGCGGCGACGTCGTCGAAGCTGCCGGCGTACTTCACGTCGACATGGATCGATGGATCGACTTGGCGTGCGCCGGCGATATAGCCGGCTTCGAATTTGCGGATCAGCGGAATATCGAGGCCGCCGAGAAACGCGATGTGGTGCGTCTTGCTGACCATCGCCGCGAGTGCGCCGGCCAGAAACGATCCATCCTGTTCACGAAAGGTGATCGAGACCACGTTGGGGTCGTCGACGACGGCGTCGATGATGGCATACGCCTGCTTCGCGTTTTGCTTCGCGACGGAGTCGAGATCGAGGCCCATGAGAAACCCGATCGCATAGACCATTTGATAGTGCAAGTTGGTCAGGGCGATCAAGTTCGGTTGATAGTCGGCGGCTGAGCGCGACTGCAACACCTGGATGTAGGCGCCGAGCTCGGATTTCGAACGCAGCATGCCGCGGTATGCGGAGTCATTGAACGAGCGATCCCCAAGTCCGCCGACGTCGGTCACCATGCCGAGCGTGGTTTGTCCCGGCGCGGGTCCACGGTGGTGGGCGCACCCGGCGAACGCAATCGCGCAGACCGCTGCTAGGAGTGCGGCAACGCCGGAGTGCCTCATCGCGCCTCAAGTACGACTCGGGGAGGCCGATGCCTTCGTACCGAAGCGCAGGCAGATGCAGCTTCGCGATTTACGGCATGAGGCTCCCCGTCGCTGGAACGAGCAGCTCGAGGGCGTTGCGTGGCTTCCGCGTTTGATCGACAAGGCTCGCGCGGCGCTCAATGGCACGCTCGGTACCTACCTGTATGGTCAGTCGCCGGTGGATCGCGACTTTTTGCACACGCTCGGCATAGGCCATCGCGAGTTTGCGCAGATTGTCGCAAATGCGCCCAATGATCGCGGCGTGGTCGATGCGCTGCTTGCACGGGATCCGGCAAGCATGGATCGCGCCCGAACCTGGACGCAGCAGTGTCCCCGCACGTATGGCGCGTTTATGCGAGTGCTCGACGTCGACGACGGTTACGCCCGAGGACTAGGTTTCATGAAGCCCTTCTCCAATGGGCTCTCCGGCGTTGTCACCTGGCTCGCGCGCCGCACGTTTCCGAAAAAACCAACTGAGGGAATTACGCCGAAATGGTAACCAGCACGAGCCATAGTCGCACCACGCGCGTCGATGTCATCGGCGTCCCGATGGATTTGGGTGCCAGCCGCCGCGGGGTCGACATGGGGCCGTCGGCAATACGCTATGCACAACTCTACGATCGCTTGCGTGAACTCGGCATTGCCGAAGTGCTAGATCACGGCAACCTGCCGGTCCCAATTCGTGAAGGCCTCGAAACGAACGATGCGTCGGCGAAATACATCGACGTGATCGAACGCGTGTGTGCAGACCTCGCGCAATTCGTCGAAGAAAGCGTGCGCAGCGGTGGCCTGCCAATCGTGCTCGGCGGCGATCACTCGATTGCGATGGGTACACTCGAGGGGCTGACCCGCGCGCGGAGTGCGCCACCGGGGTTGGTCTGGATCGATGCGCACTCCGACATCAACAGCCCACAGAGTTCGCCGAGCGGGAACGTTCACGGCATGCCGTTGTGGTTCGCGCTTCGGAACGGCTTCGCGATGCCGGAAACGACCGTGCAAATCGGTTTGCGCGACGTCGACGAAATCGAGAAGAAGCAGCTGCGCGAATCCGGCGTGCGCGCTTTTTCTATGACGGACGTCGACAAGTTGGGTATGACACGCGTCATGGAAGAGGCACTCGCGATCGTGGGCGGCCGTCCGGTTCACGTGTCGTTCGATATGGACGGCATCGACCCGAGCGAAGCGCCTGGCACCGGCACACCGGTCAAGGGTGGCTTGAGTTTTCGCGAAGCGCACCTCGCGATGGAAATGCTCTACGAATCCGGCCACCTGCAGTCGATTGAGATGGTGGAAATCAATCCGATTCTCGACACGCGCAATCAAACCGCGGCACTTGCCGTGGGACTGATTTGCTCGGCGCTAGGCAAATCGATCCTCTAACGGCAAGGCACTTGCACGTGCTCTCGCTGACCGGAGAGTCGAGCCGGCGTAGCGGGATGCGCGTTGTCGCCGAGTCGGTCGCGTCACATGGAACCACAATTTTCTGCGTACACGGAATCGAGGAAGGCGATGCGCTCGCGCTTGCGACGCGGTTTGATTGCGGTTATGCCTACCGCGGGCGTCAGGCGCTGTTTTGGAATGCACGTTACGCTGCACGGGAAGTCCTCGATCGTTACCTGCCGAATTCGCCGCTGCGCCCATTCGATCGGCGCGGACTCTTACAGGTCGAAGGCAGCCTCGACGGCGCGAGTTTGGCGTTGATTGCAACGCAGTTCACGTCCGAGCGCACAGTCCGCGTGCGCGAAGTTCGCTTCGCGCGCACCGTGCTGCGTGCGACGGGCCGCACAGCGCTGCTCTTTGTAACCGGTTCCGGCTCCAGCGCGATGAGCTTCGCGGATTTGGGATTCACGACGATCGCAAGCACTGCCGGCGCGTTCGTCGCAGCGCGCGACGTGCGAGCGGAAGCCGCGATTGTTACAATGTGATCGTCGCCTGGCCTTCGCAGGTCATTCCACCGCCGCAGACTGCGGGATCCCACGACGCTGCCGCGAGCAACGCCTGAATCTGTTGCTCGGCACTCGGATCGAGCGGTGGCGCGAATGCGACGTGCTTCGTATGTCCGCTGCCATCGACCGTGATCGTTAGCGTGACGTGTACGCCGAGTGCCAGGAGCGCTTTGCGCACCGCAGGATCGAGGACCGGCGTGTCATTTACGCCGAGCGGTTCGTAGCCTCCGACGGGCTGGCGGCTGGTTTCGTCCGGCGCATTCTCCGGCGCTGCGCTTGCCGGAACTGCGGCGGTCGACGGCTCGGCGGTGACGCCTCCGCTGCGAACGGCGGACGCGACGACCGGCGCACCGGCTTGCTGTTGTGACGGTCGCGTAATGCGTTCATTGACGGGGCGCCGAATGGGCACGGGGGCGCTTGCGGCGGAAGCTACGGCGAGGAGCGCGCGTGCGGGTGCCGCGGCGCGCTGCTCAGGCCGCGGCACGGGCGTTGCAATGCGTACCGTCTGGATGCGAACGAACGAGAGGAGCTCGACATTCTGTGCGCTCTCGAGGTTGGCGAGCGGCGGGATGAGGGCGAGCAGCACGAGATGCAGTGCGAGCGATGCCAGCAGCGCCCGATACAGCAAGCGGTTAGATGAAACGGCGTGGCCCATGCGTACCTTTAAGGAAGTCTCTTCGCTGATCGAACGGTCCGGACCGCCCGCGCGTGACGGGAGGGGGCCCGTGGCGCACCGGGCAAGCTTGGACGGCATGATCGATACGAATATCGTCCTCTATCAGGCAGAATGGTGTCCGTACTGCGCCCGGGTTCGTTCGAAGCTTACCGACATGCTGTTGGACTACAAGAACGTCAACGTGCCGCATGCGCACGCCGAACGCGCCAATGTAAAGGAGCTTTTCGGCGTCACCGGCATCCCGTCGATGACCGATGGCGACATCAAGATCGCCGACGACGACGACGCGATCATCGCGTATCTCGAAAAGACGTATGGCGCAAAGCAATCCAGCTGAGGGCCGCTACCCAATTGCGGTTGCGGCACTGGGACTTCTGCTGGCTGGGGCCTTTATGCCCTCGCCGCTCTACGAATATTATCGTGAGCAGTGGGGTCTCACGCCCGGAGACATCAGTATCGTCTTCGCGATCTATGCCGGGTCGCTAATTCCCTCGCTGATCTTCTTCGGCGG
>DATHMY010000120.1:0-36189 GCA_035486535.1 Candidatus Acidiferrum sp.
GCTCGACGCTGGCTCAGCTGGTCGCGGCGTCCTTGCCGTCTCGCAGGGCGGCCGCCTCACGCTATGGGGCGACGAGCACCGCACGTGGACGCATCTTGCGCGGACGGCGATGGCGGGCAGCCGGCGCATCGTGCCGGCTGACGCGGTCGACTGGAGCGCGGGCGATCGCATCGTCATCGCACCGAGCGGATTTGCGCAGACGGAAGCCGAGGAAGAGACCGTTGCGGCGATCGACAAGAGCAGCATCGCATTACGCGAGCCGCTGCACTTCCGCCACTGGGGAACGACCACCGACGGGATCGACGAGCGCGCCGAAGTCGGGTTGCTCTCGCACACTATCGCGATCACCAGTGACGACGCCGCGGCTTCGAGCGGCGTGGGTGGTCAGGTCATGGTGACGCAGGGCGGGACCTTGGTCGCGCACGGCGTGGAATTTCTTCACCTCGGCGTGCGCGGTCAGCTCGGCAAGTATCCCGTGCACTTCCATTTGGCACGCGACGGCTACGGTTCGACGGTGGCATCGTCGAGCATCGATCACAGCTTCAATCGCTGCCTCACGATTCATGGGACGAATGGCGTGACCGTGCGTGACTCGGTGGCGTTTGATGCCATCGGGCACTGCATCTTTCTCGAAGACGGCTTGGAGACGGGCAACGCGATCGTCCATAATCTCGTCCTCGGAACGCATGCCGCCGCGGCGAAAGACGCGATTCTCGAAAGCGACGCGCAGCCGGCGAGTTTTTGGATTACGAACCCGTCGAACACGATCGTCGATAACGTTGCTGCCGGGAGCGACGGCAATGGCTTTTGGTTCAACCTCTCACCGCATCCGACCGGACCATCAAGCACCGATGCGGTTTGGCCTCGGCGTACGGCGCTCGGCCGATTCGACGGCAACGTTTCGCATAGCAACGAGAACGACGGACTCTTTGTCGACATCCTTCGCAATCCGCCCGGCGTGACCGAAGCGCCCAACTATAGTCCACCGTTAGCTGCGCGGTTCGACGGATTCACGTCGTATAAGAATCGTCGGCGCGGTGCGTGGCTGCGCGGGACAGACCTGCGCCTGACTCACGCGACGATCGCGGACAATAGCATCGGGGTGACGTTTGCCGGCGCGCACGACATTTTGTCGGATTCGACGATCGTCGGGGAAACCGCGAACGCGACCGGCGATCCGAAGCCGGACGAGCCGCATTTCCCCAATCGCGGCTTTGAGTTCTACGACGGCCAAGTCGGCGTCGAGAACACCGTGTTCGTAAATTTCGTGCCGCGCCCCGGACGCGAGACGAGTGCGCTGAGTTTTCTGCGGTTCTCACCTTTTTTTAGCGATCCCACGAACTACGCGCGCGGACTGACATTTATCAATGCGAAGCCGGTGTTCCTCGAGCCGGCAATCGCGCTGCACGATCGACTTGGCGGCGACGGTTACCGCGCTACCGCGTTCCGCGACGTGGATGGAAGCGTCACTGGCCAAGCATCGGCGACGGTCGTGATTGCTTCGCCGCTCATCGCCTCGTCGGATTGCATGCACTATCCGGATTGGGGCGCCGACGTCTGTCAAGCGCGCTTCGGAAGTCTTTTCGTTGTCGCGGTCGACGGCGGGGCTAGGAATCCGGGACCGGTGCGTATCGAAGGCGCGCACGGCTCAGTCTTGCTTCGCGGGAATCCGACGCCCTCGAAGGATGCGGTGTTTCAGACGAACGTTCGAGCGGGGCAAACGTACACGATTGTCTTCGCTCGGGTCTTCCCGAATCACGTTCGTCTCGGATTGCACCATTTCGCGCCCGGCGATGAGGTGACGCTGTTTCTTCCGCAGGCGCCGGCCCAATCGCGCGTGATTCACGTTCAGCTCGACCAGAATGGCCAGCGCGTCGTCGACGTTTAGGCGCCATTATTACTAGGAATCTAGTTGACGGGACACGGGTGTCGTGTTAATCTGCTACTAGATTCGTAGTAGATCGGAGGGCAGCATGTCGCGGAAGAAATCCCTCGTGCTCACGGACCACGAGCTTCGGCTCATGGAAGTGCTCTGGGCGCGTCAGCGCGCGACGGTTGCCGAGGTCGTCGAGGCTTTGTTGCCGCCGCCGCTTGCGTACACGACCGTGCTCTCGACGCTGCGCACCCTCGAGCAGAAGGGGTACGTCGCGCATGAGGAAGACGGCCGCGCGTACATCTATCGTCCACTCGTTGCGCGCGAGTCGGCGGCGAAATCAGCCATAGACCATCTGCTGGATCGCTTCTTCAAGAACGCTCCCGGCGATTTTGCCGTGGCGCTGCTCGACGACACGCGCTTGAGCGACGCCGATATTGCGAAAATCAAGAAGCTGCTCGGGCGCAGGAAGGGCGCGCCATGATCGAAGCGTTGCTCGATAGTCTCTGGCAGGGCGCCGTCATCGTTGCCGTTGCCCTAGGTCTCACCGCGCTCTTGCCCCGTCGTCATGCGGCGACGCGCTACGCCGTGTGGTTCGTCTCGTTGCTGGCGCTTGCAATTCTTCCACTGATCGGGCTGTTCACCTCAGCATTACCCGAATCAGCGATGCCGATCACCGTTGTCGGCACGGCGCGGGCAGCGTCCCACCTCGCCGAAGTGACGTCGAACGCCGACGGCGTATGGCTTGCGGCGATCTGGGGTGTGGGCATTCTCGCTTGTGCGGTGCGCACTGCGGTGAGTTATCTTCGGCTCAAGCGCATCATGCGATCGGCCGTTCCGATCCCACAGCTTGGCGAGCGCGTCTTCATCTCACCCGTGGTAGCCATTCCGATCGCCGCCGGATTGCGGCATCCCGTCGTCGTCCTTCCCAACGATCTTGCTCGCTCGCTCGTCCCGAGTGATCTCGAGGCGATTGTCGCCCACGAGCGCGCACACATCGCGCGCAACGATATCTTGGGCAACGTGATTCAACGCGCTATCGAGTCGTTGTTGTTTTTCAATCCGTGGGCGTACGTCATCGGTCACCAGCTCGTCAAAGAGCGCGAAGCCGCGTGCGACGACTGGGCCGTGCGCGCGGGCAATGACCCGGACCGCTATGCCTCGTGTCTTGCGAGATTGGGGCTGCGAAGTCCGCGTCTCCAAACGTCCTTTCTCACTCCAAGCGCGATCTGGCCCGAGCGTATGCTGGTCGGTCGTATCGCGCGGCTCCTCAATGGAAAGGCCATTCAAGTGAAAACGAATTATTTCGTGGTTGCGGCCGCCGTTGCGCTATTCGCAATGCTCGGATTCGCATTCCAGAGCCCAAGCGGTCTCGCAGCCAACTCGAGCTGCTCGTCCGACGCGAGTATCGTGCATGCCGCGCAACCGGACATTCCCGAAGCCGACGCCAAGGCGCACCCTCACGCGGCTGTTACGCTCGCCGTTACGGTGACTGCGCAGGGGCAACCCTCCGACATTGAAATAGTGAAGGTGACCGGCGGTAGCCCCGCGATCGCAGATGCGGCCGTGCACGCGGCTCGTGATTCGACGTACAAGCCGGAGATGCGAAATTGCAAGGCCGTATCAGGTGGAAAGTATCTTTTCCAAGTAGAGCTTGGGCCCTAACCGCTTCGGTATCCCAAATTCGCAATCCAGAGGTGCGCCGAATCGTCCAACCAAAGGTGAGTGCATTCGCCTTGTTGGGGGTCAGACGTGATCAGATTTCGCGAGATCTCAGCCCTTGCTACGGTCGCGGTCATCGCCTTCGCGATGACCGCGTGCGCGCAGCAGTCGTCGAGTAACACGGCCGCCGAGGGATCGAGCCAGCCCATAACCGCCGCGCCGCCCGCGGCGCCGGCGCCAACCGGCACGGCGCCGGCGTTCAGTGGCGGAACCGTCGCGGGCGCAGTGCTCGCTGCAGGTGCGCCAATCGCGAACGCAACGGTTACATTGTGGGCGGCAACCTCCGATGCCCCAAAACAACTCGCGCAGACGCGGTCTGACGGTGCCGGAAAGTTCGCGATTTCGTTCGCGAATGGTCGCGGAATCCTGTATCTCGTTGCTACCGGCGGCGAGCCGGCGGCGGGGCAAAAGGCTTCCGGCGACAACCCCGCGGCCGTTCTTATCTCCGTGCTCGGATCGCAGCTCCCCGCGCACGCCGTCGTCAATGAAATGACGACCGTCGCGGCGGCGTTTACGATGAATCAATTCTTGAAGGGCACGACGATCGCGGGTTATCCGCTTGGATTGCGAATTGCATCAGGGAACGTTCCGAATTTCGTGAGCGTGGAAACCGGCGGATGGGGCGCAGCTATTCAAGACACCTTGAACGGTGCGCAAACGCCGACCATGGCGAATTTTGCAACCTTGGCCGATGTGCTCTCCGGTTGCGTCACGCGCGTCCAGCCCGACGCCTGCAGCGCGTTGTACTCGGCAACCGAGTCTCCGACGCACGTCGTTCCCACGAACACGCTTACGGCGATCGAGTCGGTCGCGCACTATCCGTGGTACCAACCAGAGCGGCTCTTTAACCTGCTCGCGCAGCTCTACCCGGTGTTGCCGAGTACGCACATGCGTGGCGTTCCCTACATGCCGTACCTCAATTGGTCACCAAGTGCATGGGTCGTGCCGCTTGCGTTTGACGGCGGTGGCTATAAAGCGGGCGGCAAAGCGATGTTCGATAGTCAGGGCAACCTCTGGGTCGGTGATAACTTCTCGGTGGGCTGGCAAGGGCAAGACTCGCTATGGCAAGGCAATGCCACCAAGTTTGCACCAAACGGTCAGCCGCTCTCGCCGATCACGACTGGGTTTACCGGCGGCGGCATGGAGGGCGGGACGTTCGGCGCCGCGGTCGATTCGCACGACAACGCCTGGTTTACGAATTATGGCAGCAAGTCGATCAGCGTATTCGACAAGAACGGAAAACCGCTCACGCCGCCGCACGGGATCTCCTTCGGCGGCCGGCTCGGCCTGGTACAAGGCATTATCGCGACGCCGAGCGGCGATATTTGGGCGCTAGGGCTTGAGAAAAACCAACTCATCTACTTTCCGAAAGGCGATCTCGCCAAGGGCCGCATTGTGTGCGAAGGCGACGCGCAGGAGCCATGCAAGTCATTTAAGGCACCGTTCCATCTCGGGATCGATCAGCAGAATCGCATCTGGGTGGCGAATAGCGGTAGTCCGCACGTGACGCGCTTCCCGGCTTCCGATCCGACCAAAGCCGAGAATTTCAAAACGGGCATCAACAACAGTGGGCTAGCTATCGATAGTGGCGGCAACGTGTGGATCACCAATCGTTTCGGGACGGGCCCGATCGGGATGCTTCACTTCGTGCAAATGGGCTTGCATCTGAAGTTCAAAGGTGTTGTTGCCGCGTCGGACTATCTCACCACGGTCATGTCGACACAAAAGGGCGGCCCGAACGGCGGCAGCGTGACGCTCTTACGCCCCGATGGGTCGCCCTATCCCGGCTCACCCTTCAAGAGCGGCGGATTGCCCGGACCCTGGGCGGCGGCCGTCGACGGCGATGACAATGTGTGGATTTCGAACTTCGCGTCGGCCAACAGTCCGATCGTCGAGCTTTGCGGTACGCGCACCGAAAACTGTCCGCCCGGCATGAAGACCGGCTATCAGATCTCGCCGCCCGACGGCTACACCGGCGGCGGCATGCAGATGCTCACCGATATCCTTATCGATCCGGCCGGCAACGTGTGGACGATGAGCAACTGGCAGAACATCGAGAGTTGCATCGGGACGCCCCCCGAAGCAATTTCGACCCGCTGCGGTGGCGAGAACGTGACGGTGTTCTACGGAATGGCGAAGCCCGTGCGCGCGCCCCAGATTGGTCCAGCTATACCCTATTAGCCGGCCATTCGATTACGTCGGCGAGCCGATAACTGACGTCCCGCTTACGTTGCAAAAGGTGGTCTGCACTTGTACATACGCGGCGCCTTGTGCATTGATGTTGCCCTGCATTTCGAAGACGGCCATACTGCCGGCCAGCGTCGCATGTCCGACCAAGACGTTGATCACGAATTCGCCGGTTGAATTTACGACGTAGGCGGCCGGAAAATTCGGCTGGTCGGCTGTCGCAGCTGGACTCGTATTCGCGAAAGGGCCCGGTTGCAGGCTGATATTGCCGCCGAGGAGACCCCCCGCGAGCAGCGTCACGGCATTCCCATCGGTGTTCGTTCCTTGCGCGGTCGCAGTGACCCGAAAGGACGTTGGAAGGGAGCCGGCGTCACAATCCCCCGAGACCCCGGTGTACGTGATCTTATATGTACCCACATAGTTTATGGCGCCGGGAGGCCCGGACGATTGCGAGGCGACGAAGCCTGAACTTCCCGAACACGCAACAACGACCAAAAAGGCAGCGGCCGCGCCGCCATACCGCAACACATTTCGCATCAAGCGGCGTTCGCCGCCCCCGAAGCGGCCACATTCTTCTAAGTGGCAGCGGAAAATTCTACGTTAAAGAGTTGTTCGGATAGCTAGTAGAGACTGTGGTTCGCCATCGCACCGATGTCGCGACCGTCGTTGTTGCGATGGGAACGGTGGGCATTCGATTACGACGGCGAGCCGATAATTGCGGTACCGCTATCATTGCAGGAGGCACCCTGCACTTGCACGTCAGCGAAGCCTTGGGCATTAACGTTACCCTGCATCTCGAAGACGGCCATGCTGCCATACAGCGTGCCATGTCCGACCAAGACGTTGATCACAAATTCCCCGCTTGAATTTACGACGTAAGCGGCCGTAAAATTCGGCTGGTCGGCTGTCGCCGGTGGATTCGTATTCGCAAAGGGACCGGGTTGCAGGCTGATATTGCCGCCGATGAGACCGCCTTCGAGCAGGGTAACCGAATTGCCGTCTTCGTTCGTTCCCTGCGATGTTGCGGTAACCTTAAAACCCGTTGGAAGGGAGCCGGCGTCACAATTGCCTGTTACCCCGGTGTACGCAATTTTGTACGTACCGATATAACTTACGGGGCCGCCGGGAGCGCTTGACGATTGTGAGCCGACGAAGCCTGAACTTCCCGAGCAGGCAACAGCACACAAAAAGGCAGCGAGGGCGCCGCCATACCGCAACACATTTCGCATTAACAGTCGTTCGCCGTTTCCAAATCAGGGGCATTCTTAGCCGACAGCGGAAAACTCTACGCGGAAGAGCCGGTCGACGTACGCGAACATCGCGGCGTCGATTGCCTTAAGGCGACCTCGCGTGGCGCGTGGCCAATGCGAGGCGGGGATCGTTCGCCTCCACAAATGCGCGGAGTCCCTTGGCAATTGTGTGGAATTGACGGATGCTGCTCGCTTGGGCTCGCTAACATGGGTCAAAATACCCATGAGGCAGTCGGCTTTCCAAGGAAGGTTGTAAAGCCGAGCGGCAAACTTCATCTGATCTATTTGTCAGAATGAGGGTGTGACAATGTCCAGCGAGCTTGTCTTTAACGTGATGGCCTTTGGCGCGGTCGGCGACGGAGCCACCGACGATACCCAAGCGATCTACAACGCCATCGCAGCGGCGAGTGCGATAGCAACAACCACCGCGCATCAAACGGTATATTTTCCTCGCGGAAGATACTACATCAATTCGCCGTCCTACCAACTAACGCCGGCATCCTACGTCACGCTGCAAGGCGAAGGGATGTTTTCGTCAACGATTCTGGCGGGGGCAGCGTTCGCGGTGGGAGCGATTCTCAGGTCGTCGGCCGCATACAGCGACTTTATCATTCAGGATTTGGGGTTCGACACCGGCGGTCATGCCGGAATCGGATGGATTGTCGCAAACACCTATGGCCATACTAACTGGCTCATTGCACGCTGCCGCTTTGCAAATCTAAATGGTATTTCAAATACCACCGCCTCGTGGGGATTGAACATTGGTGGCGGGGACGGTACGACGCAGACGTGTAGCAACATGCAGCTGCGTAATAATTTCTTTGACGCTACATACTCTGGGACTTCCAATACTTACGAGACGGCATTGGCGGTATCATGGATCGACTCATCGATTGTCGAGAACTATTTCTATGATCAATGGACTGGTGCGCAATGCGTGCTGGGTATCTACGGCTTTGGTGCGCGGATAAATGTCTTTGGAAACGCGTTTAATCAATGTAGCGGCAGCTACTATGCTATTAATCACACCGATGTCGACTGTCGAGATAACACGCATTACATGACTCTCGCGGGCGGTCCAATTGGCGAGGGGGCGAACTCCGTCTATATTGCAAACTGTGTCAAACTTCGCATCAGGGGCGAGCGGTTTATATGCGGCATTACGTCGTCGACCGAACCTATCTGGGGCATCCGCGTCGTTGATGGCCCGACGTTCGATGGCTACGACGTCACGTACGCCAATTCGTATGATCTATTCTTTGACGGCTGCACGTTCGATTCGTATCAGTTCGGCATTCAGATAGGGGGCGGTTCCTCGGGGGGCACAATGGCCATGACCGATATCTACGTAACGAACTGCCGCTTTCTGAATATGGTTAACGCCGGGTTCTATCTTAATGGCAACTCGACGTCGGGGCAGGCACGTATCGTTGTCGACGGGTGCAGCGCGCCTGCAACGGCGCTCGCCTCGGGGGGATGGAGTATTGTGGAGATCGACGCCCCATCCGGCAACACAATTAGCGATATCACGATAAAGAATTGCAAGATAGGTGCGATCACAGGAACCAGCACGTCCGCAATCGGGTGTGAGGTCGCTGGCACGGGCGCGATCTTCACGGTTGTAAACAATGACTTCAGCGGAAACACGAACCCGGTTCGAGGCGGGGGCGCGAAGCTCGCCCTCGTGCGCGGAAACGCCGGTTTCAATCCCGTTGGAGAACTAACCGGTACTGCACCGCTTCCGGGCGCCCCCGCCTTCCCGGCTTCCGGTACAGCGACGACGCCCTGCGCATTTGATTGCACGGTGATCCCCACCGCGGGGACAAGCCCGATTACGGCTGTGCAGATCGGCGGCGTCATTTCCCCATACGCGACCATTCCGGGCTACACCGTGGCTGCGAGCAGCAGCGGCAGCCCCATACGCGTGCCGGCGGGGCAACAACTGAAGTATACATACGCCGCGGGTAGTCCTTCGCACACATGGTTCGGTGAGTGAGCCTGAACTAGAAGCGCTATGCCGCGGTGCAAAAGTCGACTGAGAAGAGTCAGTCGACACATTCGAACATGCCCGGGTCGACAGTTTTCAAACGCGAGCGCGTAGTGCGCGGCCAATGCGAAGCCGGATCACTAGCCTCCACGTACGCGCGGAAGCCCTCGGCACTTATGTGGAATTGACTGCCGGACCAAGGTCCATTTACCGATTTTTGGAGAATCAGCGAGGATGGAGAACGCGCGCAGCGATCGCCGGTTCTATGGCAGTTTTGCAGTCCTCGTTGTTGCTGCGGGATTGTGGTGGCTTCTAGCGCCGACGTCGTTTTGGCAGCAGTATGGCTGGTTAGCGCCGTGGGCAACTGGCGTGGGTGCCGGCCTCCTCGCCGTCGCTCTTTGGCGGCGCTACCGCGGCGGGCACCAAAGACAAGCAGCTAGCCGTAGCTCATCTTTCCTGGTGTACGGCTATCATGTGATTGGGTTCTTCTTTACCCTGCTTCTCGGTCAAACGATGCTACGGGGACTCAGCGGTGAGGCGCTCTGGCTCGCGGCTCTTGGTTATTTCGCATTTTACGGAGCGATCGTCGTCGGTCTTGCGGCACTGCAGCGTTACCTAGATCCGCCGCGAACGTCGGCCGATGAGTTGATCGATACGGATCCGCCGCAGGAATATAACGTCCTGCTCATGATCCTGGCCTGCATTGGGATTCCGCTCTATTTCATATTTGTTCAACCGAAGCTGCAGCATCTGCCTGGCCAGGTCCAGCGTGTTATAGGATTTCTGGTTCTCGTGGCCGCGTATCTTGGGGCGCAATGGTTTGACTACCGGTATTTGAGGAGCAACGGCGTTCGATCTCGCTCGACTTGAGGGAGCTCAGCGATGAAACAGGATTGCGAGGATCGTGGTGATCCAAGTCCCGAGGATTGTGCCGATCACCCAGTTGAACCGTTGATCGATCTGGCCGAAGCGCGCGTCAAAGCCGTCAAGCCGACGGTCGATCGAATCAAGCCGTTTATCGACTTGTTCGAGGACTCCCTCGACACGCGACATCCGGGCTTCCAGGGCTTGGGCGCTCATAGGTCCTCCTAACATAGCATAGGTCAGGCGGCTTGCGAAAACTCGGTGCGGAACAGTTGCTCCACATACGCGAACATCTGCGGATCGATTGATTCGAGCCGCGCCCGTGTTGCGCGCGGCCAGTGTGACGCGGGATCATTCGCCTCCACAAATGCGCGGAGTCCCTCGGCAAAATATTCGTCAATGCCGGTTGCTGCATAGGGCGTGATAAAGGTACGCGCGTTGATAAAGAGCCGCCGGATCTGCGGATCGATGCCCGAACGATACACACCGCCGCCGAGCGCACAGTCGAGCGCATGACCGAATTCGTGCGCGACGGTCATCGCGCTGCGCGAACGCAAGTACACTGTCCGCTCTTCAACCACGAACAGGCCGGCGGGCGGTGCTGGCCACGCGTCGACGTCAATGCCGAGGCGCGCGAGCGCGGGCGAGGCTTCGGCGTAGGTTTCGCCGCGATGCAGTGGGGCTACACGCGTGTGGCGTTCGCGTGCAAAACTCAGCGCGCCGGTACCAAAGCGCTCGAGTGTCGTCGCAATCGTGCTCGCGCCGGTTGGCCGATTCGGCACGATAAGCTCTCGGGCAAGGCTGTAGCAGTCTCCCATGAAGGGAGAGTCTCGCGCACGCCCATTATCTCAAGATGACCGGCGCGTTATCCCTACATAGCGGCGGCAGCAACGACCGCTTTGTAGAGATCGATCCGCGAATACACGCCGAATCCGCTGCCGTTATCGAGAAAGCCGCCGCCGGGGCCTTCGGTGGTGGTGAGAATATGGTCGGCTTGCTCGAGTGACGTGATCTTCGGGAACGCCGCCATTAGGAGATAGCCGGCCTCGCGTGCGTGCGTGAAGATGTCTTCTCGCGCGTTTGCGTAAGCCGGGTGCACGACCGGCAGGCCATAGGTTTGTGTCGATTCGTAGAATGCGGCGTTTTTCGTAGCGTCGGCAAAGCGGCCCGTATCGGTGGAACAGGTCGCGCCGGGTTGGGCACACGCGGCGTCGAGTGCGCTCTGCAGCTCGGCGTGCGCGGCGTTGGTGGCGCGGAAGCCGCCGTCGTGGGAAAGTAGATGCGCGAGAACATAAAGTGCGAGCGTGCGGCCGGCGAGTACGTCCATCGCGTAGTGCGCGCCGACGATAATACGATCGTTACCGTATTCCGCGGCGCGCGCCACCATCTGCGAATAGCGCTGGGGTTGGAAAATGCCGAGCAACACCGATTCGGTGTAGCCGTACGTTGTATGACCGCTTGGAAAGGACGGGCTCGCGCGGAGATCCTGGGCTGGGCCGTCGAGGTAGAACGCGTTGCCCGAGCGCGCACCGAAGAAGTCGTCAGCGGTGTACGTCAGAATGCGGTAATCCGTTTGGAAAGGTCGAGAATCGCCGCACGGATCGGCGCCTGGGCTCTTGCCGCCCGGCAGATCGTAGGCTTTGCCGAAAACGTCGGTCTGCGCACCCGGCACCTTCCAAATCGCATCGGCACCGTCGACCGTAACGGCTTGGCAATTCCCAGCCACCGTCGCAACGCCGCCATTGGCGAAGAAGAACTTCGCTGCATTGGAATCAGCACTGCTTTCACCGCTGGCGGCAGATATGAGCACCTGCACATGGGGAAGCGAGCCGGTTGGCTTCCAGGTCAGGCCGCCGTTGCTGCTCTTGTAATCGAGTATCGTTCGATAGGCAGCCCCGACGCCCGAGCCCAGTCCGTCGGACAGACCCGCGGCGTTATCTCCGGTAATAAAGGCATCGCGGAGCGCCTGCGCCTGTTGCTGCGCAAACGGTAAGAGCAGCGGCTGTCCGTTGGTCCCGCTCTGCACCGCGTAGGTGACGCGGTGGTTTGCGGCGAGCGCGGCGCGGCCTTGCGGCGTGCTCAGTAGCTGACTGAACGGCGCGAGTCCTTCTAAGGCGTAGAGCGTGGGGTCGAGGGCGAAGGCTTCGATCGACGTTGCGGCCAGCGCGGCAATGAGTCCCAAAGCAAAGAGACGCGTCTTCATACCGACCTATGGTAGCGGGGCGCGGGTCGAAGTGTCTTTTAGAGAACCTTAATTTGCTACAATACGGGCTCGGGCCGCGGGACGGAGGTGACCCATGATGCAAGCCGTCGTGCTCAACGGAGCTCGGCACATCACGATTGAGGCCATTGAGGAGCCCGCGCTGCGCGCGCCGACCGACGTGCTCCTGCGTCTCACCTCGACCGCCATCTGCGGGACCGACCTACATATGTACGAGGGGCGTCTGGGCGGCGGCCAACGGTTGGTCATCGGCCACGAACCGCTCGGCGTGGTTGAAAAAGTTGGCGACGCGGTCGTCAACGTCCGCGTCGGCGACCGGGTGACGGTACCCACGCACATCTGTTGCGGGTTCTGCGCGAACTGCGTACACGGCTACTCCGCGCAATGCCTCACCAACAATCCTGGCAAAGCGGGCGCAGCCTACGGCTACCCCGGCATGGGCGGCTATACCGGCGCACAGACGGAATTGCTGCGCGTACCGTTCGGCGATGCGAATTGTTTAAAGCTTCCGGGCGAGCCCGGCGACCGCTTCGAACACGACTTCGTGTTGCTCGCCGATGCGTTACCGACCGCCTTTCACGCCACGCAAATGGTTGACGTTCGTACCAGCGACATCGTGGTGATCTATGGCGCCGGCGCGATCGGGCTCTTGACCGCGATGTGCGCGTTTGTGTGCGGCGCCGCGCAAGTCTTCGTGGTCGACGCGATTCCCGCGCGGCTCGAAAAGGCCGGCGAACTCGGCGCGATTCCCGTTGACATGTCCCAAGGTAACGCGGCCGATCGTATCCTCGAACAGATTGCGCGGGAACGGCCCGGCATTGCCTGGCGCGGTGAGGAGGCGAACCTCGGCGCGACGGTCTGTGTGGACGCGATCGGCTTTCAAGCGCGCGACCCGCGCGATTACGCGATCGAACATCCGACCGCGGTCATCGACGATCTCGCGCGCATCGTCGCACCCAAAGGCCGTCTTTCGATCATCGGGGTGTTTCTCGATAGCGATCCGCTCGCGCATGGCAAGGAAGCGCAGCGCGGTGAGTACGTGATCCCGTGGGGCACGCTCTTCAAGAAGGGCGTCACCATCGGCATGGGTCGTGACGACGACGAGAACTACAACGACCACTTGCGTGACATGATCGTCGCCGGCCGGATGAAACCCAGTCAGATCGTATCGCACCGCCTGCCGCTGCGCGACGCTGCCGATGCCTTTGCCAAATTCGATGCACGCAGCGACGGTTACATCAAAGTCGTCCTTGAGCCATAATAAGGAGAAGACGTGAAGGCCTTATCGTGTATTCTTGCGTTCGCCTTTGTCCTCGCCGCTTGCTCGAAATCCGGCGGAACGGCGTCGAGCGGCGACTGGACGCTCGCGGGCTACAATCTGGCGAACAATCGCTACGTCACCTCGACGATCGATGCATCGAACGTCGCGCAGCTTGCACCGGCATGGACGACCCAGATCGAAGACGTCGGCGAACAGGAATCAGCGCCGATCGTCTCCGGCGGCACGATGTACGTGTCGACGCCGCACAATGCCGTGCTGGCGCTCGATGCGACGACCGGCAAACTCAAGTGGGATTCGGCATACACACCGGCGGCGATCCTCGACTTCGCCGTAAACCGCGGAGTGGGATTCGGTAACGGTAAGGTCTTCATCGCGACGCAAGATTGTCACGTACGCGCGCTCGACGCGAGCAGCGGCAAAGAAGTGTGGAACGTCGTCGGCTGTTCGCTGCAGGCAAACAACTGGTATTCGATGGCCACCTACGTCTATAAGAACATGCTCTTGACCGGCGTCGCCGGCGGCGACTTCGGCGGTAACGGAAACCTTCAGGCATTCAATCTCGACGACGGTAAGCTGCTGTGGCAGTGGAACACCATCCCAGGCCCGGGCGAACCGAACCACAACACCTGGGCGGGCGACTCGTGGAAGCACGGTGGCGCGGCGCTATGGGGCGGGCTCGCCGTCGATCCCGCAACCGACACATTGTATATCGCGCCCGGCAATGCGGCGCCCGATTTTGACGATATCAATCGTCAGGGCAAGAATCTATACAGCGACTCGGTCGTCGCGCTTGACATCTCGGGCGCGCAACCGAAGATGAAGTGGTACTACCAGATCCTGTATCCCGATGCGCACGATGCGGATCCCGCGATGCCGCCGGTGCTCTTCGACGGCACCGTCAATGGCGCGTCGCAACACTTGTTGGTCGAGGCCGACAAAGCCGGGAACTTCGTCGTGCTCGATCGCATCACCGGCGCGGTCGTGCATCGCCTTGCAGTGTCGAATCAATATGGGCTCGCGAGCAACCCGACGCCCGCGGGATTGAAAGCGTGTCCGAATCACGGCGGCGGTGTGGAGTGGAACGGCGGCGCCTACGATCCAACGACCAATTATTTTGTCGTACCGTCGACGCAAGAGTGCGGCATCTTCCGCAGCTACGCGGTGCAGCCGCCGTGGAAACAAGGCCAGAACTATCACGGTGGTCCGCCGACGAAACGGCAAGATGGGACGGGCGTGATCAATGCCGTCGACATCTCGAGCGGCAAGCTGGTGTGGCGAGTGCCGGTACCGTATCCAGCGCAAGGCGGCGCATTGATCACGTCAACCGGCATCGTGTTCTCGAGCGATCTCGCCGGCAATCTCTATGCGCTCGACATGAAGACCGGCAAACAACTGTGGACGTACGCGACGCACACCTCGATCGTTGCGCCGTTCTCGTTGTACACGGCCGGCGGACAACAATATCTCGTCGTGCTCGGCGGCGATCCGGGCAATCAAAAAACACCGAATGTTCCCAATCCCAAAGGGAGCTTCGTCATGGCGTTTCGCGTCGGCGCGACCAACCCGGTCGCCAATAATACGACGGGTCAAGCCGCCGTCGTCGCTGCTGCAGCCAGCGGCGCGGTGCAGATGGGCACGGTTCCCTACACGCAAGCGCAAGTCGCGGCGGGTAAAGCGGCCTACGCGCAGTCGTGCGGCGCATGCCATGGTGCGCAACTACAAGGCATCTCGGCACCGGCGCTCACCGGTTCGGCCTTCGGCGACTCGCACCTCAGCGTCTCGGCGCTGCGGACGATCGTGACCAAGCAGATGCCGCTGACGGCCCCTGGCTCGCTTAGTCCGGCGGCATACGCCTCGATTGTGGCCTATTTGGCGGCCTCCAACTGCGTGAAGCCGTCAGGCGCCACACCCTTCCCGACCAGCGACCAGCCCGCGTTCAAAGGCGTCTTGCTGGTGGGACAATCATGTCCGGTAAAGTGAGATTGACCGGGCCATCGCGGGCCTCTATGCTTGAGGCCCGGCTGCCCTCACAACTCCGTCATGACGTCGACCGGTCCGGCGCGTATGCTGACGGGAGTCCCGGTAATTGCACCGGACATTTGAAGCAAAAAGAGGTACAAATAATGCCGCTAATTCAGGTAAGCGTGATCAAGGGTGTGTTCTCGCCCGAGCAAAAAAACCAGATGATTTCTCGTCTGACCGACGCGATGGTCTCGATCGAGGGTGAGAACATGCGTGGCGTCACGTGGGTGAAAGTCGACGAGATCGAGAGCGGTGACTGGGGAATCGGCGGCCAAGCGCTGACAACCGACGCTGTGAAGGCGCTCGCCGCCGGAAAAACGCCCGCCGCCGGGTGATCGCCACCGGGTCGCGCCAGGACAAACCGCAGTTCGTCGGTCGCGACGACGAGCTTGCGTTTCTGGAACGGCTGACCAGCGAACCGATACCATCGATCACGTTTGTGAACGGGATTGGTGGAATCGGAAAGTCGCGGCTTCTCGATGCATTTGCGCTGCGCCGGCGATCGACCGGCGCAGTCGTCGTGCGCGTCGACTGCCGGCACGTCGAGCCAACCGAGAGCGGGTTCCTCCGCAGCTTGAGCCTCGTCGCCGGCGGCGACATCGTGTCGGTTGAGGATGCGGCCCAGCGCCTCGGAGAGCTTGGCAACGTGGTTCTCGTGCTCGATGACATCGATGCGCTGCGGCTGGTCGACACCTGGCTGCGACTCGTCTTTGTGCCGGCATTACCACCCAACGTTCATGTAATCTTCAGCGGCCGCAATCCGCCGATATCGGCGTGGCTGCAAATGCCCTGGAGAGGTGCGTTTCGAACGCTCGAGCTCGCGCCGCTCGACGACGCCGATGCGCTGGCGTTATTGACCAGCGTTGGGATCGATGATCCGCAGGCCGGGCGAATCAATCGAATCGCCCGCGGCCATCCACTGGCGCTGACGCTCGCAGCAATGACGATGCAGCAAGCCGATGACCCATCGCTAGAAGCGCTGGCGTTTCACCGCATCGTCGAAGAGCTTGCGCGTCGGCATTTGACGGAAATTGGTGATCCCGTTACTCGCCGGGCGGTTGAAGCGGCTGCGGTCGTGCGGACCGTGACCGCGCCTTTGCTTGGGGCGATGCTGCCGGACGTAGCACCGAGCGACGTGTACGAGCGGCTTCGCGTACTGCCGCTCATGCGGCTCGCCCGCGACGGTCTGCAACTGCACGACTCTGTCCGCGACGCAATTGCTCTCGAACTGCGTTCATCGGACCCGCAGCGGCACCTCGCGCTTCGCCGCGTGTGCTGGAGCCATCTCATGTGCGAGCTGCGCGCGGCGCCGTCATCGGAGCTGTGGCGATGCACCGCAGATCTCTTGTATCTGCTCGAGAACCCGGTCGTACGTGAGGCATTCTTCCCCTCAGGCGCCCAGCGCTATGCGGTCGAGCCCGCTCGCACGTCCGACGCGGCTGCGATCCTTGCGATTACCGAGCACCATGATGGCAGCGCGGCTGCGCAAATAGTCGATGCGTGGTGGAAGCACGGACGGGAGGGCTTCGGTGTCGTTCGCGAGCGCAACGGCGACATGGCCGGCTATCACGTGCTGTTCGAGGCTGCAAGCTTCAACACGGCGGGAGCGCTCGCCGATCCGGTGCTTGCGCAATGGCAGGCTCACCTTGTAGCGAGTCCGGTTGCGCCCGGCGAGCGCGTACTTTTTGTTCGGCGTTGGTTGTCGCATGTCGATGGCGAAGCGCCCGGCGCCGTTCAGGCCGCATGCTGGCTCGATATCAAACGTGCGTACATGGCACATCGCCCGCACCTGCGACGCGTCTACTTAACACTGCACGATCTTGGGCCGTATGCCGCCGCGGCGACGGAACTCGGCTTCGTGATCCTCGACGCGTGCACGGCAACGATTGACGGCGAACAGTATTACACCGCGATGCTCGACTTCGGGCCTCAATCCGTCGACGGTTGGTTCGCTCGACTCGTCGCCGCCGAGCTCGGCATTGCGACGTGCAGTTTACTCGACGTCGGCGCACGCGAGTTGGTGGTAGGCTCGCGACGGGCGCCATTGACACGTCGCGAGTTCGATACGTTCCACTATCTCGTGCAGCGCGCGGGAGATGTCGTGAACCGCGAAGATATCCTTACCGGCGTTTGGGGTGACGCTGCCGACGTCGGGAGCAATGTCGTCGACGTGGTGGTCGGCGCGCTGCGCAAAAAGCTCGGTGAACGGGCCAACGTCATCGAAACGATCTCCGGCGTTGGCTACCGCTTCCGCGAGGGCGACACTAACTTTCAGTAGCCTCCAGGGGTCTTGCAGGCTGAAGCCTTATTAGATTTAATAATGTTCTATCTAATATGAGTCCCAAGACCGCCGTCCCAGCCGAAGAGGTCCTGCGCGGACCGATCAAGTCCAAGACCGTGTTTCCGGTCCTGGTGCTGCATTTGCTTTCGGAAGAGCCGGATCACGGTTCGGGGCTGATGGCGCGAATCGACGCGCTCTGCGCGGGCCTGCTCGCGGTGAATACCAACACCATTTATCCGCTGTTGCGGCGGTTGGAGGAGCGCGGCTTCATCGTCGGGGAGTGGGAACATCCCACCAAACGCTCGCGCCGCTACTACCGCATCACCGATGCCGGCCGTGCGCGACTCGAACGCATCAAGTCGGGCATGCTGCCTTACCTCGACACGCTTGCGGGCTCCATCGCCCGCCTGCGCAACGAACTCTACAACGTCAGCGCCGCCTGAATCGGCGGAGGAGAACACGACGAGCATGAGCACCTACCAAGCCCCACTGCGCGACATGCAATTCGTTCTGCGCGAGCTCGCAGGCGTCGATGAGGTCGCCAAGCTTCCCGGATTCGAGGATACGACCGATGTGTGGGAGTCGATTCTCGAAGAAGCGGGATCGTTTGCTAGCGGCGTGCTCGATCCGCTCAATCGTGTGGCCGACAAAGAGGGCTGCACGTGGAACAACGGTGAGGTCACCACGCCCAAAGGCTTCAAGGAAGCGTACAAAAAGTTTGCCGACGCGGGCTGGATCGGGCTTCCGGTTCCCGCCGAATACGGTGGTCAGGGCTTACCCTCGCTTTTGCTCGGCCCCACGCTCGAGATGTGGAACGCGTCAAACATCGGTTTCGCCAACGGTCCGCTCCTCAATCAAGGCGCGATCGAAGCGATCGAACTGGTCGGTTCGCACGACCAGAAGCAGAAGTGGATTCCGAATCTCGTCTCGGGTAAGTGGACCGGCACGATGAATTTGACCGAGCCGCAAGCCGGTTCGGACCTCGCGCAAGTACGCACCAAAGCCGTTCCGGACGGCGATCATCATCTGATCACCGGCGAGAAGATCTTCATCACCTTCGGCGAGCACGACATGGCCGAAAACATCGTGCATCTCGTGCTAGCGCGTCTACCTGACGCGCCTGAAGGCGTCAAGGGCATCTCGCTCTTCATCGTGCCCAAGGTCCTCGTCAACGACCAGGGCGCGCTGGGCGAACGCAATGACGTTGTTTGCGCCGGCATCGAGCACAAGCTCGGGATCAACGGCAATCCGACGTGCACCATGAAGTTCGGCGAGAAGGGCAAAGGCGCCATCGGGTATTTGGTCGGCGAAGCGAATCGCGGACTCGAGTACATGTTCATCATGATGAACGCGGCGCGTTTCTCGGTTGGCGTGCAAGGCTACGCCGTCGCTGACCGCGCGTACCAGCACTCGCTGGAATACGCCAAGGAGCGGGTGCAGATGGCCGATGCGGCCACTCGCAGCAAGACGCCGGTGCGGATCATCGAGCATCCCGACGTGCGCCGCATGCTGATGTGGCAGAAAGCGAACCTCGAAGCGATGCGCGCGCTCTCGTACGTGACGTCGGCGTCGCTCGATTTCGCCAACAAGCATCCCGACGAGAAAGTGCGCAAGGAACACAAGGCCTTCATCGAGCTGATGATTCCGATCGTCAAGGGCTGGTGCACGGAGACCGGCGTCGACCTATGTTCGGTCGCGCTGCAAATTTTCGGTGGCATGGGTTACGTTGAAGAGACCGGCATTGCGCAGCAGTACCGCGACGTGCGCATCACCACGATCTACGAAGGTACGACGGGTATTCAGGCGCTCGACCTCGTCGGTCGCAAGCTGATTCGCGACATGGGCGCAACGGCGACGACCGTGATCAAACAGATGGAGAAGTTCGCCAAGGAAGCGGCGGCGCACGATAACGCCGACGTCAAAGGCATCGGTGAAGCGCTGCTCAAGTCGATTGCGACGTTGGCGGAAGTCTCGCAGTGGATCGGCATGAACGCGATGGGCGATCTGCACAAGGCCTTCGCGTGCTCGGTTCCCTACCTCAAATTGTGGGGCGTGGTCGCGGGCGGCTGGCAGATGGCGCGCGCGGCGAAGATCGCCGCCGACAAGATCGCGGCCGGCGATAAGGATCCGTTCTATCCGGCCAAGATCACGACGTCGAAGTTCTATGCCTCACACGTGCTCACGCAGGGCGCGTGGTACAAGCGCCAGATTATCGATGGCTCGGGTGACGTGATGACGTTGCCGGAAGAAGCATTTGAACTCGATCGCAAGACGGTGGTAACGGCATAACGATGAGCTTGATCAAAACCGAAGACCGGGGCGACGTCCGGATCATTACCCTGGACAACCCGCCGGTGAACTCACTCTCCTACGCGCTCTCCGGCGAACTCGTACCGATCGTCGAGGCAGCCTCAGCAGATCCGAAAATCAGAGCGGTGATCTTCGTTGGCGCGGGTGGCCAGTTCTCCGCCGGCGCCGACATCAACGATTTCGGCACCGCGCCCACGCCGCAAACCAAGACGATCCGCGACGTGATTGCCGCGGTTGAGAAGAGCGAGAAAACCTTCGTCGCCGCCATCGAAAAGATGGCGTTCGGCGGTGGACTCGAACTCGCGCTGGCTTCCGATTATCGCGTGGCGCTGGCCGACGCGAAGGTCGGCTTGCCCGAGATCAAGATCGGGTTGTTGCCGGGTGCCGGCGGGACGCAGCGCCTGCCGCGTTTGATCGGCGCGCAAGACGCGCTCGACATCATGCTCAAGGGCCGCAACGTCAAGATGGACGAGGCCAAAGAGAAGGGCATCGTCGACGAAGTGGTGACCTCAAATCTCCTCGACGCGGCAATCGCACTTGCGAATAAGGGTGGTAAGCGTCGCGTTTCGCACAAGAAGCCGTGGCTTGGCAAAGGTCTGGTCGACAAAGCGCTCCCCTTCGTCGTCTCGCAAGCGCACAAGATGGTGCCCCCCGAAGACAGCGGCGGGTTCGCCGCGCACAAACTGATCGACGCGGTCGAAGCGGCGATGGAGCTGCCGTTCGAATTCGGTCTCGCACGCGAAGGGCGGTTGTTCATGCAGCTCGCGCTCTCCGCACCGTCGGCCGCGCTGCGCCACGTCTTCTTTGCCGAGCGCGAGCTGTCCAAGATTCCCGATCTCCCGGCAGCTACGCCTCTGGACATCAAGAAGGCCGGCGTCATCGGCGCGGGCACGATGGGTACCGGCATCGCGATCACTTTTGCGCAAGCCGGCATTCCCGTGCATGTGATCGATTCCAACGAAGCTGCGGTCGACAAAGCCAAGCAAACCGTCATGGGCATGTTCATGTATCAGGTCCAGAAGGGCCGCATGACGCAAGAAGAAGCGTGGAAACTCGGCCAGGCGGTGCAGTTCACCGATGACTACAACGAGCTCGCCGATGCCGATGTGGTGGTCGAAGCCGTCTTTGAAAACATGGACGTCAAGAAAGAAGTCTTCGCCAAGCTCGACGCGATCGTCAAGCCCGAGGGCATCCTCGCATCGAACACGTCGACATTGGATATCGACGCGATGGCCGCCGCAACCAAGCGTCCCGACAAGGTCATCGGCCTGCACTTCTTCGTGCCGGCGAACATCATGCCGTTGCTCGAGATCGTGCGCGGTAAGGACACCTCGCCGGAAACGATTGCAACCGCCTTCAAACTCGCCAAGACGCTGAAAAAAACCGCGGTGCTCGCGCGCAACGCGTTCGGCTTCATCGGCAATCGGATGATCTTCGATTACAGCGCCGCAGCTGGTTCGCTTGCAGAAGAGGGCGTCTCGCCCGCACGCATCGACGCGGTTGCCAAGAAGTTCGGCTTCCCGATGGGGCCGTTCGCGATGAGCGATCTCTCCGGCGTTGACGTCGGCTGGCGCATCCTCAAGGAACGTCCTGACATGGCGAAGAGCCGCAGCAACGTGCTCAACCGGCTCGTCGAGATGAATCGTCTCGGGCAAAAGACCGGCGCGGGCTACTTCAAATACGACAAGAACGTCGGCAAGGGCCGCGAGCCGATTCCCGATCCGGTGGTTGAAGCGCTCTTTGCCGAAGAAGGCAAGAAGGCCGGGATCAAACCGCGTGAGGTGAGCGACGGTGAGATTCTCGAGCGTCTGCTCTACGCGCTGATCAATCGCGGTGCATACTTGCTCGAAGAAGGCGTGGCAATTCGTCCCGGCGATATCGACATCGCGTACATCTACGGTTACGGCTTCCCGCCGCACACCGGCGGCCCGATGTGGTACGCCGATCAGGTCGGTGTAAAGAACGTCTACGACAAAGTCGTGGCGTTCGGTTGGCAGCCGGCCCCATTACTCAAGAAGCTAGCTGAATCAAACGGCAAGTTCGCCGACCGTGGTACAGCAAAGAGCCCCAAGGGCCAAGGAGAACTAACTCATGCGTGAGGCGGCAATCGTCTCAGCGGCGCGCACACCGATCGGCCGAGCGTTCCGCGGTGCATTCAATCAAACGCCGGGTGCTACGATGGCCGGCTACGTCGTCGCGGAAGCGATGAAACGTGCCGGCGTCGATCCGGCCGAAGTCGAGGACGTCGTGATCGGGTCGGGCTTGCCCGAAGGGGCGACCGGCAATAACATCGGCCGCACGGCCGCGCTGCGCGCCGGCTGTCCGGTGACGGTTTCGGGCGCAACGGTCAGCCGTTTCTGCGCGTCGGGTCTCGACGCGATCGCGGCCGCGTCGAAACGCGTGATCGTCGATAACGCTGACGTGGTCGTCGGCGGCGGCGTCGAGTCGATCTCGATGGTGCAGAACTATCTCAACACCGAGTTCTACGCCGAAGAATGGCTGCTCCGCCACACCCCCGACGTCTACATGCCGATGCTCTACACCGCCGACAACGTCGCGAAGAAGTACAATGTCTCGCGCGAATCACAAGACCAGTATGCGTTGCAAAGCCAACAGCGCACGGCCGAAGGGCAAAAAGCGGGACACTTCGACAAAGAGATCGTGTCGATGGCGAGCTGGAAATATAACCAGGACAAAGACAGCGGTGTGGTGACCGAAGAGCAGGTCGCGCTCAAGCAGGACGAAGGCAATCGTCCGGACACCACGCTCGAAGGGCTCTCGCAACTCAAAGGCGCGGTGCCGGGCATCAAAGATACGTCGATCACCGCCGGCAACTCATCGCAGCTCTCAGACGGAGCGGCCGCGGTCGTCGTGATGGATGCTGCGCTTGCAGCGAAGCGCGGACTCGAACCGCTGGGCTTCTATCGCGGCTTCGCGGTTGCCGGTTGCGAGCCGGGCGAGATGGGCATCGGCCCGGTCTTTGCCGTTCCCAAGCTGCTCAAGCAGCACGGCCTCAAGATCGATGACATCGGTCTGTGGGAACTCAATGAAGCCTTTGCCGTTCAGACGGTCTACTGCCGCGACACGCTCGGCATTCCCAACGACCGTTTCAACGTCGACGGCGGCGCGATTTCGATCGGTCACCCGTACGGCATGAGCGGCGCGCGCATGACGATGCACGCCTTGATCGAAGGCAAACGCCGCGGCGTCAAATACGTCGTTGTCACCATGTGTATTGGCGGCGGCATGGGAGCCGCCGGGCTCTTTGAGGTTGCGTAGTCCTTCCACTACGCTCAGGATGACAATAGAAAAAGGCCCGGTGTTGACACCGGGCCTTTTCTTTTAGCCGTCGGGCTGTTACTGGATCGGCAGAGCAACGTCCAGGATCATGATGATCTTGTTACGGTTGATCGTGTCGTCGTTGGTGTACGGGTAGCCTTCGTGATGTTGATACAGGTTCGAGTCATACAGCGTCAACGTCACCCAGGGCGGCCACTTCTTGATGATACCGAAGTCGACTTGGTTGTAGAGATACGGGACCGGCGCGTTCAGGAAGTAGTCGAAGTTGTTGAGGTACGTGATGTACGTCGCGAACGTCGACGTTTTCGGGTCGCCGATCGGATAGGTGATATTCGGCGTGAACATCGTGTGGTAGAGGCTGCCCGCGTTCGGGACAACTTCCACCGTAGGACCGGTCGTCTTGAACACCGAGTTGGTGTTGTGCGGGATGTACTCTTCCTGGATCGTCAAACCGGCCAGTCTACCGAAGTACTTGCTGTTCGGACCGGCACGTGCGGCCAATTGGAAGTAGATGTCGTGCCACATGACCTGGTTTGCCAGATCAGACTCAACCGGATTGCCGCAGCACATACGCGCGCGCTGGTGCCATCCACCTGAGACCGTAACCGCACCGGAGAGATAGTTCAGCGATGCATCATCGACGCGGTCGTCGTTGAGCTTTTGATAGGTGTAGGGGATCGTGAACTCTTTGGCGGCGGTACAGGGCAGGCTGGCGCACACCTTCGAGGGCACGGCCACGCGGCCGATATTCTGGTCGATGTAGTTGTGCGAGTAGTTGATGTAAAGGTGCTTGGCCAGATTGATCTGCGCGCCGTAGTCGAAGTGCGCGATTGGGTCAGCGAATTGGTACTGTCCGGTCGGGCCGCAGTCTTGCGTGGTGGCGCAGTACACGCTTGGCAACGCGAGATCGGATCCGCCGGAGTTCCACGTCGACATCGCGCCCACGTGGACGATGATGAACGGCCCGTGGGGTGCGGGCGAACTGGGTAAGCCCGCTTTTCCGTTCGCCTGGGCAACGCTTGCTGGGGTGTCGGTAGCCGTGCTCGTCGTGTACACAGGCGATGTCGTTTGCGCCGAAGCAATCCCGACAACCGCCGTGGTGAACAGCACGAGCGCTGCACCGAGCGATATGAGTATGTGTTTCAAGGTAACGCTCCTTTGAGTTGGATGAGGCTCCTCCTAGCCGGTAGTTGAGGTGGGTACGAATGATGCCTCGCGGTTCTCGGGGGCAACCGCGAAGCCGATCGCCGTAAAGACGATTACGGCGGCGAACACGACGTACATAAAAACACTCATGGCGCTGCCGTAATCCGGCGCTGCCTTGGTACCGTAGGTCGCGGCCGCGAGGGTCGCGATGATCTGGGGCGTTCCCGACGCGATTAGGTTTCCGAGCTGATATACGAATCCCGGGAACGTGCCGCGCGCGAGGACTGGCGAGATCTCGTTGAGATGCGCGGGAATGATGCCCCAGGCACCTTGTACCGCGAACTGCATCAGGAAGCCGCCGATCGCGAGCGTCTCGAACGTCGCACCCCCGGTCCAGATCTTCACGAAGATCAAACCGAGAATCGCAGCGACGATGATCATCCAGCGCCGTCCGAAGCGCTGCGAGAGCCAACCGAAGACGATACCGCCTAGGATTGCGCCGATCGCAGCGATGTAGTTGATGGTGCCGGCAATTTGTGGTGTAAGACCGTGCTGCACGCGCAGGAAGGTAACATAGAGATCCTGCGATCCGTGCGACATGAAGTTGAAGCAGGCCATGAAAATCATGCCATACAGAAACAGTGGCCAACCGCGGCGCAGCGCTTCAACCAAGACGTCGCGTCCGAGGGCGAGGCGGTCGTGCGCGCCCGCTACCCATGCGGGCGATTCGGGGACGGCGGCGCGGATGAAGAAGATCAATAGTGCCGGAATCACGCCGATGACGAACATCCAGCGCCAGCCGTTGCCCGGCATCCACGCCTCGAATGCCGGAAACGCGAACGCGAGCGCCAAGCCCGAGAGCAGATTTCCGACGGCGTAGCCTTCTTGCAACACGCCGCTGAGAATACCGCGGCGCTTTGGCGGTACCGATTCCATCGCTAAGGCAGCGCCAAGACCCCATTCGCCACCCATCGCGATACCGAAGAGCAAACGTACGATGATGAAAAATGTGAGATTCGGCGAGAACGCCGTGAGCAATTCGAGAAACGAGTACAGACCGATGTCGACCATCAGCGGACGACGCCGCCCGAAGCGATCGGCGAGATAACCGAAAAGCAGCGCGCCGACCGGACGCATCGCAAGCGTCAACGTAACGGCGGTTAGGACGCGTGGAATCGGCGCATCAAATGCCTTGGAGAGTTCCGGTAAAACGACGAGGACGAGAAAGAAATCGAAAGCGTCGAGAGTCCATCCAAGAAAACACGCAATGAACGTCCGCCATTGCACTGGAGTCATACGGTCGCCGCTCACGGCCATAACAACGTTTTCCTCGCGCATCTAAGGTAGAGGTATAAATATTCATTAGCCCATTATTAATAACCGGCTACTTCACCTGGCAAATCCGTGCTGCATATGCCAAGCTTTAGCGGCGTGCATCAAGTGCGGCATCCTCGGCGGCGATCCGCCATGCAAGCAGTGCGGCATTGGCGCACGTGAATATCAGGGCAATAATCCACGCGCCGAATGCGAGCGGAAGCACCGCCAGTTCGACGCAGACAATCGCGTAGTTCGGATGGCGTACGAAACGGTAGGGCCCGCGGCGCACGAGCGGCGCCCCCGGCAGCGTGATCACGCGTGTTGTCCAAAAACCGCCTAGAGTCACGATAACCCACGCGCGAGCGACCTGTGCCAGCGCGAAGATCGCAAGCAGAAAAAGGTTCGGCGGTGAGGTCGCCGGGATGAAAACCAGCAGCGAGGCGAGCCAGGCCGCATGTAAGCCGATGAACCACGGGTATTGTTGCGGTGCAATCTCGACCGCCCCGAGCGCACGGAGACGGCGAGTATTCCGATCGGCGTAAACCAATTCGGCGACGCGCAGCAGCGCGACGGTAACGACGATCCACCAAAGCGGTGTCATCGTTCGAGCGTAAGGAAGGCGGCGGTAAATCCTGGTCCCATAGCTGAGAGCAACGCGCGTTGCCATGACGCGCGGCTAAGCGCGCCTTCACGCAGTGCTCGCTCGAGTACAAACAGCAGCGTGACCGCCGACATGTTCCCGTACTCGGCGAGGATCGCGCGCGAATCGGCGAGCGAACCGCTGGGCAACTCGAAGGCGGATTCGAGCGCGTCGAGCACCTTCGTGCCGCCGGGGTGGCTCAAGAAGACGTCGACGTCGTCGCGCGTGAGCTGCGATTCGGCCAAGTACGCGTCGACGACGGGCTGGAATTGCGTCTCCACCAGGCGCGGAATGTCACGCGAGAACACCGCGCTTAGCCCATCGTCGGCCACGTCCCAGCCCATAACGCCGAGCGTGTCGGGAAACGTGTATTCCCCAGAGGCACGAATACGGGGGCCGTCGCCGCCGGCGCGCAGGACGGCGGCGGCCGCGCCATCGCCGAAAAGTGCGGTGGCGACGATGTTGCTCTTGGTGAGGTCGTTGCGGCGAAACCACAAGGCGCACAGTTCCACCACCAGCAGCAGCACCGGCGCAGGACTGGTCGCTTGCGCCATCATGGCCGCGCGCGCGAGGCCGATGGCTCCGCCGACGCAGCCGAGACCAAAGATCGGCAAGCGCTGCACGGTGCGCGCGAGCCCGAGCGGTGCGATCAAGCGCGCGTCGAGGCTCGGCGTCGCAATCCCGGTCGTTGAAACGACAACCACCGCGCCGATGTCGGCGGCGCGCAAGCCGGCGCGTTCGAGCGCTTCACGCGCAGCGCGCTCGAGCAGCGAGAGGGCGCTGTCGAGGTAGACCTCGTTGCGTTGCGGCCAACTCTGCGCTTCGTAGTACCACTCGATCGGGACGCATGAATAACGACGCCTGATGCCGGTCGTCGTAAAGACGGGCATCAGGCGTTGAACGACTTCGGATCGTGAAAACTGCGCGTGGACGCGAGCGGCAACGTCGTCCTGTTCGAGCGCGTGCGGTGGAACCGCGGTCGCGATCGAGACCAGCGCTACTTCTTGGCGTACGCGATGCACCATCCGTTAGGGCTAATCGTACCGGTTACGACGCTGCAGCCATGCGGCGGCTGGAAGAATCTGCACGTCGAGCACTTCGCCCCGTTTTTCGCGGGCGTGGTTTGATATTTGAATTGCGCTTTGTTGTCTGCGGCATCTGCCGTGGCGGTGCCGAGGGCGATTGCACCCGCGAGTGCGGGCAGTACAATCAAGGTCCGGAGCGCCTCTTTGCGCGTTTGCGATTTGGATGAGTCCATGAACGATAGCTCCTCCTCTCCAGCCATATCCGATTCTACGGCCCCGCGTCCGAGGCGGCCTGCGGCCGTTCCAAGCCTGGCCCAAGCGAGGGTCCCTATCTTGGGAAGCATGGGAACCATGGACAGCTTCATTCCTCGGGTTGCCGTCGTGGACGACGAACCCGATATTCGTACGCTGCTCGAATTAGAACTTTCTGAAGCCGGGTTCAATGTCCGCAGTGCCCCCGACGGCCCGAGCGGCCTGGCCCTCGTTCGCGAGTGGGAGCCGGACGCAATCTTGCTCGATGTCATGATGCCGAAGATCGACGGTATTGCGCTGCTCCCCGAACTCCGCCGCGCGACGCAAGCGCCCATCTTTATTGTAAGCGCGAAGGGCGGCACGGACGACAAAGTGCGCGGTCTTGATCGCGGGGCCGATCACTACGTCGCCAAGCCCTTCGAAATTCCCGAGTTGGTTGCGCGGTTGCGCTCGGCACTGCGGCGGCCACGGCTCGAATCGCCGGAGATCGTGACATTTCGCGATCTCTCGCTGGATTTGCAGACCCGCCGCGTCGTTCGCAATGGGAAAACGATCTCACTGACCACACGCGAGTTCGATCTGCTTGCTGCGTTCGTGCGTGAGCCGCGGCGCGTGTTTACGCGCGATCAGTTGATCGCGCAAGTGTGGGGGGATCACTCCAGCGTGACCGGGAACGCGGTCGAAACGTACATCTCGTATTTGCGCCACAAGATCGACTACGGCTTCGCGGAACAGCTTTTGCATACGATTCGCGGCGTCGGATACGCTCTGCGCTCACCACAGTAATGCTGCGGTCGGTCCGCCTTCGGCTGATCGCATCGTTCCTGGCCGCGTGGCTGATCTTCGCGCTGACGATTTCAGCGGTTGTCTGGCTCTTCGTCGTCGACGTGACGCGGAACATCGTGTATGCCGACGTCAATCTTGCCTCACTACGCATCACACGTCTCGCCTTCCAATACGCGCTTACAGGCAGCCCTCCGACTGACGTCGAGGCACTTACCCTTGCCCAAGTGCGCGGGCTGCATGTCCGGATCAACGTCGTGCCGCGCGAAGGCTTCGGTAATGGACCCTTCGTGCTTCCGCCGACCGGGCCGCCGGCCGGCGGGTCATCGATCGGGATCGGACCGCACGCCCAGATTCAAACCGTCCCGTTCGGCACGATGCGCGTCGATATCGTTCCGGATTTGGACTACATCGCAACCACCGAAACGCGCTGGCTCATCGGCGCGATCATCGTCGATCTCGTCACCCTGATACCGGCGTGGTTCTTGGCGGAGATCGTGGCGAGCCGGACGCTCGAACCTTTGCTGCACACCACGCGGGCACTCGAGCGTTTCGCTTCGGGCGATTTCACGCCGCACGCCGTCACCACGCGACAGCGCACCGAGATTGGCGACCTCGCACGCGCATATAACGCCGCCGTGGAACAGATTACTGACGCGTTCTCCGAACGTTCGGCGGCGATGGACGAGATGCGGCAGTTCGTTGCCGATGCGGGGCATCAACTGCGCACGCCGCTGACCGTGTTGATGGGGCACGTTAGTGCGCTGGTGCCCAAGACGCCGCGCGAAGAAACGATCTTTACGAACATGCTCGCGCAAAGCCGCCGAATGAAGGCGATCATCGACGATCTCATCGTTCTGGCGCGACTCGAACACGGCGAGCGCACCGTGTCCACGGTGGATATCGGAGAACTTGCCGATGGCGTGGTGACAACCTTTCGTGACGGTGGCTACGAGCGCGTTGCCCTGCATGCCAACGGCCCCGCGCCGGCGCGCGTCAATCCCAGCGAGGTGATCGATGCGTTGACCGCGCTGATCGAAAACGCGATCAAGTACGCGCCGTCGGGACCGGTGAACGTCACGGTCCAGGGCAATGGGTCACGCGCAACGCTGATCGTCGAAGATTCAGGGCCGGGCATGAGCGCGGCCGACATCGAGCACGCATTCGACCGCTTCTATCGCGGTGACGCGAGCGTCGGCACCGATGGAACGGGGCTCGGGCTCTCGATCGTGCGCCGCGGCGTCGAACGTTCCGACGGAACCGTCACCCTCATCAGTACCGGACGCGGATTGCGCGTCGAGTTGGCGTTTTTCGACGTAGCACCGCCTGGCTGAGGAGAGCGCCGTTCGAGGTGCGAAAGCCCGGCGTATGCTCGTGCGTCGTCTTCTCATGCTTCTTTGTTTCGCGGCGGCCGGATGTGCGGCGCCGGCGCATCGCGATGCCGCATTTTCAGCACAGACGGATCCGAAAGCAACGATCGTTCCGGCCGACTTCGGCGCCCTGAAGTGGCGCGTCGTCGGTCCTGCGGTGGTAGGCGGCCGGCTCGACGCCGTCGCCGGCGTTCCCGGTGATGCGAATACGATCTATCTGGCGCACTCATCGGGTGGCCTCTTCAAGTCGATTGACGGCGGCATGTCGTTCGAAGCGATTTTCGGTGCAGGCCGGTCGAGCGCAATCGGCGCCATCGCGGTTGCGCCGTCGAATCCGCACGTTCTCTACGTCGGGACCGGTGAAGGGTTTCCGCGTAACACGGCGGCGCTGGGCGACGGAGTCTTTCGTACCGACGACGCGGGCAAAACGTGGCGTTCGCTTGGGCTATCGGGAACGCAGCATGTCGCGAAGATTGCGATTGACCCGCGCAATCCGAACGTGGCGTTGGTCGCGGCGATGGGACCCGAGTTTTCGCCCGGAGGCGAGCGCGGCATCTATCGTACGAGCAACGGCGGAGCGACATGGCAGCGCGTGCTGTATGTCAATTCGACGACCGGCGGCAGCGACGTCGCGTTCGATCCATCTGATCCAAGCATCGCGCTCGCCGGCACCTTCGACTATTTGCGCCAGCCGTGGACCTTCCGCGGTGGCGGTCCCGGAAGCGGACTCTACCGCTCGACTGACGGCGGCCTGACCTGGACGAAATTGACCGACCCGGCGCGGCACGACGGCTTGCCGGGCGGGATCATCAATCGCGTGGGCCTCTCGATCAGCGCGCATCATCCCAACGTGGTGTATGCAATCGTTCCGACGCGTTCCGGGATGCTCTATCGATCCGACGACGGTGGCGTGCAGTGGCGTTTGGTCAACGCCGATCAAGATCTGGTCTTTCGACCGTTTTACTTCAGCCAAATCCGTGTCGATCCGGATCGAACCAACATCGTGTGGAACATCTCGGGCGAGCTCAAACGTTCGACCGACGGTGGTAAGCACTTCCATGGTGTCTACGCCGGCGGCGACAATCACGACTTGTGGATCGATCCGAACGATCACCAGCACGTCTTGCTTGGCAGCGACATGGGTTTCGACTACAGCACCGACGATGGGAAGACGTGGTCGTTCGTCAACACCGTACCCTTCGCGCAGATCTATCGCGTCGGCTACGACCACGATGTGCCCTATCACGTGATGGGCGGCATGCAGGATCACGAGGTGTGGTGGGGTCCGAACACGCTATGGAACGACACGGGTGTCGAGGGCGGATCGTGGCGCAACGTCTCGGACTGGGGCGACGGGCAATATGTGTTCCCCGATCCGCACGATTCACAAATACTCTACGAAGATACGCACTTCGGCGATCTGACACGACGCGATCTGCGCACCGGCGAGGCGCGTTACATCTCACCGCAACCGGTGATCGCTTTCGGGACGGGCGCCGCTGCGCAGAAGTACCGTTTCAACTGGAGTGCGCCGCTGCTCGTGTCGACGCGCGACCCGGGCACGATCTACTACGGCGGCAACGTGCTCTTTCGTTCGCACGACGCTGGTCAGTCGTGGAGCGTGATCAGTCCCGACCTCACCCAACCATGCGATCCGGCGTGGCTGGTTCCGAGCGGCGGTCCGATCACGCACGACAACACCAATGCGGAGACGTACTGCACGATCTTCGCGATCGCCCAAGGATCGCACGCCGGATCGCTGTGGGTGGGCACCGACGACGGTCACGTAGACGTGAGCAGCAACGACGGCGGATCCTGGACCGACGTTGGCAAGAACATCACCGGCGTGCCTGCCCACGCAATCGTCGCTTCGATCGAGGCGTCGCGGGTCGATGCGAACGTCGCCTACGTCACCTTTGATGCGCACCGTTTGGGTGACACGCACCCGTACATCTTTATGACGCGCGACGGCGGCTCGAGTTGGAACCGCATCGACAGCGGATTACCGCTTTGGGCGTACGTCGTGCGCGAGGATCCGCGCGCACCGTCGTTACTCTTTGCGGGAACCGAAGACGGCATCTGGGCCTCGTTCGATCGCGGCGGTCACTGGCACGATGCGCGCCTGGGGATGAATCACGTGCCGGTGTACGATCTCCAGATCCAACCGGACGCGAACGATCTCATCGCCGGGACGCACGGCCGCGGCTTTGCGATTCTCGACGACGTCGGGCCGCTCGAAGCGCTTGCGCGAGGCGTGCAGGGTCAAGTGGCGCTGTTTCCGCCGGCCGACGCGTGGCGCTACACGTCGCGTCCGTATCACGACATCGGTCAGAACGCATTCGTATCCGACAACAAGCCCTACGGCGCGGTGATCTCCTATTACCTCAAGCGGCACGCTACAGCGAAGGTTAAGCGCGGACACAAAGCGCCCAAGGAAAAGGTCACGCTCGAGATTTTAGACGGCGCGGGAACCGTGGTGCGGCACCTCGACGGTACCGCCGATGGCGGCATCAACCGCGTTGTTTGGGATTTGAGCACCGACCCGCCGGGCTGGCCGAAGACCAAGCAAGATCCGCGCCCGTATTACGTCTTTTATCCGCTCGACATCGAAGGGCCGGAAGTGTTGGCGGGCTCCTATACGGTGCGCTTGATAGCGCGCGGCGCTACTTTGAGCGTGCCGCTCACGGTGCGCTTCGATCCGGAATCGGATGCGTCGACGGCGCAACTGCAAGCGCAATTCGACGCGCTCAAATCGCTCGCGCAGGATCAGGAGCGCGGCGAGGTGTGGCTTGCGAAGCTAAAAGGTCACGCCGGCAAGTACGCGGCGCTCGCAGATGCGCTGCGTAACGGGAACGGCAGCGAAAACGCCGGTTACAAGCAGCCGGCCAAAGTGATCGATCAGATCGCCTATTTGCGCCACATCATCGCAAGCGCGAATGACGGACCGACGCAAGTGCAGCAGGCCTTAATGAGGCAGTACCACGACGAGCTCGATGCGCTCGGCCAACGCTTCAACGCACTTCCGTCGCCGACGCCGTCCCCAAAGCCGTCGCCCCACTCGGCCAAAGCATCGCCGCACCCCTAACGCCGCTCGAATCCCCGTGCGCCGCGCGCAGCAGCGGCGTGTCGAACGTGTCCGAGAACACGTACGTGCGCATGAGGTCCGGCACGCGCGTATAGATCTCGTCGACGTTGGAAACGCCACCGCCGAGCACGAATGCGTCCGGGTCGAGGATGTCGGCGATCACCGCCAGTCCGCGCGCGAGCCGATCGAGGTAGCGTTCCAATGACGGCTCGCGTTCGCGTGCGGGCCCAGAGAGGAACGTTTCGATGCAGCCGGTGCGCCCGCAGTAGCAGCTCGGGCCGGGCACTTCGTCGTCGCGCATCGATGGGAGCGGCGTGTGGCCCCACTCACCGGCAATCGCGTTTGGGCCGTCGTGTACAACGCCATCAATGGCGATGCCGCCGCCGACGCCGGTGCCGAGGATGACGGCGAAAACCACGCGCATGCCGCGAGCGGCGCCGTCGGTCGCTTCGGAGAGCGCGAGACAATTTGCGTCGTTGCTGATGCGGATCTCGCGGCCCAGCGCACGCTCGAGATCGGCACGTAGCGGTTGACCGATCAACCAGGTACTGTTGGCGTTCTTGATGCGTCCGGTCTGTTTCGAAACGGCACCAGGCGTGCCGACGCCGACGGTTCCTTGCGACCCGAGTTCGGATTCAGCGTCATGCACTAACCGGACGATGGCGTCGACTGTTGCGGCATAGTCGCCGCGCGGTGTCGGCACGCGCCGCCGCAAGCGCTCGCTACCACCGGCGTCGAGCGCAACAACTTCGATTTTCGTTCCGCCGAGGTCAATCCCGATGCGCATCCAAGCTTCCTTGACCGTGGGATTCGTCGGCAAAGCGATCGTTCCTGAGGGCGCACTCGACGCGGCGCTCCTTGCGCAAGGCGAGCCGTCGCTGCCGCCGGCGTTCAGCTACGATGGCGAGCGCCTCGAGGTGCGCGAACTTCGCAGAACCTGGCGTTCGACCAAAGACGATCGCGGCGACACTTACGTCAAGAAGCATTGGTTTGAGTTCGCGACGTCCGACGGTCGCATCGCTGTGGTGTACTTCGATCGCGGCGCGCGCAAAGGCGCTCCCCGCTGGTGGCTTTACACCTTGGCTTAATTTAACGAGAGCGGGCGGTAGCGAATGCGCTTGGGGCGCGCGGCCTCTTCGCCGAGGCGTTTGACCTTGTCGGCTTCGTACTCTTGGTAGTTGCCTTCGAAAAATACGACGCGGCTGTCGCCCTCAAAGGCGAGGATGTGGGTCGCAATCCGATCGAGGAACCAGCGATCGTGACTCGTGACCAACACCGTGCCGGCGAATTCGCCCAGCGCGTCCTCGAGCGCGCGCAGCGTTTCGACGTCGAGGTCGTTTGACGGTTCGTCGAGCAAGAGGACGTTCGCGCCCGCGAGCAGCGTCTTGGCCAGATGCAACCGGCCGCGTTCGCCGCCGGAAAGTTGGCCGACGTTTTTCTGCTGATCGCCGCCCTTGAAATTGAAGCGACCCAGATAGGCGCGTGAGTTCATCTCGAAGCGCCCGACTTGCAGAATGTCGAGCCCGCCACTGACGTCTTCCCAGGCCGTCTTGCTATTGTCGAGCACGTCGCGGCTCTGATCGACGAGCGCGAGCTTGACGCTCGGGCCGATCACGATCTCGCCCGCATCGGGTTGCTCTTTGCCGGCGATCATACGAAACAGTGTCGATTTGCCGGCGCCGTTGGGGCCGATGATGCCGACGATCGCGCCGGGCGGAATGACGAAGCTTACGTCGTCCATCAAGAGCTTCTCGCCGTACGCCTTGCGCACGCCCTTGAGTTCGATGACTTTTTCGCCCAAGCGCTCGGCTACCGGAATGAAGATCTCTTGCGTCTCGTTGCGCTTCTGATAGTCGTAACTCGACATCTCCTCGAAGCGCGTGAGACGGCTCTTGCTCTTCGATTGTCGGCCCTTCGCGTTCTGGCGCACCCACTCGAGTTCGCGCTTGAGGGCTTTCTGACGTGCGGATTCGGCGGCTTCCTCACCGGCGAGACGCTCTTGTTTCTGATCGAGCCACGAACTGTAGTTGCCCTTCCACGGAATGCCGCGCCCGCGATCGAGTTCCAAAATCCATTCGGCCGCATTGTCCAGGAAGTAGCGATCGTGCGTGACCGCGACCACCGTCCCGGGAAAACGCGCGAGAAATTGTTCGAGCCACTCAACGCTTTCGGCGTCGAGATGGTTGGTCGGTTCGTCGAGCAGCAGCATGTCGGGCTTGGAGATCAAAAGGCGGCATAGCGCCACGCGGCGCTTCTCTCCGCCGGAGAGCGGCCCGATCTTTGCATCCCACGGCGGCAAGCGCAATGCGTCGGCCGCGATCTCGAGTTGTTGATCGAGATCGTCACCCGCGGCTTGCAGCACCGCTTCGAGCTTGGACTGCTCCTCGGCAAGCTTGTCGAAATCCGCATCCGGATTGCCGTACTCGGCGTAGAGTTCTTCGAGCCGCTTACGCGCGACCAGCAATGCGCCCAAGCCCTGTTCGACCGCTTCGCGCACGGTCAAGTTGGGATCGAGTTTCGGCTCTTGCTCCAAAAAGCCGATCGTCAGATTCGGCGAGGGCGCAGCGTCGCCGTCGAACTCGGTGTCGACGCCCGCCATGATGCGCAGCAGCGAGGACTTTCCTGCGCCGTTAAGACCGAGAATCCCGATCTTGGCGCCCGGGAAGAAGCTCAACGAAATATCTTTGAGAATCTGACGCTTCGGCGGCACCATCTTGCCGACGCGAAACATGGAATAGACGTATTCAGGCACGCGCTAGGCTTTCGTCGCTGCCGCCGTGCTTCCCCACAGTTCGACAATCGTGTTGATGCTGTCAACGATGCGGTCGCAGGCGGCGAGTAAACCCTGCGCCGCCGAACTCGTGTCGCCAGCGAGCGCATCGGCAGCCTGCGTGTACGCGTCGCGCAAACCGCTCGCACCATCGATCGACGCGGCCGCGAGCGCCAATGCGAGTGGCGTAAGCGCCGGGAAGGCCGGTGACTGCGGATCTTGATAGAGGCTCGAGAGTGCGGCGTTGCCGAGGCCAAGACGCGCCGAAGCGGCCATGACTCCGAGCGCGATGTCGGGATCGATCTCGTGTGAGTGCCCGGGCTCGCTGAGCATTCGTTCGAGTGATTCATCAGCAGTTGCACGTGCACTCCACAATTTTGTGCGCAATGCTCGCATCGCTGCGAGATCACGCAAGCTTGGATCGATCAAGCCGGCGAGCAGATAGCGCGTAAATTCGAGCGATTCATTAACCAGCGCGCGCAGGCTCGTGACCGTCCGCGCT
>DATHMY010000121.1:0-5993 GCA_035486535.1 Candidatus Acidiferrum sp.
GGCGCGTGATCGAACGTGAGCTCGGGCATCCCCCCGACGAAACGCTTTTGGTACTCGACGGCACCACCGGACAGAATGCGATCTCGCAGGCTCGGATCTTCAATGAAACGACACAATTGACCGGGGTGGTGGTCACCAAACTCGATTCGACCGCAAAAGGCGGCGTGCTGGTCGCCATCGTGGATACCCTCGAGATTCCGATCAAATTCATCGGCCTTGGGGAGAGCGCGGACGCGCTGCGCCCCTTCGTCGCGGCCGAATTCACCCAGGCACTTTTTGACGATGCCCCCGACTCCGTGAAAGTTTAAGGCCAACCACTTGTCACCACAGCGTGACAACGTGATCGTATATGAACGCAACGAGTAGTAAGGAGAGAACCGCATAATGGCAGCGCAAGACGAACGAGCAATCGCCCTGGGCAATGCCCTCGCCCAAATCGAGCGGCAATTCGGTAAGGGCTCGATCATGAAGATGGGCGACTTCCAGGAACGCATGGCGTTCGAAGTCGTGCCGAGCGGATCGATCGCGCTCGATCTCGCGCTCGGCGTGGGCGGTTATCCGCGCGGTCGCATCGTCGAAATCTACGGTCCCGAATCGAGCGGCAAGACGACGCTCGCGCTGCACGCCATCGCCGAAGCACAGAAGAACGGTGGAACGGCCGCCTTCATCGACGTCGAGCACGCACTCGATCCGAACTATGCCGCAGCGCTGGGCGTCGATCTCGACAATCTGCTCGTCTCGCAGCCCGATACCGGCGAACAGGCGCTCGAGATCGCTGAGATGCTTACCCGCAGCAACGCGGTCGACGTCATCGTCGTCGACTCGGTTGCCGCGCTCGTCACCAAGGCCGAACTCGAGGGCGACATGGGCGACGCGCACGTCGGTCTGCAGGCACGCTTGATGTCGCAGGCGCTGCGCAAACTCACCGCCGCGATCTCGCGCAGCAAAGCAGTGATGATCTTCATCAACCAATTGCGTGAGAAGGTCGGCGTGATGTTCGGCAGCCCCGAGACGACCTCGGGCGGCCGCGCGCTCAAGTTCTACGCGTCGATCCGCGTCGACGTGCGCAAGCTCGAGCAAATCAAGGTCGGACAAGACGTCGTCGGTTCACGCACGCGCGCCAAAGTCGTCAAGAACAAGGTCGCGCCGCCGTTCCGCCAAGCGGAATTCGATATCACCTACGGCCGCGGCATCTCGAAGATGGGCTCCATCCTTGACGTTGCGCTCGAGCAAAACATCGTCGGCAAGAGCGGCTCGTGGTACACCTACGGCGATCAACGCATCGGGCAAGGCCGTGAAAACGCGAAGTCGTTCCTCGAAGAGCACCTCGATATGGCCGGCGAAATCGAAACGAAGATTCGCGAAGCACTCGCAGGCGCCGTCTCAAAGAACGGTCATAGCATCGGCGTGGTCGCAGCGGTTTCGTCCGAGGAGTAATCATGAGCGCATATGCGTGTGCGCTTGGAATGCTGGCGCGGCGGCGACTAACACAGGCGCAGCTCTGGGAGCGCCTCGCGCGCAAAGGCTACGACGACGACACCATATCGGGTGTCGTCGTTCGTTGCAAGGCTGAGCGGTTTCTCGACGACCGGCTCTTTGCGCAGCTCTACGTCGAGCGCAAGCGCAAAGCGCTGGGCGACGTCCGCCTCGTCGGTGAACTGGTCCGCCAGGGAATCGATCGCGACGAAGCTGCTGCCGCAGTGGGGGCGCTCGAAGAAAACGAGCGTTCGCGTTGCGCGCGCGCCCTCGATAGGGTCTTACACAAAACGATGCCGAGCTATCCCGCAGCAGCGCGACGGCTCGAACGATTGGGCTTCGCGGCCTCCACGATCTATTCGGTGCTGCGTGAACACGCTGCGGGAATCGTGTCCTTGGACTAAGCCGCACGGGCACTTTCGTGCATATGGCGGCTCCCACGATCGTCGTTGCCGAAGACGATAGCGCGATACGCGACCTGCTCGCGCATCACTTGGAGCGAGAAGGCTTCAGCGTCGTGCCGGTGGGCGATGGCCAGGCCGCATTGCGCAGTGCCCGTCACGCGGCGGACCTGCTGATTCTCGACCTTGGCTTGCCGGGCGTCGAAGGATTCGACGTCGTCCGAACCTTGCGGCGCGAAGAGCGCGAGTTGCCGATCGTCATGCTGACCGCGCGCATCGACGAGATCGACCGCGTCGTCGGATTCGAACTCGGGGCCGACGACTACATTTGCAAACCGTTCAGTCCTCGCGAAGTCGTCGCTCGTGTGCGCGCCGTGTTGCGCCGCGCCGGGCGTACGCTCGATGCCGCGCCCTCGAACCTCACCTTCGGACGTTTGGAGATCGACGAGGCGGCACGCGAGGTGCGCGTCGACGGCATCAACGTCCACCTCAAGCCGCGCGAGTTTTCCCTGCTCCTCGAACTCGCGGTCAACGCCGGCATCGCGCTCTCTCGCGAGCGCATCCTCGAGCGCGTTTGGGGCTTCGACTTCGTGGGTGACGAGCGAACGGTCGATGTGCACGTCCGCCGGCTACGCGCCAAGATCGAGGAAGCCGCGGGCCACCCGCCGATCGTGCACACGATTCACGGGTACGGCTACAAGTTCGTCCGGATATGAACGTGCGTGGACGCCGGATCCACGCGTTGGCCGCCCTTGCACCGCGGCTGCGGGCTGCGCTCGAACAGGGACGCGACGTGCCCTTGCTCGTGTTGCGCCTTCCTGTCGCTGCGCGCCGTTTGGAACGCGAGAGCGTCGTGGCCTTCGCTCGCGCTGCCGAGCGGGTGGTACGTGAAGGCGATCGTCTCGCGCACGAACCCGGCAGCGACTGGTTTGTGATCGCGATGCTGACGCCGGCCCGCGACGGAACGAGCGCGCTAACGCTGGATGCGCGCTCGACGCTCGAGCGGATCGCCGCGACGATGTCGCTCGTAACCGGACGGCGGATGGAAACGGGATGGTGGCCGATCACCACGCCGGCGGACGTCGATGGGTTCGAAGGCACGATCGAGCGCGCGCTCGAGCGTGGTGCGCGCGAACGGGAGCGCTATGAGTTTCTGGCTACGGTGGGCCACGAGCTGCGCACGCCGCTCACCTCGATTCGCGGCTATATCGAAACGCTGCTCGACGACGATCTCGACCCCGCCGCCGCGCGCCGGTTTCTCGAGGTCGCGCGCAATGAGGCGTTGCGTTTGGGGCGCCTCGTCGACGGCATGCTCGATTTCTCTCTGCTCGACCTCACCGCGCCTCCGGTGGCCGGCGTGACCGATCTGGCCGCCGTTGCCAGTGCCGCGATCGATTCGCTCAGCCCGGTCGCTCGCGAGGCGGGCATGACGCTAGAAGCGCGACACGAGGGTGAAGCAAGCGCGCGGATCGGCGGCGATGCCTGCATGCACGTCTTGCTCAACGTCATCGAGAATGCCATCAAGTATGGGAACCGCGGCGGCCGCATCTGCGTTAGCATCGCACGCCAGGATCCGTTTATCTGTGCGGCCGTTGACGATGACGGCCCGGGCGTGGCGCCGTCGGAGCGGGAGCGGATCTTCGAACACCGCACGCGGGGCGGCGCAAGCGAAGCGACGCGCGGCGCGGGTATCGGCCTGAGTATCGTGCGCACGATCGTCGAGCGCGCCGGGGGCACGGTACGCGCGGATGATTCTCCGCTCGGCGGCGCAAGATTTCTCATTCGTTTGCCCGCGATCAAAGCGGAATTTCGGGTGAACGCGTCGTAGAAGTTGGTCCGTGGCGATGTCACGGATTGTTTTTGCTCACGAGAGCGAATCGGCTCTGGCCCGGCTCTTCGACTTCTATCGAATCGGCTGGGAATACGAACCTCGTTCATTCCCGATCGGTTGGGACGGTAGCGGCAGACCTGTCGCTTTTTTTACGCCCGATTTTTATCTTCCGGACTACGATCTGTACATTGAGATGACCGTTGCGAAGCCGGCACTAAACACGCGAAAGAACCGCAAGCTGCGCTTGATGGCGCAGCATCATCCGCGCGTCCGCGTGAAGCTCTTCACGCGCCGTGACGTCGAGCGACTCTTCGCGCGATTGCACCCGGCGGCATGATCGGCGAAGTCCTCTTCGACGCGCCGGCAATCGCCGCGCGCGTACGCGAGCTCGGTGCCGAGATCTCGCGTGACTACGAGGGACGCGTTCCGGTGTTGATCGGTGTGCTCAATGCGGCCGCGACCTTTCTCGCCGATTTGACCCGCGCGGTGACGATCCCGTGCGAGTACGACGCGATCGCCGTGACCAAGTTCAGCAGCCTTGAAGGCATCCGCTTCCTGAAAGATACCTCAGCCTCTATTGAGGGCCGGGACGTTATCCTGGTCGACGACACCATCGACACGGGGATGACCCTACAGTATGTTTTCAAGTCGCTCACGGCGCGCTCGCCTGCTTCATTGGCGGTCTGCACGCTGCTGGACCGTCCGGCGCGAAGAATTGCCGATATTGAAGTCAAGTACCGCGGATTTGAGATCCCCGACGTCTACGTCGTGGGCTATGGACTCGACTACCGCGGACGCTACCGGGAGCTGCAGGCACTTTATGCCCATGGGTCGTGGCCGTGATTGAACGCTGGATGCGCGCGTGCGCATTGCTCTGGGCCGTCGCGGCTGTGACCTTGCCGCTGCGCGCCAATTCGCTCGAACTGCAGTCGATCGCCCGCGCCGCAGCTGACTACAACAGTCCCAACGCTCGTTTGGCTGAGATGTTCCGGGCTGCGCTGCTCGACACGGGAAAGCTCGCCGAGTACGCGCCCGACGGCACGGCCTACATCAAGACCGGCGACATTCCGGCCGAATGGCTGCGCGACGCGAGCGCACAAGCGCGTCCGTATCTTTTCTTTGCCAAGGACGATCCCGACACGCGTTCGCTCCTGCGCGCGATCATCGCGCGCATGGTGAAGTACGTTCAGGTCGATCCCTATGCCAATGCATTCACGCTCGACTACCGCGTCTGGGAGCAGAAGTTCGAGTTGGACTCGTTGGCGTATCCGATCACGCTCTCGTGGAGCTATTGGAAGACGACCGGCGATACCTCGATCTTCACGCCGGATTATGCCAAGGCGCTGGACGCCACGCTGGCCACGATGCAGCGCGAACAAGATCACCCGCGCGACTCGCGCTATACGCACAAGGAACTCGCCGAAGACGGGAAGGGACGTCCGGTCGGTTATACGGGGATGATCTGGACTGGCTTTCGACCGTCTGATGACGCCTGCTACTACAACTTTTTGATTCCCTCGGAGATGTTTGCCGTCGTGGCGCTCGGCGACATGGCTGAGATCGAACGCACCGTGTACCACAACGTGGTCAAAGCCAACGAAGCGACCTCGCTGCGCGACGAAGTGCAGCGCGGCATTCAGACCTACGGCTTGGTGCTCGTGCCTAAATACGGCTACATTTATGCCTACGAGGTCGATGGGCTCGGACACGCGATTCTCACCGACGACGCAAACATTCCGAGTTTGTTATCTGCGCCCTATATCGGCTACACCACGCCGAACGATCGCTACTATGAGAATACCCGCCACTTCTTACTCTCCGGCGACAACCCATCGTTCTACCAGGGGCAAGTCGCGCGCGGCATCGGTAGTTTCCACACGCCGGATCACTGGATCTGGCCATTGGCGCTGATCATGGAAGGCCTCACCGCCACGACCCAGGACGAGAAGCAGGACGTACTGACGCAACTGCTCGCGAGCGATCCCGGCGATCATTTGTTGCACGAATCGTTCGATCCCGACGATCCCAAGCGCTTTACACGCGAAGACTTCGGCTGGCCCAACGCCCTGTTCTCGGAATTCGTGATGACGCAGTTTCAAGGCGCGCACGAAATCCCAATGGGCGACACAAGCGATTTAGAATTCCGCTCCGAATAGGCCCCGGGTGACGAAAGCAGATATCATCGTCGGCATCCAATGGGGGGATGAAGGCAAGGGACGCGTCGTCGATCTGTATGCGCAGGACTATGACGTCGTTGCGCGCTTCGGCGGCGGCGACAATGCCGG
>DATHMY010000122.1:0-26104 GCA_035486535.1 Candidatus Acidiferrum sp.
ACTTCCCGACGGTTACGCTCGCCGGCGTGGTCGCGGCTGACGTCGGCCTGCACATTCCCGACTATCGCGCGGCGGAACGGACGTTCGATCTGATCGCGCAGGTTTGCGGGCGCAGCGGCCGTGCCAGTGTGGGCGAGGCGATCGTGCAGACCTACTCGCCGAACCATCCGGCGATCGTGCACGCCGCTCAGCACGACTACGACGGTTTCGCGCGCGGCGAACTGGCGCAACGGCGGGAACTGCGCTATCCTCCGTTCTCGCGCTTGGTCTATTTGGGCGTGATCGGCCGCAGCCGCAAAGCAGCCCTCGATGCGGCGGAGAGCTATGCGGAAATCCTTCGCGCGGCGAGTGTCGGCGAAGTCCTCGGCCCCGCGCCTTACCCGATCGCCCGCGTCAACAACGAGTGGCGCTTTCGCGTCGCGGTCAAATCGCGCACACCCAAGCCGCTGCGGGCGGCGATTAGGTCGAAAGTCCTACCGCCGGCACGTTCTGGGCACGTCACCCGTTTGGCCATAAACGTCGATCCGTAGTCGAGGGCTTTTGTCAGCAAATTAGAAGTCCGTCTGTCAGCTTTTTCGGGTTGCATAAAGCCAATGATATGCGTTAAACGTTCCACTCGGGGGTTGATATCGTGTGCGCCGTGAGTGTCCGTCCCCTGGCGCCGGGCGAGTTCTTTCGCGCTGCCCGATTCTCGGAGTACCTCGCGTCGACAGAGGAGGATGACCGCGTTGAAGTACGATTGGACCGCGCTCGCTCGCTGCTAGCTATCTCGAAGCTCGACGAAGCGCTGCTCGAGCTAGCATCAATCGACGAGACGAGTGGCGACGTAGGCGCGATTGCTGGCGCACTCCGATGCCGTGCGCATATTGTTTTGGGTAAGTGGGATCTGGTTGAGCAGTGGCTGGCATCAGACGCGATGGACGGAGTGACGGAGTACTAACCGATAACCCCAACATCACGGTAGGAGCAAACAACACGATGGTCATCGATCAGTCGAATCCGCTTTGGAATTCGATCACGGTCGTGAGTACGGGATCAGGTCCGCAGGTCGTAGCTTCAGGCTACGAACTCAATAGCCTCATATCTTCTGTATTCAACACCAATCAGAGCTCCGAGGGCGAGGGCTTTACGCTGGGGCAAGACGCGGAAGACGCCGGTGCGGAGCAGGCTGCGGAGGCCAGTGGTTCGACTACTGCTGCAGGTGTCGCACCCGCGCTCCCCTACATTGGCCTAATGCTCGGATCTTTTGATAGCTATTATTCGTTCAACGTAACGGGCGCGAGCGGGACCCAAGTTTCGGTGAGCGAGGGCGTTCTCAGTTCGAGTGCCACGATTTCGAATCCGGGCGGCAACGGCAACTCTGCCTACGACATCAATATTAACGTGGATGCCGTGGGTGATGTCGACGAAACGATCTTAATCCAGGCTCCCGACGGCAGCGTCTCGACGGAAGAGTTGAACTACACCGAGAGCAATGATGAGACGCAGGAGACTACGACCATTGACGGGACTAGCCAGACGCAGACGGTGAGTGGAAATCAAACGGACGGGATCCCAACTCTGCAGACGCTTCCGACGAACCTTCTGTCGGGAGGAGGCAGCGGCGGCAGTACTGCAGTCCTAAGTCCGGACCAAGTGTTCTCACTTAGCATGGCGGCAGAGTCGATGAGCGACTTTGAGTCGATGAGCCAATCGGGAGACTTCACGATTGACAATTCCCAGACTACTCAACTGCCAATTACGCTGTAGCATCGGGCTGGCAGCCCTGATCTTCGTGGCGGCGCCTTCACCTGGCGTCGCCACTGCTGTTGCGGATGGGGTTCCTTCTGGGTGCACGCCAGGTGTGACAATCGTTCTGCACGCGACCTACCAGTCGTTCAACGAGGTGACGATTAGTGTGGATGCCGAGCGCATTGAAGAGCGGTACTCGTCACACGGGCTCGACTATGGTCTGGTCACAGGATCTGATACGCAAACAGCGTGGCGTCTCGATGAGAATGGCGTCGAGAGCGAGGACGCTGGAGATGCAAAGCGCGACTTCATGACTCTTCGTTCGGTGCTGTGCGGCGATCTGCCGCCGAGCGGAACCGCTCCCGGCGGTTGGCCGGTGGTAGTGGAGCGAGATCCCAGTAGTGGATTGATTACGAGCGTCTCGTATGAGGAGCACGGCTCTCCGCAAAATATCCAGATAGAGCACTACGGAAGGCTGACCAACGGCGCGGCCGTCCCCACAGCATGGCGGGTAAATAACGGCCAAGCAGTCGTCGTGACTGAGGAGAGCCTTGCACGAGGACCGGTCGCATCGGACAGAGCGGCGTGGCCACCGATGCATGCCGACGTACGAGACAGCGTTACTCCCCTGCGCGCGAGCGGTGCAAGATTCGCACTTGACGGCAGCGCAAGCGGAATTCCAGTTACTTGCATGATTGATACCGGTGCTACTATTTTCGCCGTGTCGAGCGACTTGGCGAACCTGATCGACACGAAGGATCCGTCGCAGACGATTACCTATCGGATCGGGGGATACGGCGCGATGCAGACGGGTAGAATTGGGTCGCTTACAGTTGCCGGCTCGTCTTTTACGCGGCCAGTCGTTCACGTCGATGACCGCCTACCCCCTCGCACCGTTCTCTGTGGCGCGGACTACCTCGAGAAGGTGCGTCTGCGCTTAGATTTTGTCTCCCATCAGGCGAAGGTTTCAATTGGGCGTCCGCATGCCTGCGCGTCCGGCTGCGTCCCGATCGACCGATCTGGCGTCGCTCACGGCTCGGCAACGATCGGCGGTCGGACCCTTCAGGTGCTGTTCGACAGCGGCTACGCGGGATCGATACGTATGCCTCCTACGACGTTTGCGACCATCAATTACTCGAACATGGCGGGAACGGCGAGTTACTGTGGCTCCACAACGTTTCAAGTGGAAGTCTCGTTCGGTGGAGAGAAGAGCGTCGCGAGCGTATGTCCGGTGACGGTCGACTCGAGAATCCCAATTGCCGTCGGGGCCCTGGCCTTTGCCACGTACAGTGCTGTCGTGATCGACTATCCTGACCACCTCTTGCAGTTCACAAAATGATGAGGTAGGGTCGCGGACGAGGAGGCTCCGAATATAGCGCAGTATTTAGTCGAGTGAAGCAGTATATTGTTCCGCTCGATTGCGTCTGGAGGTACCCGTGGGCTCTTCGTTCAGGACTCGGCTTGTTGCCGCGATGGCAGCGCTTGTCTTCTCCACAAGCCTTCCGGTAACCGCGCTTGCCGATGCACTCTCCCCTGCGCAGACCGCGAAGATCGGCACAATCGTGCAAACGGCGATGGCGCAGCAGCATTTGGTTGGCGTCGAAGTCGCCGTCGGGCGCAACGGGGCGACGCTCTTCACCAAGGGCTACGGAATGCGCGATCAGGCAAAGAACTTGCCGGTTACCGCGACTACGATATTCCCCATCGGTTCGATTAGCAAGCAGTTTACTGCGGCGTGCGTGTTGCTGCTGGTCCAGCAAGGCAAAATCGATCTCGATGCTAAGCTCGCGACGCATCTGCCCGGCGTCCCGCACGCGTCGGAGATCACCGTGCGCGAGATCCTCAATCAAACCTCAGGCCTGCACGACTATATCGAGAACAGGGCGTTGATCACGGCGCTCTTCGCCGGCACCTGGACGACGCACGAGCCGTTCGAATACTATGTCAACCTCACGCGGGGTATGCCGCTCAAGTTCAAGCCCGGGACGAAGTGGGAGTACAGCAATACCAACTATCTCATTGCGGGCATGCTGGTCGCGAAGGTGAGCGGCGAGCCGTACGAACAATTCCTCACGCAAAACATCTTCCGGGCGCAGGACCTCAGCTCGATGCAATATCTCACCTGGTCGATTGCGGTGGGGAACGACGTCACCCGCGGTTACAACTATGCGAAGGGCGCATTCACCCTCGTCCCGCGTTACGACATGTCATGGGGCGGTTCGGCCGGCGCGATCGCGTCGGATGCATCGGATCTGGTGAAGTGGGACGGCGCGTTCTTCGGCGGCAAAGTGATTTCACAAAGCAGTGTCGAGATCGCGACCACGCCGCCCCGCCATCCGTCGATGAGCATCCCTAGCGGTAATACTCAGAGCAACATTGCCAATGGCTACGGCTTCGGCTGGGTTGCGGGCCACGACGAAGGCCGGCGCATCGTCTGGCACAACGGCGGCCTCATCGGCGCACGCGCGATGAACGCGGTCTTTCCCGACGACGGGCTCGAGATCGTCATCCTCACCAATGCCACCACCGCCGATCCCGAAGCAATCGCGCTGCGCATTGCGCGGCTGCTCTACGGCCAATAGCCCTTGCGCATCTTCACCGCCACGCTCGTCACCGAAACCAATACGTTTTCGCCCCTTCCCACCGGCGCGAAGGCCTTCGATCGCAGCCGCCTGCAATCCGACGTCGCGTCGATGACGGCGTGGCGCGAAGCGGCCGAGCGTGACGGACACGCGGTGAGCGAGAGCATCGTCGCGATCGCGCAGCCCGCCGGGCCGACCGTTCGGGCGGTCTATGAATCGCTGCGCGACGAGTTGCTGGCAGACTTGGAGCGCGCGATGCCCGTCGACGTCATCCTCCTCTACCTCCACGGCGCAATGGTTGCCGACGGTTATCCCGACTGCGAAGGTGACGTGCTGCAGCGTGCTCGCGCGATCGCCGGGGAACGCGCCGTGATCGGCGCGGAGCTCGATCTGCATTCGCACCTCACGCCGACCATGCTCGCGAATGCCAACGCCATCGTCGCCTATAAGGAATATCCGCACACCGATATCGTCGATCGCGCGCGCGACCTCTACCGTATCTGCCTCGACGCCGCGCAGCGCAAGACGCATCCGGTCATGGCGGCGTACGACTGCAACATCGTCGGCATGTTTCCCACGACCGCGCAGCCGCTGCGCGGTTTGGTTGACGAGATGACGGCACGCGAGCGCGACGGGATTCTGTCGCTGAGCCTCATTCACGGCTTTCCGTGGGGCGACGTGCCCGACGCCGGCGTGAAGATGCTCGTGATTGCCGATGGCGATCCAGCGCTCGCCGAACGCACGGCGCACGAGTTCGGGACGCGGTTTTGGGCAATGCGCCGCGAGGCCTTGCTGCGTGCGATGCCGCTCGACGAAGCGCTCGATGCGGCGCTCGCGACGCCGGGCGGTCCGGTCGTGCTCGCCGATGTCGCCGATAACGCCGGGGGCGGGGCGCCGGGTGACAGCACCTACGTGCTGCGCGCGCTCCTCGAACGCGGCATCGAGAACGTTGCTACCGGCACGTATTACGATCCGATCGCGGTGGACACGTGTTTCGAATGGGGTGAAGGCGCGACGTTCGACTTGCGCTTTGGCGGCAAACTCGGCACGGCTTCGGGCGAGCCGATCGACGCAAGGGTCGAGGTCATACGGCTGCTCGATACGCACGAACAAGACTACATGGACGACTCGCGGCCGGTGTCGCTCGGGCGCAGCGCGTGGATTCGCACGCAGGGCATCGACGTCGTGCTGGTCTCGGCGCGCACCCAGGTCTTTGCGCCCAACGCGTTTACCGGACTCGGTATCTCGCTTGGCGACAAAAAGCTCATCGTCGTGAAGTCATCGCACCACTTTTGGGGAAAGTTCGCGCCGATGGCGAAACGAGTCATTCACGTGAGTGCGCCGGGTGCACTCGCCGTCGATTTTGCCGCGATTGGCTACCAGAAGCGCGATCTGAGCTATTGGCCTCGGGTCGATACGGAGATGTCATAAGATGCCACGACGGCCCGCCAAGGAAGTCCCGAAAACGAAAGCGGCGGCCCTGCCCGACGTCGGCACCATCCTCAAGCGGCTGCGCGAGCGCAACAGCGTAACTGTGCGCGATTTGGCCAAGGCCACCGATCTGTCCGCGTCGTTTATTCGTGCGGTGGAACGGGGCGACTCCGATATCTCACTTGGGCGCTTGGCGCGTCTTGCGCAGTTTTTCGAATACGATCTCGGCTCGTTCCTGGGCTATTCCGCGCAGCTTTCGCGGCCGAATTTTGTGACGGCGGAGACGCGGAAGAAGGTCGCGCGAGGGCGCGGCGTCGACTACGAGGCGTTGCATCTGCCTGGAATCGATCTCGACTTCATCATGGTAAAACTCGACCCGCATTCGAAGTTCCGTAATGAGATGACGCACGAAGGCATCGACGTTGTCTACGCCATCGATGGCAACATCGTGCTGGTCGTCGACGGTGTCGATTACCCCATGGTGACCGGCGACTGTTGCGCGTTCTCGGCGGCGTATCCGCATCTCTTGCGCAATGATTCCGGCCGGCGCGCGACCGCGGTGTCGATCACGACCGCGCGGATGTACTAGCGAAGCTCGGCTAGAACCTCATCGACCGCGTCGATCACGACGTCGGGATGCTCGAACTGAATGTAGTGCCCGCTTTTCACCAGCTCGTACTTTCCACGCGTTGAGAGGGCAGCGATACGTAGGTGCGCTTTGCGCCATTGCGGTTCGAACTGATGGAGCGCGGCGCGAAGCGCCGGCGGCATTTGGTCCTCGCCGTGCGACGTAGCCGTGAGCACGACCAATGGCAGATCGCCGAGCGAAGCGGTATGCGTTCGAACCTCGCGCATGCTCTCCGTCAGATTTTGCATTTCCGATACCACAGCGGCGTACGGCCAAGGTTTGCGCGCCTGTTGCTTCACCGCCGCCAGGAGCGCGGGCGTCACGCCGTTGTTGGGCTGTGAGCTAATGCCCCACAGCACGTCGAAGCACGCCGGCCGTGGCAAGGTCGCGCATTTTTGCACCGCGGCCTGCTGCGCGTCCATCAAGGACTGCACGGCCGAGGGGATCGCGACATCAGGAGCGGTACCGTCAACGAGCACCATACCGGCCACATCGTGGCGATATAGTTCGGTAAACGCCTGTACGTTGAGGCCGCCGAACGAATGCGCGACCAGGACGTAGGGCGCGGGTAGGTTGGCCGCGTGCAAGAGGTCGTGCAGCTCGCGTGCGATTGCAAATGAGGTGCGCGGTGACGACGCTGGATCGCTAAAGCCGTAGCCGGCGCGATCGTACGCACATACCGTCGTGCGTGACGCGAGCCGCTGCTGAATCGGAATCCACGACGGCGACCAATCGCCCAGACCCGCGTCAAGGACGACGACGGGACGGCCCGATCCCTCACAAACGAGGTTCAGACGATGCCCGTCGACGCTGATGCGTCGCCCGGGCACGGCGTAGGCGTTCGCCGCCGGAGACGCTGTTGCCATCGCGGCGGCGAGGAAAAGATGGAGCAACTAGAAGTTCGTGGCGAAGTTCACGAGCTGCAGATGGACAAACAGCCAGATGCCGTAGAGCCCCGCAAGCGCGACGACGATCTCACCGAGTCGAACGAACCAACCACCGGGTCCGCGTGCGACGCGAATCGCCGCTTCGGCGACCATCGCGAGGCCGCCGATGATCGCGATCACGCCGATCACGTACAGCACCATGAGGTTCCCGGGAAGGCCTGGTGAGAGAATCGCGGCCTCGTTCGAGAGCAGCATCGGCCAGCCGACGAGCGCGACGAGGAAGGCAATGGCGCCGACCCGCGCGACCGCGTGAATGATGTTCACGTTTCGGCTGAGGCCGAGCGAGAGCTTCAGCCTGCGACGTGCGATCCACGCGCCGAGACGAATCAGCAGCGAGAGCACGATAACCGCGACGAAGAGGGTGATCCCGGTCTTGAGCGCACCGAGCGTTCCGAGTCCGTGGATTCGCTGTTCGACCGAAACCATGTTGACGTAGTCGGACGCCCACGAGTCTACGTTCCCGTTCGCGTCGGTGCCGAAGACGAGGTGCGATTGACCGTCGACTTGGCGATAGCGCAGCGGTCCGACCTCGCGCCACTTAAAGGTGTCGCCGGCGGCGTCTTTGAGCGCGCTGACTTCGATGGTGCCGTCGGGATTCGCCGTCACTTGGCTCTGGCCGAGCGCATAGACGAACGCGAGTGCGCGTGCCACGCGCCGGCTGCTCTCGTAGTAACCCGCGACGCGCGCGGCGTCTTTCTGCGGATCGGCAACGGTCGCTTCGTCGGGCGCCGTGTACGGATAGTAGCGATTGAGGAACGCCTTGAAGAGGTTGTTGCGGACGTCCTCGACCGCGCCTTCCTTCCCCGGTGAGTTGAAGGAGACGAAGAACCCGACGCCTTTGGCTGGGATCAAGTGCAGATCGCTGTGGAAGGCTACCGTGTCACCGCCGTGTCCAACGATCGTCAACCCGTTGAAGTCATCCTCATAGAACCCGAGATCGAAGCCCGGCAGGCCCTTTTCCTCGGGAACCTGCGGCGTCCACATTTCTTGGATCGTCGCCGGCTTGAGCAATTGATAGCCGCCGTATGTTCCACCGTTCAAGTACGCGAGCATGAAGTGCGACATGTCGATGCCGGTCGAAGTCGATGAACCCGCCGGCGCGGTGTCGACGAACTCAAACGGCTTGGGCTGGCCGTCGACATAGCCCGTCGCCATGAGCGGCGCGAGATTCGCGGGCAGCGGCTGCACGAACGTCGAGTGGACCATGTTCAGTGGTGCGAAGATGTGCTTGGCGACGTAGTCTTCGAACTTTTCGCCCGAGACGCGCTGCACGATATAGCCCGCGAGCGTCGCGCCGTAGTTCGAATACGCGATCACTTCGCCGGGCGGGAAGATGCGCGTCGGGAGGCGCCGTTTCAGGTATACGTCGATCGGCAGCACTTGCTCTTTGGTATCGACGAGCAGATCGCGTACGGTTTCTTCGAAGCCCGGCGAGTGCGTCATGAGATTGCGCATCGTCACCGGTTTGCCGTCGAACGGCGGGATCGTGAAGTCGATGTATTTGTTCACGTCCGCATCGAGATCGATCTTGCCGGCTTGCACCAGCTGCATCACCGCGGTCCAGGTGAAGAGCTTCGATACCGAACCCGGACGGAAGAGCGTCGTATTTGGATTGACCGGTCTCTTCGTCTTGAGGTCGGCGTAGCCGTAGCCTTTAGCGAAGAGCAGCTTTCCGTCTTTGACGACGACGATGACGCCACCCGGGATGCCCCCGCGATGCAACGCGTACGGAAAGAGGCCGTCGTAGAACGTTTGTAGGTCTCGCGACGTCATCACTGGTGCTGACTGCGCGCTAACCGTGGCCGCTTGCGCCGAGCCACCAAGAAGGGTGAGCGCAAGCAGTAGTGTCGAGACAAACCGAATCATGTACGAAGCGTCCTCTGTGGGCAAGGCCGGGTTCGATGTTAGAAGTTGGTTACGAAATTGACCAGGCCGAATGAAAGGAAGAACCAGATCGCATAGACGGCGGCGAGACCGACAATGACCTCGCCGGTACGCACGAGCCAACCACCGGGGCCGCGCAGCACGCGCATGACGGTCTCGGCCACGATGCCCAGACATCCGATGAGGGCAATGACGCCAAGTGAATAGAGCACTTGCAGCTTCGCGGCAAACGAGCCTGAGAGCGCGGCAGACGGGTTCGAGACCACCATCACCCAGCTGAGCAGCGTGACGATGAACATCACCGCGCCGATGCGCGCGACCAGGTGGACCCATTGCTCGCCGCGTGAGAGGTTGAGCGACAGGCCGAGGCGTCGCCGTGCGATCCACGCACCGAGCCGGACCAACAGCGAGAGCACAAACACCGCGATCGTGCAGAGCAGCAGCGTCTTGACTGAGCCCAGTGTGCGCAAGCCGTTCACGCGCAGTTGCATTTCAACTGGGATGAAGTCGTCGCTGGTCCAGGAGATCACGTTCCCGTTTGCATCGGTGTTGAACTTGAGGTGAGCTTGGCCGTTGATTTGTTGGTAGTAGAGCGGACCGACCTCATGCCAGCGCAGCGGATTGCCGGCTGCGTCTTTGAGCATGCTGACGGTGATCGTGCCGTCGGGACGCGCGTCCACCGTGCCTTGGCCGAGCAAGTAGATGAAGCGCAGAGCGCGATCGACATGACGGCTCGATTCATACCATCCGGCTACGCGCGGAGCATCGGCTTTCGCCGTCGCCACCGTCGGCTCGACCTTCGCTGTGTATGGATAATAGCGATCCAGGAACGTGCGGAAGAGCTGCGTGCGAACGCCCTCGACTGCGCCCGCTTTGCCGGCGCTGTTGAAGGCCATGAAGATGCCGAGATGATCGCTCGGGAGCAGGTGGAGGTCGCTGTGAAAACCTTCGAGGTCGCCGGCGTGCGAGACAACGAGTTGTCCATTGCGGCTTTCTTGATAGAAGCCGAGGTCGAACCCGTTGAGATTCGTTCCCTGACCGGGCTCGATTTGGCGCGTCCACATTTCGCTGATCGTTGCGGGCTTGATCAATTGGTAGCCGTCGTACGTGCCGCCGTTCAGATAGGCGAGCATGAAATGCGTCATGTCGGTTCCGGTCGCACTCGATGAGCCCGCTGGTTCAGCTTCGACGATTTCGAATGGGATCGGCTTGTCGCTCGAGGCCTGACGATAGCCCTGCGCCATGTCCGGCGCGAGCGACGGCGGCAGCGGCTGGACGAAGGTCGAGTGCGCCATGCGCAGCGGTTTGAAGATGTGGTTGGCGACGTACGTATCGAACGGAAGGCCCGAAACGCGCTGTACGATGTAGCCCGCGAGCGTGGCCCCGTAATTGGAGTACGCGATGACGGTACCCGGCGGGTAGATGGCGTTGGGCATTTTCTTGATCAGATACTCGCGTATCGGATAGAGCTGGCTCGACTTCTCGAGAATGAGGTCGCCCGCGACGTCCTCCCAGCCCGGCGTGTGCGTCATCAAGTTGCGCATCGTAATCGGTTTGCCGAACTTCTCGGGAATCTTGAAATCGATGTACTGATTGACGTCAGCATCCAGGTTGATCTTGCCCGCTTGCACCAGCTGCATGACCGCGGTCCACGTGAACAGCTTCGATACCGAGCCGGGCCGGAACATGGTTAGATTCGGAATGACCGGCGTGCGTTTGGCAAGGTCGGCGTAGCCGTAGCCGTGGCTGAAGATGACCTTGCCGTCTTTGACCACCACGACGACGGCGCCGGCGATGTCGTCGCGATGAATCGCATACGGCATCAGTCCGCCGAAGAAGCCGTCGAGGTCTTGTGTGGTCAGGGCAGGTGCCGACGACGCGGCGGTGGTTGCCGCTTGCGCTGAACCGCCGAGGAGGCTAAGCGCAAGCAGCAGTGCCGATACGAATCGCATCACAGATTAGAAGTCCTGTGTGAGGATCAGACGTAGTGTCGTCGGGCCGTAGTTACCGGCCGCGGTTGCGGCGTAATACGCCGGCTGCGGCGCACCGGTGAACGGATTGGTCTGCGTGGCGCCCTTCACGAGCGGTAGCGGTATGCCGCCGAAGAAGCTCGCGTACGGTTGCGAATTCGCGCCCAGCAGGTTGTCAGCCGAGAGCTGCAACTTCGTGCCGCGGTCGTTGAGCTTGAAGCGCACGTTGCCGCCGAGCACGAAGAATGCGGGCTCGTTGTAGCTGTTGTTGTTGCCGAAGTACGTCAGGCCGAGATTGTAGTACTGACCGAAGTGCCCGAGCCAGCTGAGTTCGCCGTAGCCGCTGGCATACGGCACGCGTGCGCCGGCGACGCCGTTCGGGGCTCCCGATATTGCGGTGGGTTGACCGCCGAAGTTCACTTCGGGAAGGACCGCGAGGTTCGTGTTGTTGACGCAACCCGGGCCCGGCGGAATGGTGCCGCCGGAACAGTAGAAGTAGGGCGGCAGATTGTAAGTGAATGCGCGTTGCAACGAGCCTTGGAGCCGGTAACCAAGACCGTACTGCGGGGCGTGCGTCAGCTGGACTTCGATGCCCATGTAGCGTGCATTGGCAAGGTTTTCGGTTTCTTGAACCAAGCATGGCGCATTCGGGCAGCCAGCCGCAGCTGCTCCTGTAACGGTAGCGGTTTGGGTGAAGAACATGTTGTGCAATTGCGTGAAGTAGAGATCGCCGGAAATTGATGTGGCGCGCGCGATGCGGTGGTCCACACCAAGGTCGTAACTGAAGGCGGTCTCGGCAGCGATGTCACCGTTATTGGCGTCTTGCACCCAGCCGGCTGCCGGCACACCGCCGATGATCTGGCTCCAGGTTGGACCGCCTGAAGAAACGAGGCTAATGTACGGCGGCGCGATCGAGGTGCCCGCCGAGAAGCGATAGCTGGTGTCGTTATTCGGTTGCCAGTTGAGCGCCGCGCGCGGTTCGTTGTAGGTATGCGAAGAGTCTTGCCACGTCGTCCCACCGTCGATCGAGTAGTGGCTGAGGTAGTTCAACTGATAGTCGCCGAAGTTCAGGATCAGTTTCTGCTGGAGCGGGACCTCGCCGCGTAGCGAAAGCGTCTGAAACGTTTGGCTCGATCCGGCGACGGGGCTTTGGACAATAATGCCGACCGACGGCTCGTCCGCGGTTTCGGACGACTGCTGCTCCGAGCGATCGTACGCGACCGTAAACGTATCCTGTCCGAGCTGTTCCTGGATTTGGAGCGTCTCACCGCTCATCGTATCGTTGGTGAAGAATGAATTCGCGGCGCTCGCCGTCTGGAAGTTCACCGTCTGGCCGGTGAACGTCGTGTTCGTCGGCGCGATCGCGCCGCACATCGCGGTCGCAGGATTGTAGGCGACACCAGTTGGACAGAGCGGAATGGTACCGTACACATTGTTGAGCGTTGCGTTCAGGCCCTCCGCTCCCTCAGTGTCGAAGTTGTTCAACGAGCCGCTGTAGTAGCGCGCGAGCACCGTTCCCGACTGGCCGAGCGTTGTGCGGAACTCGCCCTGGAAGAGGTTCTGCTGATAATAGTTGTAGCCGAGACCGTTAAACGAGGCGAGGTCGAAGGGAATCGGCGTGCCGCAGGCGGGGCCGCTCACGCTCGGGCAGACGCCACTTCCTGTCGCGGTCGGACTGCAGGTCAGTGCCTGATTCGGGTTACCAGCGCCGCACGGTTGATAGCTGATTGCGGGAAGGCCGGTGGTGCCGACCCCGTTGGTGCTGTACGCTTCTACGTCGCCATTCCCGTTGATGGATTGTCCGCCCAGATAGGAGAGTTTCAGCGACGTGGTGTTCGAGAAGTTGTACACGATTTTCGCCAGCTCGGAAGTCGAGTGGTAGCCGGTGTCCATCTGGTAGCAGCAGCCGATGAGGGGCTCGCCAAAGACGACGCCCATGCCATCGTACGGCGCGAACGCGGCGGGTGCGAACCCTTCACCGACGGGAGCGAGCATGGCGAGTTGCTGCCCGTTCACGTAATACGGGCCACCGGGCGGCCCGGCATCGAGTAAAATCTGTGAGCCTTGGAACTTGAAGTTCTGCAGCGGTCCCGGCGCGCCGTCGGTAATATAACCGGCTGCGTATCCGAGCTTGTGGTTCTTGGTCTCGCCGGTGACCTTGAATCCGACCGAGATGCCGCCCCACTTGTCGACGCCGAACTGCCCCGAAAACTTGTTCACTATCGTTGGATCGAGCGTGCGGTAATTCACCGTGCCGTTGATCGCGTAGTTGATCTCGGCCGGCATCGAGCCCGGACCCTTGACCACTTCGACGTTATCGAGCAGGAACGGGTTGATGAGACCCGGGGAGTACGTTCCCGCGGAGCCGACGGAGACGGGGTGACCGTCGATGAGCGACTCGGTTTCGTATGGCAGCGCGCCGCGAATTTGCGGCGTCTGCAAAGAAGCGGGCGAGGCGCCGTTGCTCGGATTGCCGTTGCCGGGAGAATACGGCGTGGTGAAGATGCCTGGCGTCTCATTGAGCACTTGCGTGACTTGCTGACTGCCTTGATCTTCGAAGGTCGCCGAACTAATCGAGCTGATCGACGCGGTCGATTTGTTAAGCGTCGCGACACCCGGCGCGTTGGTCGAAACGTTGGCAATCGTCTGTAACGACGAGAACGACGACTGCGCAAGCGTCACATTCTCCGTTACCGTCTCGCCGATGAACGCCGTCACGTTGTCGTCGCGATAGGCTTGGTACCCGGCCTTGGTCACCTGCAGGCTGTAGAGCCCCGTCTGGACGGCGGGAAAGTTGAAATTGCCTTGCGCATCGGTCGTTTTCGAAAGGTGGGTGGGCCCGACAAGCTCCACCTGTGCGCCGCTTAGCGGCGCTCCGTTCGCGGCGTGCACCGACCCGGTGACGACGGCGGTCGTTGCGGCATTTGCCACGAGTGGCGCTGCCGCGAAGATTGCGGCCAGCATGAGGGTCGTAGCGCGGAGGATCAATTGACGCATCGCTCTTGCTCCATAAACGGTAAGCAGGGCACCTGAATTAAACTTCGCCATTTAAGGCCATATTATGAGCCTCCTCCAAAAAACTGTCTCCTGGAGCAAAATTTTGCTCCTACCTGGGAGGGGCTGTTCGTGGACCCCCCGTAGAACGGCGCATGAAGCAGCGCGCGGCGATACTGGTGTGTTTGGTGGCGCTCGCATTTGCCGCGTGTACGACGCAGCACGCCCGCGAGCGGCGAGGAGCGGATACCCTCGTGTTCGCCGTACAAAAAGAGCCGCTCTCGCTCAATCCGCTGCTGCTCGAAGGCATCGACGCCTACACCTACAGCGAAATCTTATATGCGAATCTGACGAAATATGACGCCGGCGGCCACCCGGTGCCCGATCTCGCGACCGTGGTGCCGACCCTGGCCAATGGCGGCGTAGCTACCGATGGTAAGCGCGTCACCTACCATCTGCGTCACGGCGTTCGCTGGCAGGACGGCTCGCCGTTCACGTCCCAGGATGTCGTCTTCACCTACCGGGCTGTGATGAACCCCGCGAATAATGTGGAGGAACGCTACGGTTACGATCTCGTCGCGTCGGTCGATGCCCCCGACGCGTATACGGTCGTCGTGCGTTTGAAGCGCGCGTTCTCGCCCATTATTAGCTTTTTCTTCGGCGGCGACAGTAACTACCCGGTGCTTCCCGCGCATCTGCTGGCGTCACTGCCGAACGTGAACACCGCTGCATTTAATGCCGCGCCGATCGGGGAAGGTCCGTATCGCCTCGTGCACTGGGACCGCGGCGATCGCCTGACGTTCGATGCGAACGCGTCGTACTTCGGCGGAACGCCGCATATCCAACATCTCGTCCTGCCGTTCATTTCGCAGGACACGACGGCAATCAACGAATTGCAGACCGGCGAGATCGACGCGGCGATGCAGCTTGACCCTTCACGCATCGCGGAGCTGCGCGCGATTCCCAATCATCGCGTGGTCGTGACCCCAGTACCGTGGTACTACGCGCTCGGCTTCAATCTGGAGGATCCGTTGCTCTCCGATCACGCGATTCGTGAGGCGATTGCGCTTGGGATCGACCGTCGCACCCTGACTCGCAAGATCACGCAGGGCGTATACGACGCGGATACGGCCATGCGCGGCCTCTTTACCTGGGCGTTCGATCCGCACGCAGATACCATCGCTTACGATCCAAAACGGGCAGCGGCACTGCTCACGAGCGATGGTTGGCTTCCCGGTAGTGACGGCATTCGTACGAAGAACGGGCAGCGGCTGCACTTCGAGTTGGCCTTTCCAACCGGGCTCTCGATCACGACGCACTTCGCGACGGCGATCGCCGCGGAACTCCACGCGATTGGCGTCGATGTGGCCCTTCGGCAGTATCCGCGCAACCAATTCATCGGTATTGAGGGGCCTATCATGCAAGGTCACTATCAGCTCTCACTTTACGACTACCAAGCGCAGGTCGATCCCGACATCTCGTGGCTGCTCGGATGCGATCAGCGCTCGCCGCACGGTTTCAATGTATCGCGTTATTGCAACCAAACGGTCGATGCGCTGTTAAAGCAGGCGGCGGCCTCTTTCGATCGCGTAACGAGAATTGCCGATTACGGCGCCATTCAACGGCAGATTGTGAACGATCTTCCCTACTATTTCATTTGCCAAGTCAGCGAGGTTGACGTTATACCCATGAGCCTGCAAGGCTATCAGCGCCCGATGCTCTCGCCATTTAATTCGGTGGCGTCGTGGAGATGAAGGTGCGCTATGCGATTCTGACCGAGGGTATGCTCACCGGAACGAACGGGAAGACCGCGCACGGCGTCCTGCGTTATCGTAGCGATGCGGTCGTTGCGGTCATCGATTCGAACCACGCCGGCAAGCGCGTCGATGAAGTGCTGCCGTGGCTCGGTTCACGCGCGCCGATCGTCGCGTCGCTCAAAGAGGCCATGGTCTACGAGCCGACGGCATTGCTGATCGGTGTCGCGACCGAGGGCGGCCACTTACCGCCGGCATTGCGGCCCACGCTGCTCGCCGCGATCGACGCGGGACTAGAAATCGTCAACGGTCTGCACGAGTTCCTGCGCGACGATCCCGAGGTCGTGGAACGCGCCAAGCGTTCGGGCGCGCGCCTTTGGGACGTACGCATTCCCCCGGAAAACATTCCGCTCTTCAGCGGTGCCGCTTACAATGTGCGCTCGCAGGTCGTACTCGCCATCGGCAGCGACTGCGCGGTCGGCAAGATGACCGCGATGCTCGAAGTCGAGCGCTCGGCGAAGGCCGATGGCGCGCGCATCGAGTTTCTTGCCACCGGACAAACCGGCATTCTTATTGCCGGCAAGGGGATCGCGGTCGATCGCGTGATCTCCGACTTCATCACCGGCGCGGCTGAACAACTCGTGGTTGAGGCGTCACCTGACGCCGACGTCCTGTTGGTCGAGGGGCAAGGGGGCATTTTCCATCCCGCCTACGCGCCGGTCACCTTCGGTTTGCTCTACGGAAGCGCACCCGATGCGCTGGTGCTTTGCCATCGCGCGAACAAAACCCACATCGACGGTTTCGACGTGAAACTTCCGGAGTTAGCGGAGTTGATCGCGGATCACGAAGCCCTATTGCAGCGCATCAAGCCGGCCCGCGTGATCGCGGTGGCGCTCGATACCTCGGCGCTCACCCCCGAAGAGGCGCGCCGTGTCATCGCGCACGCGTCGGAAACGACGGGATTACCGGTTGACGATCCGGTGCGAAATGGTGGAACCGCGCTCTGGCGTGCGATCGAACAAGGTTTGCGGACGACGCCGAAGGCTACACGCGCGCTCGCTCGCTAACGCCGATACCCGGCTTGTCGGTCAGCACGATCTTTCCGGTTGAAATGTCGACGCCGTCGAACGGCGACGACGCGAGGAAGAGCGGGCCGTCGATGTCGGGCCAGTCGACGAGCGGCGTGAGTTGGGCTGCCGCCGAGCACAGCACCTCCGTCTCGAGCATGCAGCCAAGCATGACTTTGAACCCAAGCGAACGCGCGGTGTGAATAAAGGCGAGGCCGGCGCGGATGCCGCCGGCTTTGGCAAGCTTGAGGTTGACGCCGTCGACGCAGCCAATGAGCGCGGGCAGATCGGTGGCAACCACCGAATCTTCGTCGGCAACGATTGGAATCTTCACGCGTTCGCGGATGAAGCGCAGCTGTTCGGGATGACCCGCCGGAATCGGCTGTTCGCACAGTTCAATCTCGTAGCGGTGTAGTTCGCGCAGCAACTGCACCGTTTGCTCGGCGGTCCAACCCTCGTTGGCATCGAGCCGAATCGCGCCGGTGTAGACGGTCCGAATGGCCTCGATCGTTTCGATTTCTTTTCCGGTCCCGAGTTTGATCTTGAGCACCGGCACGTGGGCAAGTGCGCGCACGCGGTCGAGTAGCAAATCGAGCGTGTCTTCGATCCCAATTGTATGCGAGGTCACCCCAGCCTTGGATGGATCCAAACCGAGCAGCTGCCAAATCGGCCGGCCGACGTCTTTGCCCATCCAGTCGTAGAGCGCAATGTCGAGTCCGCAACGCGCTGCTTCGGGAACACCATCGAGCAACGCTTCGATGCGATACGGATCGTTAGATGCGGGTTCGTAGTCGCGGAAAAACGCCATGACGTCATCGACCGACGAATCGTAGCGCGCGATCGGCGCAGCCTCACCATAGCCCGTGATGCCGCCCGATTCGACTTCGACGAGTACCGTCGAGGAATCGGTCATGACGCCGCGCGTAATGCGGAAGGGGCGTATCATTGGGAGGTTCAGTACCGACGTCTTGATTTGCATGCCGCCCCTAGTCCGGGGCGTCGTCGCCAAAATCCTGTCTTTGCGAGCGATATATTGTCGCTAGCGCTCGCGGCCGCGAGCCACTTGCAGCGCCTTCGCCGGAAAGACCAACTGCGAGAGGAGAAGGCCGGCGACCAGCTGCACCGCCGCGAACGTCGCGTTGCTTGCGAAGGTAAACGCGCTCGAAATGTTGTGTTGAAATGCGAAGAGTACGCTTTCATAGCTCAAGCTTCCGGGAACGAGCACGAGCAGCGCCGGCACCAGCATTAAGGCTTGCGGGAGGCGCAACACGCGCGCACCGGCGTTGGCGACGAGCCCGCACAGGAACGCCGAAATAAACGCCGAGATCGAGTGCACCTGTGTTCCGCCGAGCAAATGCGAGGTGAGCAACGCAACGAAGCACGCGGCAAAAACCCAGACGAAATCGCGCGCACGCGAATCGAGGTCGATCGAAATGCCGACCGCCATGAGAAGTGCGGCGAGGATCCAGAGATGACTCGGGACGGCGTGGGGCGTGACGTCGCCGGTGCGCAGCAACGCGGGCCCGATGACTGCAAAGCCAAGAAACGCGCCGCACCCGAGCTCCAATAGCACGGAGAGCACGCGCCCTAAACGCGCCATGCCGGCGACCAAATCGCCGTTGGCCAGTTCGTGCAGCGCGAGCGTGAGCGAATAGCCCGGAAGCAACACGACCACGCCGGCGACGATCGAGATAAAGATATTGGTGGGCCCGAAGATGTGCGAGAACGCGGCGACGATCAATGTTGCCGCGAACGCGGCGATCGCCTCGAACAGTCGCGCCACGATCGGCACGCGCTCGGCCACCGCGGAAACGATGCCGGTGAAGAAGCCGATGCATCCTGCGACCGTGAGTTCGCGCGCGCCACCGCCGAGCAAGATCGCGACGCCGACAGCCAGCAGCGTCAGGGCGGGAATCTCCCAGGCAGCATTGCGTCCCGGCCAGCGGCGATCGACGTCATTTACCGCGACGCTCGCTTCGCGATAATCGATTCTTCCCGCGCGCAGATCGTCGTAGATCGTGTTGAGCACGGCAAGCCGGCGCAGGTTCACGCGTCCTGGCGGGAGCCGCAGCATGACAAGCTTCTGATTCCAGTTTGGGCCGACCGCAATTGTGATCTGCGTTGGCAGCGCAAAGACTTGCATAGTTAGCCCGATCGTCGATGCGATGTCGGTCAAGGTCTCTTCGAGCGCGTCGGTTGCGACGCCGGCACGGTGAAGCTCGCGGGCCATCGTCGCCACGAAGACGGCCTTGGGATCATCGGCGATCGCCGAAATTGCGGCGGATTGCTGCGGCTCGTTCATACAATCAAAGAAAAAGCGCTCCGTTCATACGGAGCGCTTCAACGTGTTCGCGCGACGACGCGTTACTTCTTCGCGGCTGCCTTGCGCGTGGCGGTTTTGGCAGCGGCGGCCTTGGCCGTCGATTTTGCCGACCGCGCCTTCACGGGCGCGACAGCGGCTTTCGCCAGCGCTTTGGCCAGGCGCGACTTCTTGCGCGCGGCCTTGTTCTTGTGGATCGCGCCGGTCTTGGCTGCCTTGTCGAATTGGCTCTCGACCGTCTTCGCGAACTCCGGATCCCGCTCGGTCAACGCCTTCTTGAAAATCGTCTTCAAGCGCGTCTTACGATCCTTATTTTGGACCGTGCGCTTTTCGCTTTGGCGGACCCACTTTTCGGCGGCCTTGATGTTCGGCAAAAGAAAACTCCTAGTCGTGTTCGATGGGGCAACGGCTCGCAGTATACCAGAGGGCTAGGGGGCGCGCAAGGCTAGGACGGCTGCGCCAGACTTTTGTAGCTCGCGTAGCGGCTGGGGGCGATCCGTCCCTCGGCGAGGGCGCCAAGGACGCCGCAGCCGGGTTCGACCAGATGCGTGCAGTCGGTGAAGCGGCACGTGGTTGCCGGTTCGCGCATTTCCCGGAAGCCCAGCACTAGCTCGGCTGGGGTTATCGGGCCGAGCCCAAACTCGTTAACGCCCGGACTATCTATAAGGAAGCCGCTGGGCAGGCGGTAGAGCCGGGCGGCGGTGGTCGTCTGGCGGCCCATCCCGTGGCGGGAGACTTCGCCGATGTGCGCTTGGCCCCCGAGCGCCCGAAAGATCGAGCTTTTCCCGACGCCGGAGTTCCCGCACAGCAGCGCATGCCGTCCCGCGAGCGCCGCCGGAAGCGCCTCGACGTTCTCCCCGGCCTTCGGATTGAGCACCAGCGTGCGATAGTTCAGGCCGGTATAGAGCGCGGCAAGCTCGCGGGTAACCTCCGGGTCGCTCAAGTCGGGTTTTGTCAGTACTACGAATGCATCGATCGATTCGAGTTCGGCGAACGCTAGGAGTTGGTCGAGCGTAATGAGCCGCGGCGCCGGATCGGCTAGTGCGGTGACCGTGACCATCGTGTCGACGTTGGCGGCGATCGTTTTAGCGCGGCCGTCGAGGCTGCGTCGCTCGAGATGAAATGACCGTGGCTCGATCCGCTCGACGACGACTTTCTCATCCTCGAGCATCCGCACGTAGACCACGTCACCCGGCACCGGCATGAAACGTTTGCCGGTCTGCCGCCGTAGTTGGGCGAGACGCGGCTGCGTTTCGTCGTCGAGACAGACCCACGCCGCATTTTTCCCAGTTGAGACAACTAAAGCGCGGCGTGGGCCAGGCATCACAATGATTGCACGCCTATCGCGCCTAACCAGATGGGAAACACCGTGCCCACAATGTCGACCATGTCCACGTTCAGCCTATGTTTCCAGCCCGAAGCCGACGATGCTCTGCTCGCCGAGGCGGACGCTATTGTGCGGCGCGCTGGTGCGCGCGTCGCGTGGCAGAACAGTTCGGCATGCAAGCGCACGTATGGCTTGGTCGAAGGTGGCGACGCCGCGTGTGCAGCCGCACTGCGCGAAGCAACGCGAGCGGCGGTCCTGGATCGGCCGGTCATCGCCCTTGCAATTTTCCCTAGCGTAGCCGAAGCCTTGCCACGGATCCTCGATGCGCTCGGTGGTCCGGGCAGACCGGCCGGTGTGTTGACGTGCGAGTCGGCCCAAGGCGCCGCGATCGTCGAGTGGGATCTTGACGTGACGGCCTACGATGTCGTGCTGCGTCTGGTCGACATCGAACTCGATCGTTTTCGCGCGCGACGCGTCAGCGCGCTGCTTTCGCCGTTGCCGCTGGCATGGTGGGCGCGCATCGCCGCGGCCGGCCTGCATTCGCCCGACATCACGGTACAACGCGTGCTCGAAGAGCAACTCGAGGTGCACGGTGTCCTGGATTAACACGATCTTCGGCTACATCGGCATCACCGACGTCATCGATATCCTCGCGACGAGCGTTTTGGTTTACTACGTGCTGCTCCTCATTCGCGGCACACGGGCCGTGCAAATCATCACGGGTGTCCTGGTGCTCGCGGGGCTGCTCGGCCTCGCGAACCTGCTGCATCTGTATCTGCTCGGGGCGATCTTGCAGGTGCTGGTGTACGGCGCCGGCTTCGCGTTGCTGATCGTGTTCCAGCCTGAACTGCGGCGCGCGCTCGAACAGATCGGTCGCGGCGGCTTATTGCATATCGGTGAAGAGACCGCCGATTGGATGCGACCCGAGGACAAGTCGATTTCGACGATTGCGCACGCCGCGTTTCTGCTCTCGCGCAATAAACTTGGTGGCCTGATCGTGATCGAGCAGCAGAGCGGGCTCAAGGAATTTGCCGAGAGCGGCACCCCGCTCCACGCCGAGCTCTCGGAGGAGCTTTTGCTGGCAATCTTCATGCCGCGCTCACCGCTGCATGACGGCGCGGCGATCGTGCGCGAGAATACGATTTTAGCTGCCGGCTGCTTCTTGCCGCTCGCCGAGCAGCGACTGGCTGAGCGTCGCGTCGGGACGCGGCACCGTGCCGCGCTCGGTTTGAGCGAACAAACCGACGCCGTCGTGATCGTCATCTCGGAGGAGAGCGGTGCAATTTCGATCGCGCGCGAGGGCAAGCTCTCGCGCCCGCTGGAGGAAGAAGCGCGTCTGGTCAAGGTGTTACTTGCGGTGACGCGTCCGCCGCGCGACCGGCGCAGCTTTGCCCGCAACGACGTCGTCTCGCAGATCCGTGCGCGTCTGGCGCCGCAGAAGAACAAGGAAAGCCTCCGTGCAGATCATCCGAAAGAACTTCGGACTTAAAGTTCTCTCGCTTGCGCTCGCCATCGTTGGCTGGGCGTATTTCCGTTATGCCGCAAACCCGGTGCTTGCCGCCCGGTTCGATCAGCAATTCTCCGTGCCGATCGTGACGGCGAATCTGCCGGTTGGCTACATCGCGCACTTTGCCGACAAAGAGGCCGTCGTGACGGTGACCAGCCGGCGCGGCGAGCCGGCGGTGAAGCCTGATGAGATCAAAGCGGTGCTCGATCTGTACGGGAAAACGGCGGGTGTCTACAACCTGCCGGTGGAGCTCGTCGCGCCTAACGTCATCGTGCAAAGTTTGAGCCCCGCATCGGTGAGTCTGACGATCGAAAAGATCGATCGTCGCGGCTTTCCGCTGGCTTTTCACTATCTGAGCCCGCAGCAAACCAGCGTCGTCGTGGAGAACGCGCAGCTCATGCCCGCCCAAGTTTCGGTTCAAGGACCGCAAGATGCGCTCTCGCAGGTAACCGCGATCCGCGTCGACGTCACCGTACCGCAGTCACCGGCGTCGATCGACGAGATGGTGCGGCCGGTGCCGGTCGACGCAAACGGTGCCGAGGTCAGCGAGTTGGAAGTTTCACCCGACCTTATTCGCGTGCGCGTCGATTTCGTTCAAGGCACGAGCAGCAAGAAGCCGTGAGGGCACACTTCGGAACCGACGGCGTGCGCGGCGTCGCCAACGACGACCTCACGCCGGAACTGGCCTTTGCCATCGGGCGCGCAGGTGCAACCGCGCTTGCACACGAGAGCGAGCGGCATCGTCCGGTGATCGTCGGCCGTGACACGCGCCTTTCGGGGACGATGCTCGAGGCAGCGATCGTTGCGGGCATCACATCGGTCGGTCGCGACGTTCTGCAAGTCGGCATCATACCGACGCCGGCGGTCGCGCGCATCACCGTCGCGGAAGACGCAGCGGCAGGCGTGATGATCAGCGCCTCGCACAATCCAATCGCCGACAACGGCATCAAGTTTTTCGGCCCCGACGGATTCAAGCTTTCCGACGATCTCGAGCACGAGATCGAAGGCTTGATGGAACGCGAGGATCTCCCGCGTCCAACCGGCGTCGACGTCGGCGTCGCGCGCATCGCGGCGAATCTTGGAAAGCATTACTACGACGAGCTCTACGGCACCGGCGCGGATCTGCGCGGCTTGCGTGTGGTGGTCGACGGCGCGTTCGGTGCCGCTTATGCGGTTGCGCCCTACGCGCTACGCAAACTGGGCGCCGACGTCATCGAGATCAATTGCGAGAATGACGGTGCTCGTATCAACGTCCAGTGCGGCGCGACGCACCTCGGATCGCTGCAATCTGCCGTTGAGCGCGCGACGTCTGATAGCGAGGGTCCCGTCATCGGTGTGGCCTTCGACGGCGACGCCGACCGGGCGCTCTTCGTAGATGAAACCGGGACGATCCTCTCGGGCGATCACGTGATGTTTGCCATCGGGTGTGCGCTGCACGCGCGCGGCGTGCTTGCGCACGACACGATCGTCGGGACGGTGATGAGCAACATCGGCTTTGAGCGCGCGCTCGGGCGCGCCGGAATCACGCTCGTGCGCACGGCGGTTGGCGATCGCTATGTACTCGAGCGCATGCAATCCGGCGGCTTCGTGCTGGGTGGCGAGCAGTCGGGACATATCATCGACCTCCGTCGCAATACAACCGGCGACGGCGTCATGACCGCGGTGACGCTCTTCGGCCTGATGCGCGAGCAGGGCACGACACTGCACGAGCTCGTGCGCGACGTCGTGGTCGCGCCACAGATACTCGTCAACGTGCGTACACCGCACAAGAACGTATTGGACGTCGAGACGGTGCGCGAGGCGATCGCCGTGGCGGAGTTAGAGCTTGCGGGCTCGGGCCGGTTGCTGATTCGCCCCTCGGGAACCGAGCCGCTGATCCGGGTCATGGCCGAGGGGGACGACCGCGAGGCCATCGAGCGCATCACCGGCGACTTGGCTCGGAAGATCGAGCAAGCTGCCGCCTTTTTGTAAAGGCTGAGAAAAGGGGCAGCAGGAGACGTTTGGCCCACGGTAAACCAAAGGGCCCATAAACCCCACGGAGATATCCGTGGGCCCTAGCCTTGCACAAGTAACACTGAATCCGGCCTGGCAGCTGGAGCGGGGGACTTTCCCGGGATTAGGGGTGAATGAGCCGGTCGGCTCTAGGGCGATCTTTCCCGTCCGAACCCGTCAACTAACCTCGCAAGTGTGGTGAAAGAGGAGCGTTTCTTGCGTCAAGCGTTAGCTGCCGGGGCTTTTGCCCTGTTGCTGGCCGGATCGTTCGCAAATGCGAGTGCCGCTACGACGAGCGCTCGTGAAAAATTGACCCCGACGGCCTCGAGCGAATCGGTTGTCAGCCCGGACGTCGCTGAATGGACGTCCCACCTTATCGTTACCACCAAAGCGGAGCGCGGAAACCAAAACGCGGAATTTCGTTCGTTTGCCGGCGGCGTGCTCGCACGTACGTCTAAGCTCGCGACGCAGCTCACGCGCAGTGCCATGAAGTTCTTGGGGGTTCCCTACGTCTTCGGCGGCACCAGTTCCAACGGCTTCGACTGCTCGGGCTACGTGCAGCACGTCTTTGCTATGCTCGGCATCAATTTGCCGCGCACGGCGGATGCGCAGTACGATGCGGGCCATCGGGTTGTCGGCGGCATGAAACCCGGCGATTTGGTGTTTTTCCAGACCTACGCCGCGGGTGCGTCGCACGTCGGCATCTATCTCGGCAATGGCAAGTTCGTGCATGCGAGCTCGAGCCACGGCGTGATGGTGTCGAGCCTGTCCGATTCCTATTGGGCAGCGCGCTTCATCGGAGCCAAGCGGTTCATCGCGGCCAAGCATCTGGTCGCCAAACGGTAAATTAGCACCCCGCCGGAACGCGTTGTCGCCGAGTCGCGCAACGCATCGCTCGCGTACCTTTTCTGGCCGGCGGCGCTCATCGAGCAGCTAACGCCGCGCTCTGAGGCATCGAGCTGGTTCCGTTTTCACATGCGGCAAGCCCTCGGCTTCGGCATGCTGTCGAGCGTCGTGGGGCTTGCCGCTTTACTATGGCCGCTGGTGCTCAGCACGCTAGTCGGCAACGTGGTGGCGACCCTCTGGATCTACGGGCTCGCCATGCTGATCGACCTTGCGCTCTTGGTGCTATGGATCGTCCTCGCGCTGCGCTATAGTCAGCGAGCGGGCCGCGGCGAGCTCTTTGACGTGCCCTGGGTCGCGCGCCTGACAGGGACCTCAGTCCGGAAGTAGTATTGAGGGCGTCGGCTCCACATTGGGGCCGCGATGATGGGGTGTCGCCAAGCGGTAAGGCAGCGGGCTTTGAATCCGCCATTCGTTGGTTCGAATCCAGCCACCCCAGCATGTTGGACCCCGGCGGCCCTGTCCGCGGGGGTCTTTTCATTGTAAGGCGTCGAGGAGCGGTTTTAGGAGATCGCCGTGGTCGCACGCCCGGTTCACCGAGGTGCGGTAGATCGGGCGGCGGACTTGGGTGGCGCTGGCCGTCCGTACCTGGCGTTGCGTCGTATGGAACTCCAGGCACGCCGGATCCCAGTCGAGGCCGCAGTACGCGACGATGCGCCGCGCCTGCGATTCGAGATCGTCGACCACGTCTTCGTAGCGGACCTCGAGCATCGCATCCGGCGGGAGAACGGCGCGCCAATGTTGGCTCAGGTCCTCGTACGCGCGATAGTATCGCCCGAGTTCGCCGAGATCGTACGCCCACGGCTGTTCGCCCGAAAAATGAATCGAAAAAATCGACACGCACGTGTCCACGGCATTGCGGCGCGCGTGAATCATTCGTGCGTTCGGTAAGATCGTGTGAATCAAGCCCGCAAAGCGAACGTTCGCGGGCATCTTGTCGGTGACGCGAATCGTGCCCGGCGTTGCCATAGCCGCGAGCGCTTCGACGTAACGCCGAGCGATCTCGCGCAGCCGATCGCAATCGGCTGCCAGCATCGCGTCCGAGCGAATCGGGCCGCCCGCCGAGA
>DATHMY010000123.1:0-9248 GCA_035486535.1 Candidatus Acidiferrum sp.
TAGCTACGGCTTCGCCGGAATTGGTTTATAGATATTTATAGCGGCTCAGGAAGAGGGCTGCCGAAAGGCGGCCCTCTTCTTTTGGGGTTGACCCGCAACCTATACTGTACCTAAGGATACCTCGCTAGGTGAGGCGTCCACGTGATACACATGCCGCTGCCCCGAAACGTCGAGAGACGCCAAGTGAGGTAGAACAGACTGCGCCGAGACAAGGCGATGTCTAACGCGGCTGGGGCTCGCCCCTAAGATCCGTGGTGCCAAAGCTCTTCTGCGATTGAGGTGAACAATGGCGTTTACGGAGGGGTTCATCTCCGAACTCGTTGGCCGCAGGGCCACCGTCAATGAGATTCCCATCGGCCGGGTCAGCGACTTCCTGGTCAATAAGCCCGACGACGTCTTCCCCCGCATCGACGGCTTGGTCATCAAGACCTCGCAGGGGCTGCGCTTTGCCCCGATCGAGACGGTCGCGCGCATCAACCCCGACGGCCGAACCGTCGAACTTTCGATGACGCCTAAGGAGCCCGCACCGCCCGAAGAGAGCGCGCTGCTGCTCATCGCCGATCTGCTCGACAAGCAGATCGTCGACGTCGATGGGCGTAAAGTGGTGCGCATCAACGACCTCGAGATCGCTCGCGCCGGCGATGGCTTGCGCGTGGTCGCCGCCGACGTCGGGGTCGCCGGCCTGCTGCGCCGCCTCGGGCTCAAGTCATTCGGCAAACGATTCGCGCCCGGTATCTACCGCCGCGTCCCGCGCTCGATGATCGCATGGGACTCGGTTGCGCCGATTCGCGACGTGAACCCCACGCAAGTCAACCTCTCGGTGACCGAGAGCAAGCTCGCCCGTCTGCATCCCTCGGAGTTGGCCGAAATCATCGGCGACCTCTCAGCGCGCGAAGCCGCCGCGGTCGTCAGCCAGCTCGACGATGAAACCGCGGCCGACGCGTTCGAACACCTCGACACCGACACCCAACGTTCGCTCATCGAGGACATCGGCACCGAGCGCGCCGCCGACATCATCGAGGAGATGGACGCCGATGACGCCGCCGACCTGCTCTCCGAACTCGACGAAGAGCAGCAACACGAACTGCTCTCGGAGATGAGCGAATACACCGCCAGCGAATTGCGCGCGCTAGTCCAATATGCCGAAGATAGCGCCGGCGGTCTGATGACGCCGGACTACACCTGGATCTATCCGCACCGCTCGGCTGAAGCGACCATTCGCAAGATCCGCGAGATTGCGCCGACCTCGGAGTTCATCTACTATCTGTACGTGGTCGACAAACAAGATACGTTGCTCGGCGCGCTCTCGTTGCGCACGCTGCTCTTAGCCGATCCCGCTGCGCCAATCGACTCGATCATGGACACCGATCTGGTGGCGATCCATCCCGACATGTCGTCGGAGGACGTTGCCGCGACGATCGCGCGCTACGATCTGCTCGCTGTCCCGGTCGTCGACGAGCGCGGCAAGATGCTTGGCATCGTGACGGTCGACGACGCGATCGATGCGATCATGCCTGAAGACATGGCGCGCAAGTTACCCAAGTTCACCGCTCATCGGCGCTCGCATCATCCCAATGCTAGCGTCGCCAGTTAGCGAAACAGCTCCGCCCGAACCGCCGCGGCGGCGTACGCTGTGGCGTTCGCTGCTGTTGCTGGCCGGCGTCCTCGGGCCTGGATTCGTCACGGCATCCGCCGGCAACGATGTCGGCGGCATCGCAACCTATTCGCAGGCCGGCGCGCAGTTCGGCTACAGCATCATCTGGGTGCTCTTGCCGCTCGCCGTCGCGCTGATCATCGTCCAAGAGATGTCGATGCGGATGGGCGCGGTCACCGGTAAAGGCCTTGCCGCATTGGTGCGCGAGAACTTCGGCGTGCGCATCTCGGTGCTCTCGATGCTGGTGCTCTTCCTGATCAACACGTTGATCACGTCGACAGAGTTCGCGGGTATCGCGGCTGCATCGGAGATCTTCGGCGTCTCGCGTTACATCGCGGTGCCGGTCGCGCTGGTCGCGGTCTTCTTCTTCGTCCTGCGCTTCAACAACAAGATCGTCGAACGCGTCTTCGTCACCGCGTCGCTCATCTACGTCACCTACATCGTCTCGGCGATCTTAGCCAAACCTGACTGGCACCAGGTCGTCCACGGGACGCTCGTTCCAACGTTCGAATGGCACACCGCCGGCTGGGTCGCCATGGTGGTCGGGATCATCGGTACGACGATCTCGCCGTACATGCAGTTCTTCTTACAGTCGGCGGTGGTCGAAAAAGGCACGCGCACCGACGAGTTACCGATGGCGCGCGCCGACGTGATCAATGGCTCGATTCTGGCAATCGCGCTCGCGGGCTTCATGGAAATCGCGAGCGCAGCGACGATCTGGGTCACCAATCAACACGGCGGCCATTTGAACCCGCAGCAGGCGGCGGACTTCGCCGTCACCCTGCGTCCAATCGCGGGCCAATTCGCTGAACTGATCTTTGCCTTCGGCATTCTCAATGCCGGGCTTTTTACTGCCACGGTGCTGCCGCTCTCGACCAGCTACATCGTCTGCGAAGCGCTCGGCTTCGAGGCCGCGGTCGACCGGAAATTTTCCGAGGCGCCGGTCTTCTTCGTGCTCTTTGCCGCCGGATTGATCTTGGGCGCGGGCTTCGTGCTGACGCCGCACCTACCGCTGCTGCAGATGATCCTCTTCGCCCAGGTGCTGCAAGGCATTTTACTGCCGGCCGAACTGGTGCTGATGCTCATCATCATCAATCGTAAATCGGTGATGGGCGTGCACACCAACAGCCGGCTCGCGAATGTCATCACTTGGGCGACGGCGATCGTGATCGGACTGCTGTCGCTACTCTACGTGGTGGGACAGTTTATTCCGCAGCTTCTCGGCGCATGACGCGCGGCTTGGTGAGCGTGCGCCGCGCCGTCTCCGCATCGGCGAAGCACCAACGATTGCGGCCTTCCTTCTTCGCGCGATAGAGCGCGCGATCGGCCGCCTCCATCAACGTCTCGATCGTGGTACCGTCGCTGGGGTACAGCGCGATGCCGATGCTCAAGCGCACTTTGTGCTGCACGCCGTCGATGACGACCGGATCCTGCATCGCGACATTGAGCTTGCGGGCCAGATCGGCGGCGTCGCTGGGGCCATCGACGATCGGCTGCAGAATCACGAACTCGTCGCCGCCAAAGCGCGACAACGTGTCGGATTCGCGCGTCGCCAAGCGCAAGCGGTGCGCCACTTCCTGCAGCGCGGCGTCGCCAACCGCGTGGCCGTACTTGTCGTTGATCGCCTTGAAATGATCGACGTCGAGATACATCACGGCGAAGCCGCGATCGTAGCGGCGTGCGGTGGCGATCGTCTGCTCGATGCGGTCGGTGAAGAGGACGCGATTGGGCAAGCCGGTCAGCGAATCGTTGAAGGCCATCTGCTCGATGCGTTCGTTCTGCGCGGCGCGTTCGAGCGCGGCCGACACGAACAGGCCGATGAGCTGCACCAAGTCGCGCTCGCTTGGGTCGATCGTTTCATCGCGCGGCGCGCGCCCGGCGAAGACCAGCGCCCCGTAGAACTCGTTGAACACGGTGAGCGGCACGCCGAAGTACGAACGCCACGGCGTCGTGACGCGAATCGGATCGTCGCGGTGCTCGGGGGAATCCATATCCGGCACGAAGCATGGCCCGCGCCGTTCCATCACGTGATACGCGAACGACGCACGCGTCGGGTAGATCGTGCCTTTGGTAATCAGCGCTTCGCCTGAGGCATTGCGGAGGAGCACGCGGTCGCGCTGATACTGCGCGACGTAGCCGATGTCCCAGCCGAACATCTCGACGCCCAGCGCCAGCGCTTCGTCGATCTGCACTTCGTGCGATTCGTGGCCGGAGGCGGCCACCATCACCAAACGGCGCAGCCGTTCGCTCTGTGCGGCGATGGCGCGTTCAGCGGCGCGCTGCGCGGCGACGTTCTTGAAGATGGCATAGGCGCCGGTGATTTCCCCGGAGGAGTGCAGCGGAACCAATTTGAGTTGCACGTCGAGCCGGTTCCCCAGCCGATCGAGCAGCAGCGTGTCGGCCTCGACGGCCTCGCCGCGCATGGCCGAACGCAATAGCTCGTGCGCGACCTCGCGACGTTCGGGCGCGATCAACTCGATCCACGGCTTACCGACGATGCGCTCGCCGAAGAAGCCGGTCTCGCCCTCGAGCGCAACGTTCACGCGCGAGATTGCACCCGAGCTCTTCAGCTCCATGATGCCGTCGGGGTGGTACTCAAAGAGCGAACGGAACTTCTCTTGATTGATCGTGAGCGACGATTCGGCCGTACGCAGCGCGACGATGTCGCGCGCTTGCGCGAAGACGCCGACGATCTGGTTGTTGAAGCGGGCGGGGAAAACGTAGCATTCGACCGGAATCACCGTGCCGTCGCGATGTTTAGCGTGCGTGTCGAAGTGGTCGGTTCCGCCGGCGAGCGCAGTCTTCATCGCCAAGTCGACGCGCGAGAGGTCGGTCTCGTCGGCCATGTGCAGTCGATACGGCGAGCCAACGAACTCCTCGGGGCGGTATCCGGTCAGCGCCTGCGCGGCTTCGTTCGCAGCAATGGTATGCCCGGTCGTGTCATAGAGCACGACGGCGTCGGGCGTATCTTGATACATTGAGGCTACGGCCTCGCGCAGAACGTTTGGGTCCATCTCCAAGAACTATCGTCATTTTCGACGAACAAGCGGCGGATGACCCCCGACCGAATTGTCGAGTTTGCGGAAGATTTTGCCCGCATCGCGGCGGCCGGCGGCGGCGCGAAAGCGCTTGCCACGCACCTTTCCGATGCCGCGGGGGTCGGCGTGCTGGTAGAAGACGCCGAATGGCGCCACCTTGCGACCGCGGGAAAGGGCAGCCTCCCGGCCAGCGCCCGCGGTCTGAGCAACGGCCGGGCGCACACGGTCCCGATCGCTGCCGGCTCGGCGGCGCTGGGGTATCTCTCGGTCTTTCCTGGGCCGGACGGCGTCGACGACGACCTGGTACGCGTCGTCCGATTGGCGGCGGCGGCCATCGCCCTCGAACTTTCGCGCGAAGCTGACGGCGGCCGGAGCCGCCGCCGGACTTTTTGGGAGCGCCTCATCGCCGGCGCGTATCACGAAGTCAGTTCGGCGCGCGAAGACGCCGCCGCACGCGGCATCGCGCTCGCTGCACACTACGTCTGCGTTGCACTCGAAGCCGAAGCCGGAGCCGACGAGGATCATGCGCCGGCGCTCGCCGAGCTGCGCGCGTTGGCCGCCGACACGTTTCGTTCGGGCGATGCCGATGTCGGGATCCTCGAGCGTGGCGTGACGCTGGTCGTGCTCATGCCGGCAGCGCGCGAAGTCGACGCCGAAAACGCTAAGACGGCGGCGACGCTGCTGCCAAAGAGCGCGGCCAAACGCAAACCCGGTCTGCGCATCGCCGGCGGCGTCTCGAGCAGCGTCGGCGCGCTCGACGCGCAGCGCGGCGTGGCCGCCGCCGAAGCGGCACTCACGATTGCACGGCGCATCTACGGCGCCGGTCGCGTCGCGTCGTACGAGGAGCTTGGCGCCTATCCGCTGCTTTATCGCGGCGCGAGCGCCGAGCACTTGGAGCAGCTCGCGCGCAGTGTGCTCGCACCGCTTCGCGCGTACGACGAAAAGCACCAAACCGAACTCGAGCGCACGCTTGGGCTCTACTTCACGACCGGCCAGAACGTGAAGACAACCGCGTCTGAACTGAACGTCCACCGTCACACCGTCTTCTATCGTCTGCGCCAGATCACCGAGATCTGTGGGCGCTCGCTCGAGAGCCCCCACGATCAACTCACTCTTCGTCTAGCGATTGCGATTGATGCACTCCACAACCAACACTAAACGCGACGTCATCAAAGTCGCCAAGGAGCGCAACGTGCGCTTCGTGCGTTTGGTCTTCGCCGACATCTTCGGCGTGAGCAAGAACGTTTCGATTCCGGCAAGCGAACTCGAAGCCGCACTTGATGGGCGCGTCACCTTCGACGGCGGCTCGATCGACGGCTTCGTGCGCGGCGAAGAACTCGACATGGTACTGCAGCCCGATCCCACCTCGTTTGCCGTCTATCCGTGGTCGAATCCGGACGGCGCTGAGGCGCGGTTGCTGTGCGACATTGCGATGCCCGACGGCGCCCCCTTCGAAGGCTGCCCGCGCACGACGCTCGCGCGGGCGGTCGACAGTGCAAAATCGGCGCTGCCGGGACTCGCGATCGGGTTAGAAGTCGAGTTCTATCTCTTCGAAGGCGGCACCACGACCTCAGATGTCGGCAGCTACTTCGACTTCTCGGCCAACGATCGCGGCGAAGAAGCGCGCGGCGCGATCGTCGCCGCGCTGCAGAACATGGGCATCGGGGTTGCTTCCGCCCATCACGAGATCGGCGCGGGACAACACGAGATCGACCTTGCCTTCGTCGATCCGCTCGCCGCCGCCGACAACGTGCTCACGCTGCGCACGATTGCCAAACACGTTGCGGCCGGCTTCGGATTGAACGCAACTTTCATGCCCAAACCGCTCGAGGAGAGCGCCGGCAGCGGCTTGCATGTCGAGCTACTGCTCGGCGAAGGCGCCGACGAAGAGACCATGCTCTACGTGATCGGCGGATTGCTCGAACACGCGCCCGCGACCACTGCGATCTGCAATCCAACGGTGAACTCGTACAAACGACTAGTGGCGGCGTGGGACGCGCCGATCTACACCGTCTGGTCAGAACGCAGCGTGAACGCCCTGGTACGCGTGCCGCCCGCAACCCGTCCGCGTCATATCGAGATGCGCAGCCCCGATCCCGCCTGCAATCCGTATCTCGCGCTCGCCGTCTTACTGGGCGCCGCGACCGACGGGATCTCGCGCAGCGTGCTTCCGGGCAGCGCTCTCGCCGGCTCGACTTACGATTTGACCGAGCGCGAACGTCGCGAACGCGGCATTGGCACGCTGCCGAAGTCGCTACGCCAAGCGATCGCCGAACTGGACAAGGATGCCGTGGTCCGCGCTACACTGGGCGATCACTTGTATCATGCGTTCCGCGACGCCAAATTGGCTGAATACGAAAGCTACCGCAAAGCCGTACACCCGTGGGAACACAAGGCGTACCTCAAGTTGTATTAGTTCCCGACAAATTATTTTCGCGCGATGCAATCGATTTCGACGCGAGCGTTGCGCGGGAGGCCGGCGACCGCGACCGTGGATCGCGCCGGCTTCGATGCGTCGAAATACTTGCCATAGATCGCGTTGACCGCGGCGAAGTCGCTCATCTCGACCAAGAAGATCGTGGTCTTTACCACGTCACCATAGTCATAGCCGGCGGCCTCGAGCACAGCACCCAGATTTTTCATGACCTGCTCGGCTTGCGCGGAGACGTCGCCGTCGATTAGATTGCCGCTCGCCGGATCGAGCGCGATTTGTCCCGAGCAATAGAGCGTCTTGCCGCTGCGCACCGCCTGGCTGTATGGCCCGATTGGCGCCGGTGCGCTCTCGCTTACCACGCTTTGATGCGACATCAGGCCGACACTTCTTCGCGGGTCATCGTGCCTTTGAATTTCATCGGTTCTTCCTCGAGGCCAAAGTTATTGCGATAGCGCTCGTCGATCGCATCGAGCTCCGCTTGGGTAAGTTCGGGCGACTCCGGCGCGAGCGCGAATTCGCGTAGCTGATGCGAGTCATAGATGTTCGGCAACACCGTCATCACCCGCGGCTCGCGCAAGAGCCACTGCAGCGCCGCTTGACCCAGCGTTCGATCCGGCCGCTCGAGAAACCGCAGTTGATCGACTTTCTGGATGCCATTGATCAGCCATGACCGCGGACGATGGCGCCGATGATCGTTCTCGGGAAAGACGGTGTCTGCCGTGTAATGCCCTTCGAGCATGCCGCTAGCGTGTGGGACGCGGATCATGAATCCGGTGTCGGCGCCGGCATCGATTGCCGCGTCGAGTTGCGGACGGCCCGGATACTGTTCGAGCATGTTCCAAATCACTTGCAGCGTAGCAACGTTGTGCGCTTTGATCGCGTCGACACCTTCGTAGAGAAATCCGATCGCCGGACCGAGCGCGATGCCGTACATGCGAATCTTGCCGGCCGCCTTGAGCTCGGCCAATGTCGCCCACATCGCCTCATCGTGCACGTGCTCCATCTTGGCGTTGTGGAGCTGGTAGATATCGATGTAATCGGTCTGCAGCCGGCGCAGCGATTCATCGAGCGCTTTGCGAATGAACGCCGGCGAGACATCCTGCGGCAGCTCCATTTGTCCGCGCCGCTCGCTCGTGTTCGAGTAGATGTCGTAGCCGAACTTGGTCGCGATCACCACTTGGTCGCGACGATCGGAAAACGCGTTCGCTAGTTGTTCTTCGCTGCGGCCGTTGCCATACGTGTCAGCCGCGTCGTACAGCGTGACGCCGAGCGCATGCGCTTCGTGCAACATGCGGACGGCTTCAGCGTCGGTCTTCTCGCCCCACCACCCCGTCGAGGTGGTCCACATCCCGAATCCGACCTCACTCACGGTAACGTCGGAACGCGGGTACGTGCGGTACTTCATGCGATGGCCACTCCTAACAAAATCCGGTGTCAAGCGGGTTCTCTCATGCCCGACGCCAACCCTCACCATTGTGGTCGGAGAGCGCACTTTCGAAAAAGACTTTGCGCGGGTCGGGCGCTGGATCGAAGAGTATCTTAGCGAGCCGGGCCGCTTCCCTGTCCTACCCCCGGTCGCACCCGGCCAGATCGCCGCTTCCCTCCCGGACCGCGCACCCGAAGCGGGCGAGCCGTTCGAGCAGATCATGGCGGATTTCGAACGGATCATCGTGCCGGGCATCACGCACTGGAATCACCCGCGCTTTTTTGCGTACTTCGCAACCAGTGCCGCTCCGGCCGCCATCGCCGCCGAGGCGCTCGCGGCCACGCTCGACGTTAAGGTGATGTTGTGGCGCACGTCGCCCTCGGCCGCCGAGCTCGAGTCGGTCGTGATGCGCTGGCTCGGCCGGCTGATCGGCATGCCCGATTCCTGGACCGGCATCATCTACGACACCGCATCGGTCGCGGGCTTCACCGCGCTTGCCGCAGCCCGCGAATCGCTCGGGCTGCAGATTCGCGAAGACGGCATGAGCGGCCGCAGCCTTCCGGTCCTTCGCGTATACGCAACGGCCCACACCCATTCGCACATCGAGAAGGCGGCGATTGCGCTGGGCATCGGGCGGCGCAATGTCGTGCCGGTTGCCTGCGACGATGCCTACCGCATGGATCCGCAGGCGCTCGC
>DATHMY010000124.1:0-4190 GCA_035486535.1 Candidatus Acidiferrum sp.
ATCAATCCGATGATCGTGGCAACGGTCAACAGAACCAAAATGCCGCTGCTCGCTAGGAGAAGCGCGGGGTCGATATGCAGCCCACGCATCACGGACGCTTGAGCCCGCTGACCGAATCGTGCGCACGTGTAAGGAACGCACTTTTGGATTCCGCGGCCTCGAGAAAGACCGGCTGACCGAAGGTGAGGCGGCTCATGAACGGCACCGGCAAAAATTCTCCCTTCGGCAGAATGCGGTTGAGGTTTTCGATGTAGGCCGGCACCAGTTGCACGCCAGGCTTGAGGTGCGCGAGATGGTAGAGCCCGCTCTTGAATGGCGCGACCTCGTTGCCATCGCCGCGCGTTCCCTCGGGGAAGATGATGAGCGAAAATGCATCGCCCATCTCGTCGGCGATCCGCTCGATGGTTTTCGTGGCAGCGGCGGGATCCGCATCGGCGAGACTGTGTTCGCGGCGCGGCACGAGAATGGCATGAAAGACGTTGACGGCCAGTTTGCGCCGCACGCCCCGATCCCAATAGTCTTGCGCTGCCACCGGCCGCGTTTGGGCGCGGAGCCAGCGCGGCAATGCTGCCCAGAGAGTAACAAAATCTAGATGGCTCGTGTGGTTCGCGAAGAAAATCGTTTGGCGCGGTTGTGGCGTACCGGCGACCCACGTGACCTGCGCGCCGGTCACAAAGCGCGCCGCGCCGGCAATCGCGTCGGCGACCAGTGAGCCGTTCAACGCGAACGGACCTCCTCGACGATCCGTAGGGTGCGGCGTACGAGCGTCACGATCGAACCGGCAACGATGACGTAAAGCGCGAACGCGAGCACCTTCCCATCCCAACCGATGAGCGGCTCGAACGTCGACAGCACGCAGGCCGCCGTCATCACCGCCATGCGCTGCTGCTTGGCCATTGGCCCAATGAAGTATTGTTGCGCGCCCATCGATCCGCCCAGGAGTCGCACGTAGGCAGTTAGCACGGCGAGGATCGCCGCGATCCATCCCAGTTGCGTGCCAAACGGAATGGCTGCAATTCCATAGCCCGCGCCGATCAAAATCGCGACGTCGGCAAACCGATCGGGCATGTCGTTGAAGATCTCGCCGTAAGCGGTACGACGCCCGCCTTCAATTGCCACCATACCATCGAGCAAGTTGCAGAGCAACCGCAGCTGGATCAGCGCCGCTGCCGCCAACAGCAGCACCACGCGCAGTGGGCCCGTCGCGGCGCCGGATTGCGCGAGCGCGAGTGCGGCGAAGATCGCAAACACGAGGCTCGCAACTGAGATTGCGTTAGGCGCGACGCCCATCTGCGTTAGTGTGCGCGCAAGCCCCTGCGCCCACTTCGTCTGTCGCGATGCGAGCGGGCGGCGCGGTGGTTCCACTAATCGTAGCTTTCGCGAACCGTTTCGAGCAGCGTTTGCCCGAATTCCACGACCACCCCGTCGCCGTCGAGAATCTCGATGTCAAAACCGGGATAGACGCTGCGAAAGCGCTCTTGCTTCCAGCGCGCGACCGACCAACTGTCGCGCGCGGCCTTCTCCCAATTCCACGGCGGCATGCCTTCGCGATCCGATCGCACGTTGCGCCCGTCGAGCGTGAACACGCGGACTTGGAAGCCCTCGACTCGAGCGATCTTCATCTCGAGCGTGCCGATTTTCACGCTAGCATTTCCGGGTGAAGCTGTAGCCCCCGCCGGAGAGATGCTTGCCGTCGGCCGAGAGCGTCATGTTGTGGTTCCCGTAGTACGTAATGATCGCTTTGTTGCCGTTGAGGATCCAGCTGCCGATAACGTCGTCACTATCGGTCAGTTCACCATTGGGATCCAGCTTGAGCGTGAGTTTGCTGTCGTTATCGTTTTGCCACGTGCCGATGAGATTCGCTGTGGTGCAGCCGGTCGGCGCGGGCGTCGGGGTCGCGAGCGCCGTCTGCACGCCGCCGTTGAAGTTGTGGCTGACGTCGGTGCAGAGCGCGCTCGCGTCATACGGGTTGTTCGGCGTTTCGACAAAGCACGAGAACGTCACGACGTAGCCATTTTGATAGGCGTAGCAATGAACCGTTGCCGATGCAGTCGTGTCGGGTTGTCCAACTTGTACGACCGGACCCGTCGCGATCCAATCATTGGGCGAACTCTGCGTAGCATTTTGGAGATAGGCATTGAGCGCAGTTTGCGCCTTGGCATTGCACTCATCGATCGTGCCGGTGGCAATCACGTAGCGAATTCCGGTCGAAAGGTCGACCGCCGCCGGTGCAAGCGCGCCCGTCAGCAGGATCGCGACGCCAAGCGCGGCCGCGAAGATGTTGCGGCGCCGCACTACCACGCTGCGCCTCCGGTCGCGGTCGCCGGCGAAGCGTCGAAAGCTGCGCTCAATTTGGTGCAAAGTGCCGCTGCGGTGTCCGTGCTCGGGGGCACTTGAACGCTGCACGTGAAGCTCACCGCGTAACCCGTGCCCTGCGGATGACATTCGACGATGGCAATCTCGGACGGCGCGCCGCCGACGTTATCGAAGCCGAACCAGTGCCCGGAACCTTGCCCGGCTTCCGTTGCGCTCTGCATGACGGTCGTCAGCGCGTGATTGGCTTTCGTACTACAATCGCTCATGGGCTTGTCGGGGACGATGCTGCGTTGACCAACCGCCGTATCTAAGGTCGCACTTGCCGGCGCACTGACCAGCAGCGAACACAGCACAAACGCGGCAGCAGTATATGGAACGCGTAACCACATCATCGTGAGTAGAGCCTCCCTCGGGCGGTTGTCCTTGGACCTTGGAACGGTTTTCCCCCGCCGCCGGTGACCGGAATGGGCTCGCCACGCTGCGAAGTCTACGGCATGTGCCGTAATATCAAAACATTGTACAATTTCGCACCACCGGCGACGGAGGACGAGATACGCGCGTCGGCGATTCAGTTCGTGCGCAAGTTGAGCGGCTTCACGCATCCGTCGAAGGCCAATGAGGCGGCGTTCGACCACGCCGTCGAGCACGTGACCGACGCCGCACGCGAATTGCTGCAGTCGCTCGTCACCAACGCCTCACCGCGTGATCGCGCGCAGGAGGCCCGTAAGGCCAAGGAGCGATCGAAACTGCGTTTCGGGGAACGGGCTTAGGCTCTCACATGCGCAAGGTCAACGCCAACGACGTCCACGAAGAAGAGTATTGGTCGCCCAAGCGGACGATGGGCGGCTTTGCTCGCGAGATATCGATCGCGCTCGGGCGCAAACACGACTCGTACGACCTGCTCGAACGCCATCCGTTCGACGTTGAGATTCAGCGAATTCCGGCGGGACGGCCATCGAACCCTTATCACTCACACAGCGCGCAGTGGGAGTTTTATTATGTCCTCTCGGGCAGCGGAGTCGTGCGCGACGAACGCGCCCGAACACCCGTCGTTCAGGGCGATGCATTTCTGTTCAAGCCCGGCGAGGCGCATCAAATCTTCGGCGGCGACACCGAAGAATTAGTCATGATGTGCATTGCCGACAATCCAGTCGGTGAGTCGTGCCACTATCCCGACAGTGAGAAGTGGCTGGTACGCTCCCCCGAGCGCGCGCTCATTCGCTCCAACGCGCTCGACTACTGGGACGGCGAGGAATGATCAGCTATACGCACGGCGCGAGCGACGTGCCGCTCATCGGTGAAACAATCGGCGAGCTGGTCGATCGAATTGCGCGCCAGCACGGCAATCACGAGGCGGTGGTCAGTACCCATCAAGGCGTGCGTATGACCTACTCCCAACTCGCGAAAACCTGTAGCGAAGTTGCGCGTGGGCTGCTCGCGATGGGCGTGAATCACGGGGATCGCGTCGGCATCTGGTCGACCAACAACGTCGAGTGGGTCATCGTGCAGTTCGCGACCGCCAAGATTGGTGCGATTCTCGTCAACGTCAACCCGGCCTATCGAACCGTCGAGCTCGAATACGTCTTGCGCCAGAGCGGCATTAGCGTGCTGTTCTCGCAAGATCAGTACAAGAGCAGCAATTATCTCGACATGGTCGAGGAGGTCCGCGACCGGCTCCCGGAGCTTCGCAGCGTCATCGTGATCGGCGGCAACGCTCGGCGCGACGGCGACATCGGTTGGGCCGAGTTGCGCACCCTCGCCGAAACGGTAGCCGCAGATCACCTCGCCGAACGCCAGCAAGCGACGCAATTCGATGAGCCGATCAACATCCAGTACACGTCGGGAACGACGGGATTTCCCAAGGGCGCGACGCT
>DATHMY010000125.1:0-3426 GCA_035486535.1 Candidatus Acidiferrum sp.
TGTGCCATCGGCTCAGATGCGCTTGAACATCTTGGCGATCTCGTCGGGCGGCAGGCGCACCATCGTCGGGCGGCCGTGCGGACAATGCATTGGGTTGGCGCAGACCGCAAGCCGCTCCACCAAACTCGTCATCTCGTCGAACTCTAGGCGCTCGCCGGCGACCGTGACCGAATGGCACGCAAGTGACGCCCAGATCCGTTCGCGCACGCTGCGTTGCTTCGGTTCCTCCGAAAGGTCATCGAGGAAGCCGGCGAGATCGAATGGTCGAGCGCCGTATCCCGCCGGCGTGGCGGTGATGCGATACGTGCGCTCGCCGAATGGTTCGACGTCGAGCCCACCTTCACACAGCGCTTCGAGTGCACGTTCGAGTGCGAGGCTCTGCTGTGCGTCGAGCTCCACCACGATCGGCACCAGCAGCGGCTCGCTCGGGGCGTGCTCGCGTGCACGCTCGACGATCGACTCATAAGCGATGCGTTCGTGCGCCGCGTGTTGATCGAGCAACAGCAGTCCGTCGCCGTCGCTTGCCAAAATATAGGTACGATGAATTTGTGCAAGGACGCGCATGCGATGCGCCGGCACATCGCTGGGATCGCCAAGCGGGGTTTCGAACAGCGACTGCACGTGCTGAAGTGATGCGTCGATACTCGCCGGCGCGGCTGAAATCACGCGCGCACCGGTGGAATCGATAAATCGCGCGGCGGCATGATGGTGCAGCGTTGCCGCGATCGCGCGGCGCACGGCGTCGAATACCTGCGAACCGTAGCGCAAACGCACGTCGCTCTTGGTGGGATGAACGTTCGGGTCGACGTGCTCGGGTGGCAGATCGAGCATCAGCACGCCGTACGGCTGGCGCCCGATCATGGCAAACGTCGCGTAACCCGCAGTCCACGCGCCGGCGAGCAACGTGCTGCGCAGCAGGCGGCCATTGACGAAGAGCAGCTGCATGCGACGATCGCCCCGATCATGGCCCGGAGCGCTGATGAACCCGCGGACGTCGCCGTCGAGCATACGGGCCGCATCGGTTTCGAGCGGCACCAGCGCCGTCGCCGCGTCACGCCCGAAGACCATCGCGAGGCGCTCGCGCGGATCGCTGGTTGCCGGCAAGACCCAGACCTCCTTGCCGTCGTGACGCAGCGCGAACGTTACGGTCGGGTAGGCCAGTGCAAACGTCGAGAGCCAACTCGAGATACGGGTGAACTCGGCGCTCGCACCTTTCATGTATTCGCGGCGCACGGGAAGATCTGCGAACAAGTCGGTGACGATCACCCGCGTGCCGGGCGGCGTCGCAACCGGCTCCGCCGCTCCCGACTGCTCCGCATGTGCGACGACGCGCGCACCAATCTGCTCGCGCACGGTGCGCGAGTGCAGCTCGAGATTCGCAACTGCGGCAATCGACGCGAGACCTTCGCCACGAAACCCAAGCGTCGCGACCGACTCCAAATCTTCGGCGTGCACGAGCTTGCTGGTCGCGTGGCGTTGCACTGCGAGCGGCAATTCGCTCGCCGCGATGCCCGCGCCGTCGTCGATCACCTCGATCCGCTCGGTTCCACCGCGCTCGAGGGCGACGGTCACCCGCGAGGCACCGGCATCGACCGCATTCTCGACCAACTCCTTGACGATTGATTGTGGCCGTTCGATGACTTCGCCGGCGGCAATCTGTCCGACCGTGACGGGATCGAGGAGCGCGATCACAGCAGCGAAAGCTGCTCGTCGGACGGACCGGCTTTCGCCATGCGGCGGCGCAACGGCGCGGTTGCCTCGACGTCGGGTTGTCCCCAGAGCGCGTCGGCAATCTCTTGCGCGCGCTCGACGACCGGCAACGGTAAACCCGCCATGCGCGCGACCTCGATCCCGAACGATCGCGACGAACTTCCCGGCTGGACGCGGTGCGAAAAGACCGGAGCGCCGTCGCGGGCGGTGTTCTCGACGGCAGTGATGTGATAGTTGGCAACCAGCGGCCAGTGATCGGTCAGCGCGCACAGCTCGTGGAAGTGCGTGGCAAAGAGCACCATCGGCGATTGACCTTCGAGGCCGAGCAAGTACTCGCAGATCGCCTGCGCGATCGAGAGCCCATCGACTGTGCCCGTCCCACGGCCGACCTCGTCGATGAGCAGCAGCGACCGGCGCGTGCTGCGCCGCAAGATATTCGCCGCCTCGGCCATCTCCATATAAAAGGTAGACTGACCTGAGGCCAGGTCGTCGCCAGCCCCAATGCGGGTGAAGATGCGATCGACGATGCCCAGCCGCATCGCGCGCGCCGGGACATACGCGCCGATCTGCGCCATGATCGTGAGCAGGCCGGTCTGACGAAGATAGGTCGACTTCCCGCCCATGTTCGGGCCGGTCAGCAAGATGAAGCGATGATCGTCCGCATCGAGTCGCAAATCGTTGGGCACGAAGTGCGCGTGCAGCACCGCTTCCATGACGGGATGACGACCGTCGTCGATTCTGATCGTGCTCTCATCGATGAACTGCGGCCGCACGTACCCTCGCTCGGCTGCGGCTTGCGCGAGCGCGGCAAAAACGTCGATCTGGGCGACGGCTTCGGCCGCCGCCAGCAAATCCTCAGCGCGTGCCGCGACGCGTTCTACCAGATCGGCGTAGAGCCGCTCTTCCAAACGCTGCTGACGCGACTGGGCTGTGGAGATCGCAAGTTCGAGATCCTTGAGCTCGGGCGTGATGTAGCGCTCACCGGTCGTCAGCGTCTGTTTGCGCACGTAATCAGCGGGCACATTCGCCGCCTGCGCTTTGCTGATCTCGATCGCATAGCCGAACGCACTTGCATACTTGATGCGCAGCGACTTGATGCCGGTGCGCTCGCGCTCGCGCTCTTCGAGCGCCGAGAGACTCGAACGCGCATCCGTACGCAGCGCGACGCACTGCGCGAGCTCTCCATCCGCTTCGGGGCGAATCACGCCACCGTCGGCAAGCAGCGCAGGCGGCTCGTCAACCAGGGTGCGCACCAGATCGTCATAAAGCTCGCTAAAATCACCGGCGGCCGCGACGACGGCGGCGAGCGCCGGTGGCGCGACCTGCGGCAACGGGCGCAATACGTCGAGCGTGCGGCGCAGCGAGGCTAAATCGCGCGGCAACGCGCGCCTGAAGCGAACCTTCTGCGCGATGCGCTCGAGGTCGAAGCATCCGCTGAGCAACTCACGTACCGCTTCCCGGCGCGCGTGCTCGTCGATCAGCGTTTGCACCGCGTCTTGCCGCGCCACGATAACCTCGCGCTCCACCAATGGCGCGAGGATCCAACGGCTCAGCATCCGCGACCCCATCGAGGTCGCGCACAGGTCGAGCGTCACCAGCAGTGTCGCGCGCGGATTCTGCCCCTGCGCGCGTACCAGCTCGAGATGCTTGCGCGTCGACGGATCGAGCGCCAGAAAGTTCCGGTAGCGGTAAAACTCTATGGCTCGCAGACTCTCG
>DATHMY010000126.1:0-2774 GCA_035486535.1 Candidatus Acidiferrum sp.
GAGGCGATGGCGTACGGCGTGCCGGTGATTGCGACCGACGTCACCGCGATTCCCGAGGCCGCGGGCGATGCTGCGCTCTACGTGCCGCTTGATGATGACGGTGCGCTCGCGCAAGCTATTCTGCGCGTGCGCCACGATCCGGTGCTGGCCGCGTCGCTACGGGAACGGGGCGTCGCGCGAGCGGCACTGATGACCTGGACGAAGACCGCGGGAGCCACGCTGGACGTCCTCGAGCGCGCCGTATTGTGAAGGCGGACATTCGCCTCGCAACAGGCTTAGCTATTCGCGACGGACGCGTCCTGCTGGTTGCATCGAGCTATCGCTCGCACGCGCAGCCGCTCTGGAATCTTCCCGGAGGACGGGTGGCGACAGGGGAATTGTTACGTGACGCGGTCGTACGCGAAGTTGCCGAAGAGACCGGACTGGGCGCAAGCATCAGCGAGCTTGCATACGTGAGCGAGAGCTATGACGGCGCCCAGCATATACTCAATGCCACGTTTGCGATCGACGTCACCGGCTCGGTCGCGCCGGTCGCCGGCGACGATCACGTGGTCGCGGTCGAGTGGGTGCCGATCGATCGGCTCGCCGAGCGTATCAGCATCGCGGTGGTGCGTGATCCGCTGGTGCAGTATCTGCGCGATCGCACGCGCTACTACGGTTTCGGCGACGCGGGCGTAACAATCGAATGGCCCGACGAGAGCTAGTTACGCTGGTTTGCGTAGCTCCCACGCGGAGCGCTCGAGGACGTAGCCCAGCACGTCGACCGGCTGACCGCCCACGGTTGCGCCATGCGGCAGCACGCCATCTTCTTCGAATCCTGCGCGGGCGAGCACGGCGCGAGACGTGACGTTCTCGGGTACGCAGTAGGCACGGAGCTTGCGCAAATGCAGACGTGAAAATGCTTCCGATGCGAGCGCGCGCACCGCTTCGGTCGCAACGCCGCGACCGCGGGCCGATTGCACCACGCTGTACCCGATTTCGGCGGATGAGTTCACGCGTTCGCCCACGCGTAGCGAAGCCCAGCCGACCGGTTCCGCTACGCCCTCGAAATAGATCAGCCATTCGAAACGTCCCCAGGCACCTGGTTCGAGGCGCTGCGGCCGCGACGACACCATGCGACCGAACTGCACGAGATCGACCTCAGGCAGATCCTGAAATTCGCGCAATCCGGGCTGGCGCAGCATCTGCCACAGCACCGCGGCGTTGTGCGGCGTCACCGGAACCAATCGCAGCCGTTCGGTCACGAGGGAGCGCATAGCCCTAGACATTTTCCCTCGCGCGCGTGATCCATGCGTAGAGGAGGGAGATCTGCATGGTCGATTTGATGGCAACGGTAACGAGCCGCCCCTCGTACTTCATGGGGACCCACACACACGCCGAGCATGAGGAGTTTGCAGCGCAAACCGCCGACGGCCCAATCGAGGTGATCGACAACGTCGATCTCGCGCCACGGGTACCGGTCAGCCCGGGCGATCGGATCGAGGTCTGCGGTGAAATGGTACACGATCCCGGAACGCCGACGCCGATCGTGCACTGGACGCATCACGATCCCGCGCACCGCCATCCGGATGGCTTCATTCGCTTCCGGGGGCGGGTGTACGCATAGTGCCGCCCTTGAGGGTAAGCAGCTCCGGTACGGTTACGAAACGATAGCCTTCGCCGTGCAAACGCTCGATGATCAGCCGCGTTGCGTCGATCGTGCTGTGACGGTCGCAGGTTTTCGGTGAGAGGTCCGCGCTCGAGCAGACGATCCCGCGATTCCCGTCATGCAAGACAATGATCGCACCGTCGTGCACGTAGGGCACTATGCGTTCGACAATGGTCGCCGGCGGCGGTTCTTCCCAATCCTTGGCGAGCGGCACCGACCACATCACCGGCGTGTAGCCGAGGCGGCGCGCCTGCGCAAGCACCAGCCAATCGCGCGCGCCGAACGGTGGGCGCATGATCTGCGTGTGTTGCCCCGTCGCGCGATAGATTGCGTCGTCGGTCTTCGCAAGAGAACCGCGCACCTGCGCCGGCGTCATTAGAATCATGTGCCCGTGCGACCAGCTGTGGTTGCCGATCGCATCACCGTCGCGCACTTCGCGCCGGACGATCGACGGATAGGCCGCGACCGCTCGCCCGACGACGAAGAACGTAGCGTGCACGTGCTCGCGTTCGAGGACGTCGAGGATGGCGTTTGTATACGGCGGATTGGGCCCGTCGTCAAAGGTGAGCGCGACCACGCGCTGGTCGGCCGGTCCGCTCACGATGGTTGAGCCAAAGAGCTGGTTGCTCGGATTCTCCGAGATCTCGTAGAGCCAGAATCCGGCGAGCGCCAAGAGCGCGCACGCAAGCAGGGTTTGCAGCGCGACGCGAGTAGCGACGATCATTTCGCGGCTGCGCCCGCGGCAAAGGAGGCGCGCACCGCTGCAACCTTGGCGCGAAATTCGGGCGGTCCGAAGCTGCGAAAGTCATTTACGATCGCTTGATAGTGCGGATCGGCAAGCTGAGTGCTCGAGAGTTTGAGCAGATCGTTCGGGTTGGTCTTACGCAGATCGATCTTGTACTGCCGTCCGGCGGTGGTCGCCCAGTAGTGCGGATCGGTAAACGTGATCGTACGATCGCCTTCTTTAAAGTCCGCCAGCTGCTTCACGTAGACCGTGTAATGCACGTTGGTGTTCCCGCGCGGCGGCTTGTCCATCAGATCCCACACACCATCTTCCGCGAGCCCGCCGAAAAAGTAGCTCACATCGGTGATCCGCGTTGCCTTGGGTAGGCGAATCGTGACTTGT
>DATHMY010000127.1:0-8825 GCA_035486535.1 Candidatus Acidiferrum sp.
GCCGCCCGAGCCGGCGAAGCCGGCTCCGACCGCTTCGCACGCGGGACCGCCGCCGCGACGGCGCCGGCGTAAGAAGCCGCCCACGCAGAATCCGGCGACCGCTCATTGAATAGAACGGCGTAATGGCCGTCATCGCCCTCGGGATCGATACCCGCCGCTTCGTTCGCAATTTCAACTGGCCGCTGGCCATCACACCGATTCTCATCGCGATTCTCGGCATCTTGTGCATTCAATCAGCCGACCTCCACGATCCCGATGCCGCAGGCGAGTACAAGAAGCAGCTCCTGTACATTATCTTCGGGATCCCGCTGATGTTTGCGTTCTCGCTGATCGACTACCGGAATTGGCGACGCTGGGCTCCGGCGCTCTACATCGTCAACGTGTTGCTGCTGCTCTTTATCCTACGCGGCGGTCATTCGGCGCTCGGTGCGCAGCGCTGGATTTCGCTTGGGCCGCTCGGCACGTTTCAACCCTCGGAGCCGGCCAAGCTGATCCTGGCGATTTCGATCGCGTTCGTTTTGTGCCGTCACACCTACGATCGCATCCAAGATTTGTGGAAGCCGCTGTTGACTGCGGCGATTCCCGCGCTGTTGATTCTCAAGCAACCCGACTTGGGCACGTCGCTGGTGATCGGGGCAATCCTCACCGTGCAGCTCTTCTTTGGCCTGCCGAAGTTCGGCGACTTTGCAATCTACGCGATGGCCGTGCTCACCGCCGGTGCAGCCGCTGTCGGGACCAACGCAATCCTCAAACCGTTCCAGAAGGCGCGGCTCTTCGTCTTTCTCAATCCGCACGCGGATCCGCAGGGTGCCGGTTACAACCTCAACCAGTCCAAGATTGCCGTTGGTAACGGTGAGTGGATCGGACGCGGCTTGCATCAAGGCACGCAGACGCAACTCAATTTCGTGCCCGAACATTCGCGCGACTTCATCTTCACCGTGCTCGCGGAAGAGTTTGGGTTCTTAGGCGCGCTCGCGCTGGTGGTGCTCTACGCGGGCCTGCTCTACGGTGGGATTCGCACGATGGTCGTCGCGCGCGATCGCTTCGGCTTCTTGCTCGCCGCAGGCATCGTTGCGATGCTGTTCTTTCACATCTTGGTCAACATCGGTATGACGATCGGCATCATGCCGATCACCGGCATTCCGCTGCCGTTCATGTCCTACGGTGGATCAGCGATTCTCACCGATTTCGCCGCGGTCGGCGTGTTGATGAACATCTACTCGCAAAAAGATCGCGACGTTTTAGGTAACGCGTAAAGGGATAGAGATGGAGCTCCGTCGCGGGATGATTGGAGGACGTTTTAGCAGAGAGCGCATAACGGTCCTCGCGGATTTCGGCCCCTTGCACGGATCGGCGGTTTGAGGTACTCTACTTGCTTGCTCCAATTGACTTAACTGGCTTAAGTCCAATATACTTGACGTGAGGCTATGGCCTTTGCCTAGTCGCCCGAGGGGATCGCGAAAGCGGTGCCCCTTGGTTATTTTATGACCTCTCCGACGGCAACATGCATTCGTAGGATTCATCCCACGGCATTACTTTTAGCCCAAGAATAGAGTTCGCTGTGACGCGGCCCGTGCAGAGTTTGGGCTGGAATGCAGCCCAACGAGGCGGGTCAGCGAGCGGATTCAGCACTTTATCAGCACACGGCCGAGCGAGCAGATCAGCCAGCTGCATTTCGCTGCTGTTAGCGTCCTTTGTAATAAATCTCAGGCCTGGCAGAAACTGCTGACGAAAATATGACGCGGAAATATACGCGGTACCGTCGAGGAAGAGTCGTGCAAACTCGTACTGTAGCAGCGCGTCGCCGAGCGGGTCGCGTGCCTCTAGCACGAGTCGCCCTTGGGCACCTTCAAAATGGGTCTGAAGCGAAAGCGCAACGCGCTCGGCCAGGAAGCTAAGCATCATCACGTAGAGGTGGTTCGGTAGGTTCTTGTGGGGAAGGCTTTCATTAGGGGCTTCCTGGCCCCACTTCTCCATATATTTTTCCCGTTGCAGTACGCAGCAAATCGCGCTGAACGGCAGCTTCCTAATAATTTCGTCTAGCTGTATGATCGCGGTTTGTTGCTTCGTCTTATCGCCGCCGCACCAGAAAGAACCCGAGAGTTTTCGAACGTCCGGTTCGTGGACAAGCTTGGCGTCGCTTCCTAGGTACGTGCGTTTCCACTGCTTCCAGAGTGCATCGAACACTGCTTCGTCCGCTTCACGGACAATCACCGCGCCCAATGCGAACGCCTTGAATCGCTCCTTGGCACTTAGAGTATGGCTACCGCATTCGTCGATGTAAATGGTGCATCGCTCGGTGGACAAGATTTTCGGATGCGCGCGTCCAATTATCCGCCCCTCTGCTGCTGCAATTGTAGAAAACTCATCTTGGCCTTGGGAGAGTGCAGCATCAACCGCGGAGATGTCCATTCCGAGATCGAGCCGAGTCCTCCGCGCCAGCCTCAGATACGTTAGGTATTCCTGATAAGAATGTTTTCGCTGACGCGCCACGCGCGCAGGTATTGCGTCTGTTAGCTCCTCTCGCGACCCTTCGTTCTTTTTCATCACCCGTCATAATAGCATAACTGACCGTTCACGCTCTCTCGGCAATGCATAGGCGACACCGTACGGCAATTCGCGCACGAGCGTCCATGCGGGCATCGCATCGATCACCGCGCGCTCGACCGGGGTGTGATAGAGTAACCAGGTTTCACCGGCGTCACGCCGATCGGCGATGCTCGCCAGGGTGGCGCGCAGCGCGTCGGCATCAAATGGATTGAACAGAAAAACGACGACGTCGCCGGGCGGATAGTGCGCGATGCGCGCGTCGCCGCGTAGTAGTTGCATGTCGCGGCAGCGCAAGTCGCGTGCGCGTGCCGTCTCGAGGTTTTCTTTTGCAACTTCATAGAGGCCGGGTGAGACTTCAATGCCGCAAACGTGTTTGAACGGATATTCGGCCGCCAGGATCATCGCGCGACCCATGCCCGCGCCGACGTCGAAAAAGGTCGCGTTTGGCAGCGCCGCTTCGGGTATGGCAGCGATCAGCGCGCGAAAATCCGGTACCGGCACGGCCTCGTAGTGGGTGGCGTGGGCTCCGGCATCGCCGGCCGCGTCAGGATCGAGATCGGTGAGGAAGAGTACGGCGTGCGTAGTAACACCGTAGTCGTGATCGAACCGGCGTCCGCCGTTGCGCGACTTGGGCACGCGTGAAACTTCCCTATCGGCAGGGTGATTCATTCGCGCTTCCGCTTGGCAACGGTGCGACGGTCGATGCAACGATCGAGGAATGCGATCATCACACCGTCGATATCGCGGTCGCGGGTCTGCGCTTGCGCGTCAGCGACCGCGCGTTAGTACTCCTGAGATGGAAAATCCGTCATCCTGAGGTGCGCGCCGAAGGCGCGCCTCGAAGGTCGAGGGATGACAAAGCCATTAACAACGCCTGGACCGGTCCCGCGCATGCCGAGCGTATCGTAGCGACGCATTGTGGCGTCGCGGACCTCGAGCTTCGCCCGCTTGCCGTTCGCGCCGGGGAGTGGAAGCCGGCGTTTGGGCCGGATTCACGCTACGTGCGCATCACCGGCCGGGGCGTCACACTCGATCCCCGCGACCTCGCACAGCAATTCCCGCAGCTCGAAGTGCTCGACTGCTCGGGCATCGCGTTAACCTCGTTGGAATTTCCGCCGACATTGCGCGCACTGCGCCTCGCGCGCGTCGCAACGGCGGTCGATCTGCGCGACCTCGCCGCCCTGCCGTTACATGCGCTCGCACTCGAGCAGTTGCGCGACGTGCGCGGCGTCGAGTCGCTTGCGCATTGGCACTCGCTCGAGCAGCTCGAGATGCTTGGCTTCTGGCAGCTCGAACTCGACGACGTGATGCCGCTCGTGCGGTTACCGCGTCTGGTTCGGGCGGAAATCGACGTCGGCGGACGGCGAAAGAACGTCGAACTCTATCGCCGGACAACGTGGGCCTATCCGTGGCCGTTCGAGCTGGTTGCGCGACTACTTGTTTAGCGACGCGAGTTGGGCCGCTTGCACGAAACGGCTGATCTCTTCGGTAACCTTCGGATCCGGATGAACCCAGATGAGGCTCTGAATATATTTGCCACGCGATTGCTTGACGCCGGGTAGCGCGCGCGCGTTGACCTTGAGTTCCTGAAAGGGCGCGGCGGCGCGTCCGCCGGAGCCGCGCGCTTGTTGCTGCGCGCGCAGCACTTCGTCGGGGAGCGTGAACTTCAACGCGAGCGTCCACTCTTGGCGCAACACGTGGTCGATAAGGATGCGGCAGCCGCCGGTGCTCACGTCGATCGCGATCGCTTCCATTGAACCCGGCACGTCGATGAGCGCAATGCGAACCGGCACATTGACGTCGATGCGGCGGTGCGCGCGCTGCTCTTGCAAGCGCGTGGAGAGTTTCGGCTTGGGAGGCAGGCCTTCGGGGCGGCGAGCGACGCTGATCGTGCGGCGCTGCTCCTCGATGATGAAGCGCAGGAGCGCCTCACGCGTCGCGTCATCTAAGGTATTGAATTCGACCGCGTATTGAAAGGTACGCTCGGCCGCGGAGTAGCTAACCTTGCGAATCTTCCCAGGCAGCCGCAGATGCGGTTCGCCGTCGCGCGGAAGGTCGAATTCCACCGGGAGCTGGGTCTTGAGCATCGTCCGAGCCGTCACCATCCCACCGCCGCCGGAGAGGTCGACCAGCGTGGCCGGTACCGGTGCACGTATCCCCGAGGCCCGCAAGTTGATTCGCAGGTACATCGGTAGGCGGTAGAACAGGCGGCGGTTCGATGGGGAGGCCACTACCGCGTCCTCACCATAGACGAACCGCACCGCTGATAAGGCGCGGAGGTCATCTTTCAGACATAATGGACCAAATGGGCCAAGCTGTCGAGGGGCCCAATGGACTCTTTACCCCTGCGAGCAGGTCCGCTTGCCGGGTCAGCGGAACTTCGCAGGCGTTTTAAAGATTTCTACCCAGGAGCCGTGCCCGACGGTTGGTGGCTTAGGTCGCCAGCAAAGACGCTTCGTTACAGCGTCCCGTCATCCGAAGGCGCGCACGAATGCGCACCTCGAAGGGCGCGCTCCTAGACAACTGAGGAAAATTTGTCAACCGAGATTCTCATCTCGAGCGACCCGTGGGAAAACCGGGTTGCCATTCTTGAGAACGGCACTGTCGCCGAACTCTACATCGAGCGCGAAGAGCGCGTCATCGGATCGATCTACAAAGGAAAAGTTCAAAACGTTCTGCCCGGCATGGGTGCGGCATTCGTCGACATCGGCCTCGGGCGCAACGCGTTCCTCTATGTAGACGACATCAACAAACAGCCCCTAAACATCGGTGACGTCGAGATCACCCACGGTCACTCCGGTTTCACCATCGGCGAGAAGGTGAAAAAGGGCGACGACGTGCTGGTGCAGATCGTCAAAGAGCCGCGCGGCCTCAAAGGGGCGCGCATCTCGACGAACATCTCCTTGCCGGGACGCTACTTGATCCTGATGCCGACCGGTAAGTACTCCGGCGTCTCGCGCAAGATCGAATCCGCCGACGAGCGCAATCGCCTCAAAGCGGTGATGAAGCGGATCCGGCCCGAGGGCATGGCGACCGTGGTGCGTACCGCCGCAGCCGGCGTAAGCGAAGCGGAGCTGATCGCCGATCTCGGCGTCCTGATCCGCATGTGGCACGGCATTCTCGAGACGTTCAAGCGCGCACCCTCCCCGTCGCTCTTGCATCGCGACATGAACCTAATTTACAAGGCCGCGCGCGATTTCATCACCGCAGACGTTGATAAAGTGCTCATCGACGACGAGAACGAGTACCGCAAGGTTCGCGAGTTCTTGCAGCTGCTCGGACCGCAGTACCTCGATCGCGTGCAACACTACAATCATGGGCGCGACCTGTTCGACGACTACAAGGTCACCGAAGAGCTTCAGCGCCTGATGAAACCCAAGATCAATCTGCCCGCGGGCGGATCGATCGTGATCGAGTCGACCGAAGCGTTGACCGTCATCGACGTCAACTCCGGCAAGTTCACCGGCGGCAAGAACCTCGAAGATACTATCGTGCGAACGAACATCGAGGCAGCCACCGAGATCGCGCGGCAAGTGCGCTTGCGTGATATCGGCGGCATCATCGTCGTCGACTTCATCGACATGGCGTCCGAGGGCGCGCGCAACAAAGTTATCAAAGCGCTCGAGGATGGGCTGCGTCGCGACCGCACGCGCGCAACGATTCAGTCATTCTCAAACTTGGGACTCCTCGAATTCACGCGCAAGCGCATCGGCAAGGATCTCGGCGCGCAGCTGCGCGGCGCTTGTCCAACCTGCAACGGCATCGGTTCCGTGATGTCGCCGCAATCCGTCGCCATCGATACGATGCGCCACGTGCGCCAAAACAGCCAGCACGACCACTCGCATTCTCCGGTCTTCGTTTATGCCGCACCCACCGTTGCTGCGCAGATGGAGTTCTGGTACGAAGACGAAGTGCTCGAGCTGTCCAAAGAGATCGATTCCAAGATTCACATGCGCGTCGATCCGTTGATTCATCCGGAGCGCTCGCGCGTCGAACGCATCGCTAAACCAGTCGAGCAGTTGCGCCCGATTCGCGTGGGCGACGAAGTCGAAGTGGATTTGCTTCCCGGGCGTCTGCCCAATGCAACTTCGGCGACCGCGGTCATCGGCGATCGCATCGTCGAAGTCGAAAACGCCGCGAACAATGCGGGCAATGCGGCGAAGATTCGCGTGCTCGACATCGACGACGATCAGGATTACGTACTCGCCGAGCTCGTCGCGGCCGTAGCCGGCGAAGCGAAGAAGAAACGCCGTCGCGGCGGCAAGCGCAAGGGCCCGCTCACTGCGGCCGAGCAAGCCGCGCAACTGCGCGAACTCGCTGAAGAAGCGGCGTCGCAGCAGCAAGCACGTCCGCCGATCGGCATCACCACGGTCACCGAAGAGGAAGAGGCCGAGGATCCGGCGCTCGCCGCCGAAGCGAAAGGCGAGCACCAACCCGATGCGATCATCATCAACGAAAGCGAAGCGCTCCAGCGCGAAGGCGCCGGCGGCAAGAAACGCCGTCGTCGTCGCCGTCGTGGACGGGGAGGTCGCGGCAACGGTGAAACCGCGCGCTTCGATGTTGCCGCGCAAGTCGGCATCACGCCGCAGAGCGCGGCCGCACAAGCTGAGTTCGACGACGAAGAAGAAGACGACGACGAAATCGAAGTCGAAGCGCAGCCGCCGATGCACGCGACAGCCGTGCCCAGCACCAATGGCGAAACCGGCGGCAAACGTCGCCGTCGTCGCCGTCGTCGCCGCGGACGCGGTGGCGTTGGACCGGGTGGCGAGCAACAGCAACATCAGGACGGTCCCACCGGTTCGTTGCCGATGAGTCCGTCAGTTCCGGATCGTCATGTCTTCCGCGTCGACACGCGAGGCTCGGCCCAGCCGACCGGCATGACCGCGCCGCGCGAACCATCGCGCGCGATCACGCCGGCACGCAAAGCCGCACCGCCGGCGGTCGAGGCGCCCCCGCCGCATCTGACGCTACCGTCGGAAGAACTGGGCCACGCCACACCCACGCGTCGTCGTCGCACGCGCACGACCGGCGTTGCCAAACTCGAGACAACCGTGATGCAGGCGCTGCCGGCACCGGTCGAAGAGAAGCCCAAGCGCACGCGCAAGAAGGCCGCCGATGCGGTCGCTACCGATGGCGAAGTTGCCGCACCCAAGAAAAAAGCGAGCGGCGTAAAGAAAACGTCGACGCGCAAAAAGACGTCGACAACAGCCACGAGCACTCGAAAAAAGAAGACGACCTAGAATAAAAAGGCCCGGCGCTTTCGCCGGGCCCTTTTATTGCACAGAGGGCGCTAGTTATTCGCCGTGCCGTTGATCGCGCTCAAGTGCGCGACGCGGTCGTCGACGTACTGCATTGCGCGCCGCAGTTGCGGATCGGTCTTCGGATCGCCGAAGCGCGCGGTGCGCGGTTCCGCAATCACGATGTCCGGATCGATGCCGAGGTGATTGATGTCGCGATTGTGCGGGGTGAGATACCGCGCGGTCGTGATCTTCACCGCCGAGCCGTCCGGCAGCGGATAGATCGTTTGCACGACGCCCTTGCCGAAGGTCTTGGTGCCGACCAACGTGCCGACGCCCGAGTCTTGAATAGCGCCTGACGTGATCTCCGACGCCGATGCGGTGAATTGATTCACCAGTACCGCCAGCGGTACCGGCGGCGTGATAGCGGTGTCGCTCGCTTCGAGCGTCGTGATGTTCGAACCGCGCGATTCCACCGAGACGATCGGGCCCGACGAGATGAACTTCGAGCTGACGCCCACGGCCGCATTAAGGTAGCCGCCGCCGTTGTTGCGCAGGTCGAGAATGTAGGCGCGCGCGCCCTTCTTTTGCAAGCGGTCCAGCGCGGCCGTTAACTCGGTCGTGGTATCGCGGCCGAAGACCGTGAGCGCGACGTAGCCGATGTTGTTCGGCAGCATCTTATCGAACACGCTGAGCTGGTGAATCTTTGCGCGCGTGATCGTAATCGGTGGCAGCGCCTTGCCATCGCGCTGCAGGGTGATCGAGACCTTCGTACCCTCTTTGCCGCGCAGATGTCCGCTGGCGCGATCGATCGACCAACCCTTGGTCGATTGTCCGTCGATCGCGATGATCAGATCGTCTTGTTGCACCCCAAGTTTGTCGGCCGGTGCGTCGGGCACGACGTCGCTGACCGCGATGTAGTGGCTCGCGTCATCCTCTTGAATGACGATACCGGTCCCGCCAAAATCCGAGCCGTCGAGTCCGGTGTTGAGCTCGGCATAGTCCTTCGGATCCAAAAAGACGGTGTAGCGATCGTGC
>DATHMY010000128.1:0-3881 GCA_035486535.1 Candidatus Acidiferrum sp.
GCATCGGTAGCAACCACGATGATGATGCTGCCGCTAGCCATCCGGCCGTGCAGATCGGTCTCGGAGAGATGTTGTGGAAAGGTCGTGCGGTATTCGCTTTTGAGCCGCTCGCCGACCGGCACCCCGACGATGTTGAGCGCCTCGCGCGAACTGCCGGTATTGTCGTTTACCAGCACGCCGACGGTATAGCCACCCAGGCTCGACGGAAGCACTCGCGAGGCCGACCCGATCCCGGCTTTGAAGCCGAAGGCCCGCATCCCGGTGCCCGCCCCCACGCTGCCGCGCGCGAACTGGCCGGGAGCCGCCGCGTCGAGCAGCTTGCGGACGTCCTCCGGGCTGACCGCCCGCCGCTGGATGGCGTTGAGGAGTTGGTCATCGCATTCGGCGACCACGGGCAGCGGCACGTCATCACGAATGCCGACCTGCGGGTGATGCTCGATCACCCAATCGATGACGCCGTCGTCAACCCGGCCCACGTTGAGCGTATTGGTCAAAACCACCGGCTCCTCGAGGTAGCCCGCGGTCTCGATCCAGTGCGTCCCGGTCATTTCGCCGTTGCCGTTGAACGAGAGGAAGGCGCCGGCGACCTTATGGTCCCACGGATCCCCGTTCGGGAGCACGGCGGTTGCGCCGGTCCGAATGTCGCTTCCCTGGATCAACGTCAGGTTGGCAACCCGCACGCCCCCGACATCAGTGATTGCGTCAAGTGGCCCAGATGGGAAGAATCCAAAGTGGAACGGCAAAACCGCGACGGCACGTCCGGCGGTTCCAAGGACCAGGAGGGCTGCCACCGCAAGGGCAACCGGCAAGCGCTTTCTCATGCAGGCACGCTCATAATACCTCAAAAAGTAGATTCAGGTAGCTCGCTCTAAACAAACGCACGAGGGATACGACCATTCTTACTGTTCCGGAGAAACTCAAAGCCGCTAACCTCTGGGAGAACCTTACGCCGCCGCAGCTCGTCGAGCATGCGTTGCGACGTGGCGAAGGTGTCTTGGGTCGCGACGGACAGCTCATCGTCGATACGCGTCCCCACACCGGCCGCTCGCCCAAAGATAAGGCGTTTGTCAAAGAGCCCTCCAGCGAACGCCACATCGATTGGGGCGATACCAATCGCCCGATCAGCGCGGCGGTCTTCGATGCGCTCTTCGAAAAAGTCGAAGCGTATCTTTCCGAACGCGATGTTTATTCGTTGGATTGCTACGTCGGTGCCGACGAACGGTATCGCGTTCCGATTCGCGTCTATAGCGAATTTGCGTGGCACAATCTCTTCGCGCATCATCTGTTCATTACACCCGAGAATCCGGTGCCGGGATTCAGCCCGGAGTTCACGGTTGTCGATGCGGCGCTGTTCCAGGCCGATCCCGCGCGCGACGGCGTGCCGAGTTCAACCTTTATTCTGGTCAATTTTGAGCGGCGCATGATCCTCATCGGCGGCACGCGCTATGCCGGTGAGATCAAGAAGTCGATCTTCACCGTGATGAACTACCTGCTGCCGCTGCGCGACACGCTGCCGATGCACTGTTCCGCGAATGAAGGCCGAGTTGCCGGCGACGTCGCGATCTTCTTCGGCCTCTCGGGCACCGGCAAGACGACGCTTTCGTCCGACCCACACCGGCCGTTGATCGGCGACGACGAACACGGCTGGTCGAATGACGGCGTCTTCAATTTCGAAGGCGGTTGCTACGCGAAGGTGATCCGCCTTTCGGAAAGCGCCGAGCCGGAGATTTGGGCTGCGACCCACCACTTCTCGACGGTGATCGAGAACGTCGTCTACGACGATCGCACCCGCGAGCTCAATGTCGATTCCGAGGAAAAGACCGAGAACACGCGCTCCGCCTATCCGCTCGACTACATTCCCAACATCGTGCCGGGAAGCCAGGGCGGCCATCCCAAGACGATCATCATGCTCACCGCCGATGCATTCGGCGTGCTGCCGCCGATCTCGAAACTCTCGCGCGATCAAGCGATGTATCACTTCCTCTCCGGCTACACGGCGAAAGTCGCCGGCACCGAGCGCGGCGTCACCGAACCGACCGCCACATTCTCGACCTGCTTCGGCGCGCCATTCATGGTGCATCATCCGACGGTGTATGCAAAACTGCTCGGCGAGCGCATCGACACGCATGAGGTCGAGTGTTGGCTGGTCAATACCGGCTGGACCGGCGGCGGTTACGGCGTCGGTAAGCGCATGTCGATCGCACACACGCGCGCGATGGTCAACGCCGCGATCGAAGGCCGCATTGCAAACGATTTCGAGCTCGAACCGTTCTTCGGGCTGCGCGTTCCCAAGCTAGTTCCCGACGTGCCGACCGACGTGCTCAATCCGCGCAATGCGTGGGCCGATAAGAACGCTTACGACGCGCAAGCGAAAAAGCTCGCGCAGCTCTTCTTCGACAACTTCAAACGCTTCGACGCGCACGCATCGCCCGGGGTCAAGGCTGTCGAAATCAAGCCGGCGACGAAGTAACGCGTCCCCGTGGCGGAATTCTACGGATTCGATCACGCCGATTGCCGCGTGCGTTCGCTTGCGGCCGTCGAGTCATTCTACGATGACCTCATGCCCGAGATCGGGCTGAGCGAAAAACGCTATGCGTATGTGGATGCCGATGGCGAGTGGCACACCGAGTTCGACGCCTACAACGCGATCGAATATTTCGAAGCTCAGCACCCCACCAAGCCGCGCCGATTTTTCGGACTAATTGAGAATCCACTGCATCGCAACAACGATACGCGCATCGCCTTTCGCGTCGAGTACAAGCGCATGAACGAGCTCATTGCGCTGCTCACGAAGATCGGCGCGACCAACATCGAGCCGAGTGACAACATGGAAACGTACCCGGCCGTGTTCTTCGAAGATCCGGCCGGCACCAAGCTTGAATTGGTTGGCCGCGAGGTTTAAGCTCGCTTTAACGTGTTTCCCAGGAAGCGCAGAGCGCTCTCCCAATACGATGGTTCCATGAAACTCCAAGCCACCGTTCTCGCCGGCCTTTTGGCCGCGGGACTTTCCCTGCCGGCCATCGCCCAGACGCAACAGGGGCCTCCGCCGCCGGTCCAATCACAACACGGCGATCGCATGATGCACCGCTTCAGCGATCTCAACCTCAGCGATACGCAGAAATCGCAAATCAAATCGCTCATGGAGAGCTATCGTCAAGCCCATCCCAAAGGCAGCGCGCCGGATCCCGATGCACGCAAGCAATTGCGCGATCAGATCAACGCCGTGCTGACGCCGGATCAGCAGTCGCAGCTCAAAGCCGATGAAGCGCGGATGCGTGCGCAGCGTCAGGGTAACAACACGAGCAACGTACCGCCTGCGCCGGTCGCAACGCCTAACTGATCGAATCGATCGACGTAGTAGTCGGCTCGCGCACATGAACTCGCGGGCCGGCCACGCAACACGAAGACCGCGTCCATTCCGGCGGCATGCGCTGCATCCACGCCCCACGCCGAATCCTCGATGACCAATGCACGTGACGGTTCGATCGCGAGCCGACTCGCGGCGAGCGCGTACGGATCGGGCGCCGGTTTACCCTGCGCTACGTCGTCGGCGGTCACGAGGACCGGCGGGACGATGAGCCCGGCATGTGCGAGCAACCCCACGGCAGCCGCACGCGGAGCAGAAGTCACGATCGCCCAACGGCTTGCGCCAAGCGACGCAAGCGTTTCACGTACGCCGGCGAAGGCGCTGCCATCGTCGCTCACCAGCGTACCGAAGAGATCGAAACAGATGCCCGCGTAGGAAAGCTCCATAGCCTGCGTGCATTTCTCCGCACATGAGCGATACTCTCGCAATCCTCGTGGGCGGCGGCCCGGCCCCCGGCATCAACGGTGTCATCGGCTCGGCCACGATCGAAGCGATCAATTCCGGCCTGCGCGTC
>DATHMY010000129.1:0-5224 GCA_035486535.1 Candidatus Acidiferrum sp.
TATCTTGCGATTGTCATGTATAAGAAGATCTACACGCCTGACGCGCAGCAGAAAGCCTGGACGTATATGCACGTGCTCACGGCGCGATTTGGCGGCACGTACTTCGGAAAGATCGAGAAGGCCGATCTCGCGCGCGGATTCACCGAGCACTATTTTGCCAACGCACAGATGTGCCCCACACCGTTGCCAAGCGGCGTAACCGTCCCCGCCGACGTGACGCCGGCTGCGACGCCGACGCCGGTGCCGGCGCCGGGAACGCCTAATGTCGTCATCATTACGCCGCCGTGCGTGCAGCCGTCGCCGGCCGCAACGGATGAACCGATGGCAGCGCCAAGTCCGACTCCATCTCCCCGCCGCTAATAGCGCGGTAATAAAAAAGAGCCCCCGGTTTCCCGGAGGCTCTTTTTACTTGGCCGAAGCCCGAATCAGAACTTCAGACCGATACCAATGAACGGGCCCGCGTTGTTCGCGTCGCTCGGTGCATTGATCTTGTTCTTGAGCTCTGAGCCTACGTACCCGCCTTCAAGGAAGATCGGGGTCCCGGCGAACGCGTACGTTATGCCGAGCTGGTAGTTGAGGATGTTGTAGGCTAACTGATACGTGTTGCCTGACGGATCCGTGAAGTTACCATGCACGTTGCCGTAATACCACACGCTCCCGTAGAACGAGAACGGGCGATCGAGATCAGGCAGCTTCTCCGCGCCGAATCCGACGTTGGAGATCTTCGGATAGCCTGCGTTGTTCGAGCGCCAGAGGTAACCGACGCCGATGTAGATACGCGGATTGGCAACCTTCAGACCGAGCTTAGCTTCGGCCGTGTAGTCCTTGACGGTGAATGCCGGAACTGCGGTTGAACCGAGTCCGCCGATCGTCGTCACGAAACAGTTCGGCTGCGGGTCTCCGAACGCGTCGACGTCGCAGTCGTGCGCGTAGTCGATCTGCTGGTAGTTACCTTCGACCATCCAGGGCAGACCGAAGAGATCGAATTCCGCCGCACCCTTGAGCGCGTACGAGAATCCATCAACGTTGCCGCTGGCGATGTTGCCCGGGCTGAACTCGTCGTAGACCCGCTGTGACGCGAGGTAATCACCCGCGACGAAGAGGTCCTTATACGGAGTTGCAACCGGAGCCGGGGTCGGCGTCGGCGGTGCTGTTGCCGGCGGCGGCGGCGGCGGAGGCGTGGGCGTCGGAGGCGGCGTCGGCGGAATGTACCGGACGACGACGACTTGCTTATCGGGCACCCATTGAACGTACGCGCCCATACCTTCCGAAATTACGCGGACAGGAACGAGTACGTGGCCTTGCCACATGATCGGCGGCACGTCGAGCGGACGTGATTCGCCGTTGATGACAACTTCCGGCTTGCCGACCGTGACCTTCACGTCGGCACCGGGTTTACTAACGTCCACCGTCTTGCCGGCCGCGTCATACGACACGGTCGCGCCCATTTGTTCGAACATCGAACGAAGCGGGATGAGCACCGTGCCACCGCGCACGAGCGCGGCGAGCACGCGACCCTGCTTGAGGACATCGGGCTTGGCATAGACGTGGTGGTCGTTGAAGAGAATCGGGATCTGCCCCGACGGCGGGGAACCGAAGTTCGCCGGCGGAGCCGCCATGGCGCCACTCTGGTCCTGCGCAATCGCGTTGGTTCCAATGTTTCCATGCGATGCGGAGGTCGGAGCGGCAACCGCGTTAAGTCCGAAACCGGCTGCTAACAGCACGGCGAGGACTCCGGTGCTCAGTCGCTTCAATGTTTCCTCCTAGGAGAGCGTTCTTATGAATCCACGAGTTGACTCGGATGTGCCCGTTAATAGGCGCATTGGGCCATACCCCACCCCTTCCGGGCAAAAAGGACACAGCCCCCCGAGACAAACCTTCTTAATGTGTTCGGGAGGCCGTTTGCCCCCCCTGCAGTGAGAACCAGGCTACCCTGGTTCTTTCAACCCTAGCCCGAGGCGAGCTTTTCTTCAAGCTTTGCGAGAAATTTCGAGCGTTCAATGAGGTATCTCTCGTGTGTACCCTCGGCAACGGCTTCTTGCTCATCGAAGACGGCGACGGCAAAACTCAAGCGCGGGCCGTCGACCATGACGACCTCGACCTCGGTTCGGACGATGAACCCAACCGGTACCGGTTTGTGATGCTCGAGGTCGATGTGGGTGCCCAGCGAGACGAGATCGGGGCCGAGAACGGGCTCGATGCATGCGAGCGCGGCGGTCTCCACCAGCTGCACGAGCATGGAGGTCGAGAGAACATCGACGCCTTTGTTGCCGGCCTTCTCGGCGGTCATCCATTCCTCGACCCGGGATTGAAGGCTATACGCGCGCCCGATCTCCAGTTTCGCGCTCATGCCGGGGGAGAATACGCGGAAACCGAGTTTGCTCCTAGCGCTGTTCGGGTGAGGTAAAGCATATTATCAGGATTAGACGCCAGGATCGTGAATCAAAGCGGGCGGGTCGCACGTATCCAGGCATAGACAAACGATCCGCCGATCAGATGGGGAGTATCATGGATTTCAAGCGAGCTGCGGTCTACGCTCTGGGCGTAACCCTGACCTTGAGCGCGTGCAGTCAGGGTCCGCAGCGCCAGGCGCCGCCGCTGAGCGTCGACGTCGCTGCCGCCTCGCGGCAGAACATCGCGACCTATGTATCGCTCGACGGGCAGGTGGCACCGCTCGAGCAGTCGGTTTTGGCCTTCCAACAGAACGGGACGATCACATCGATTTCCGTCAATGTGGGCGATCGTGTTCGCGCGGGGCAGGTGCTAGCGCGGATCGACGATTCGGTCTTGCGCGCGCAAGCGCAGCAGGCGCAAGCGCAAGCGCAGCAGCAGTCCGCGACGGCCACCGGCTCGCAAGTCGGACTCCCGGTTCAGATTCAAACGAATCAAGCTACGCTGCAGACGAATGCCGCTGCCTTGAGCAATGCCAAGCTCGTCTATGACCAAGACACGGCACTGTATAAAGATGGCTACGTTTCGCAGGCGCAGCTCGAAGCGGCGCACGCAGCCTATGTGCAAGCGGAACAGGCCTATAACACCGCGCGGATCGGGTTGCAGAACAACGTTGTGAGCCAGGAGAACACCAAGGCCGCGGTTGCAGCCGCGCAGGCCGCAGCGGCCAACGCGCGCACGCTCAACACGCAGGTCGCGCAAACGACGCTCTATGCGCCCTATGACGGCGTGATCACCCAGCGTCTGTTGGATCCGGGCGCGTATGCGGGGCCTTCGGCTCCCGTGCTCGCGGTTTCGCGCATCGATACGCTGTGGATCAACATCAACGTTCCGGACACCGATTTGGTCTACGTCCGGCCCGGCTCGCAAGTGAGCTTCACCAGCAGTTCGCTTCCCGGTCGCAACTTTCAAGGCCGCATCAGTACGGTGAATGCGGTACCGACGAGCGGCACGCTCTCGTACCTGGCGCGCATTCAGATGCAAAATGCCGGCGACGTATTGCGCGGCGGCATGTTGGTGACCGCGACGGTTCCGCGCGAATCACATGCGGGCGCGATCGTCGTACCGCGCTCGGCCGTCGCTCAGACGGAGAACGGTTTTGCGGTGTACGTTGTCGGTGCCGACAATAAGGCGCAGGAAGTGCCGGTCCGCGTCGGCGTGCAAACCGACACGCTTTCCGAAGTGATCTCACCAAAGGTCAAGCCTGGAACCCAAGTAATCACGACTCGTCCCGACACGCTCAAGGACGGCAGTCTCGTTGCCGTCAACTCGCCGTCCGGTGCTTCGGCTCCGGCGAATGGGGGAAACACCTCGAAATGACCTCGCCTCACCGTTCTTTGGCGCGATCGCTAGCCGTTGCCGTCGCGCTGATTTTGTGCGTCCCGCTCGTGCTCGCCGCAGCGCCGTCGCAAGCGCCGATCACCGTACCGACGCCCGCCCCGATGCCGACGACCTCGGGCTCGCCGATTCCCTATCCCGCGTACGGTTCGCCCGCGCCCGACGTCGCGACACAAAAGCAGCGGCCGGGCATCCCGGTGACCGTTACGCTCAATCAGGCAGTCGATATCGCGGTGGCGCAATCGCCGAGCTTTGCCTCTGAACGTGCCGCGTATCTGGAGATCGCTGCGAAATACGGCGCAGAGAAGGGCGCATTGCTGCCCGCGGTTTCGGCGCAGGCGTCAGCGACGCGGTCGTACGGTTCGTACCAAAACACCGGTGGGTCGTCGGCCGCACCGACCGCCACATCGGTGCCGGTGACTGCCACGTCCCTTTCTGCGCAAATATCGATCAGCGAGCTCATCTACGACGGTGGGCGCGTGATCGCCGGCATCCGCAGTGCCAAGGAAGCTGACGTCGCGGGGCGCGACACGCTCTTGCGTCAATTGCAAACGTTGGCCTTTACGGTCGCGACGAACTACTACGCGTTGCTCGAAGATAACGCCAGCGTGCAGTCCGATAACTCGCTCGTGCGCGAGTTCGAGATCAACGAACAGTACGTCGTGGCGCAGATTCGTACCGGTGCTGCAGCGCGGTCCGATCTTGCGGCCGCGCAATTCCAAACCGCGCAGGCGCGCGGTCAACTCGTGACCGCGCAGGGTCTCGCAATTGCGGCGCAAGCGACGTTTGCGACGTCCCTCGGACTCGATGCGGATACCGCAATCTCACCCCAGCTGCTTGGAGCCTCACCCCACCAGGCGCGGCTACTGAGCTATCAACAAGCGTTGCAGCAGGCCTACACGCTACGTCCGGATTTCCTCGCGGCCGAACATACGGTTGAATCGGACAAAGAAAACCTGCGCTTCGCCAAGCTCGCGCGCTTTCCGTCGCTAACGGCAGACGCAACTGGCGGGAAGAGCCGGCAATTGAGTTCGGGGGCAGGCGCCTTGTTACCGTACTCTTCGCCGGAATCGATCGGCGCAACGCTGAGCATTCCGATCTACGATCAAGGACAGACGAACTACAACGTCGCCGTCGCGTCGGCGACGCTGGATCAAGCGAGTGCCTCGATGACGCAGACGCGGCTGCAGGTGCAGTCCGACGTGCGTGGCGGTCTTGCGAACTTGATCTCGGCGCGCGCAAATCTGGTGCAGGCCGAAGCCGAAGTCACCAGCGCCACCGTCAGCTTGCAGGCCACGCAGGCACAGTATAAGGTGGGCGCTTCGACGATCACGGCGATCGTCACGGCCGAGGCGAACCTGGCAACGGCCCAGACGGCGTATGTCGCAGCACTCTACGGTGAACGTCAGTCCGAGGCACAGTACGCGTATGTCCT
>DATHMY010000130.1:0-2143 GCA_035486535.1 Candidatus Acidiferrum sp.
CTGTCGCGCGCGTCCTCGAGCTCTTCGCCGCGCAGCGCGTAGCGCTCGTACGTCGCCCAATCGTCTTCGCGCTTGGACGCGACGTCCACGCCGATCGTGAGCCCGCTGACCTGATCGCGTAGCGCCGTAGCCGCCTCGTCCCCTGCGGCGTAGGCGTAAATCTCATACTTCCCGGTGCCGCTAACCGTGCACACGGTCGCTGCATCGTGTTCCTCGCACACCGCTTCGAGTTGCTGCTCGAGCGCGAAGAGCGCTTGCGCACTTGCATCGGTCGGCTGACCGTCGGCATCGGCGGGAAACCGCGATGCTGTAACCGTCAGGAGATACGGATGGTCTTTACGAAAGGGCTCATCATCGGCGTAGTCTACGTCGATCGAGACTTCGAGTGAGGGGTTGTCGCTCGTTTCGTACGGAATCCAGTCAGCCATTCATCAGCCCTTCTCCCGCGCTATCGTGAACTCCCATCGGGAAAGAGAGGCTACCCAATGATCCGTCGTTCTATTGCGATCTTCGTGCTCGTCGCAGCCGCAATTGCCATTCCTGCACTTGCTGCGCTTCCCGACGGCACCAAGGCGCCCGACTTCACGTTACAAGCCACACTCGGCGGGAGCGTTTTTACGTTCGATCTCGCCGACGCGCTCAAAAAGGGCCCGGTGGTGCTGTACTTCTACCCCGCGGCTTTCACAAAAGGCTGCACGATCGAGGCGCACGACTTCGCTGACGCTATCGATCAGTATAAAGCGCTCAATGCCACGGTCATTGGCGTTTCGCACGATCAACTCGATACGCTGCAGAAATTCTCCGTCAGCGAGTGCCGTAGCAAGTTTGCGGTTGCCGCCGATACCGATCAAGCCGTCGAGAAAGCGTACGACGCGATCCTTGCGGTCAAGCCGCAGTACGCGAATCGCACCTCGTATGTCATCGCTCAAAACGGTGCGATCGTGTATAGCTACACGTCGCTCGATCCGAGCGAGCACGTTGCGAACACCCTCGCCGCACTCAAGACGCTCGAATCCAAGCAATGATTCGCCGCGCGTTTGGGCTGCTCGCGGCGGCGGCATGCATCGGTGGCCTCTTGGCCGTGCCGATGCAGGTCCGCGCGCAGTCCGGCGCGCTCGTTGCAGTGCTCTCGGAGATCCAGCAACTCTCTCAGAACGATTTCAGCGCACTTGCGTCGTGGGCGAACAACGGTGCACCTCCGCCGATAAGCACCTTCTACCAACCGAACAAAGCCGAAGCGGACGTCATCGCGCTCGGCGATAAAGACCGGCAAGCTGTGATTCTGTGGCTGCAAGGCAACGGTCGCTCCGCGCTCTATGCCCGGGGCGCGAACGACTATCAAATTGGGCCGCCCCGTGCGCCGGCCGATCAGGCCGCGCCCACGCCCACGCCCGTCCCCGCGTGGCGTGAGATTCCGCTCGCGTCAGCAACGCTCGACGGCGCCGTACAGGGTCAGGTCCAGATTCTCTCCGGCTTTGCTGCCGTGAAGCGCGACGGTACCGCGGCAATCGTGTGCGTTTCGTTCAAGAATGTTTCGCCGGTTACCGCGAAGCGCGTGGTCTTCGATTTCCCATTGCTCGATGCACAAGGCAATCCGCTGGGCGATCTTACGCTCGATCGCAACGGCGAATTCTCGAACAACGTCGCCATTGCAACCTACGAGAGCTTTGCGTCATGGCTGCAGGGCGGCATCGGCCCGCGCGGTTACGCGGACAACTGCATCCAAAAGACGCTGCCGACTGCGGCCGTACCGTTGTTGCAAGCGCGCACCGCGAGTTATCGCGTCATGCGCGTTGAGTACGACAACACCACGGTTTGGACGCCCCCCGCACCTTAGCGAATGTTGCCGCAGGAGACGTAGGTGCCGAGATCCGTGCCGCTCTTGTGCACGTTGATCGCGTAGTGCCCTTTGAGCAGATCGCTGAGCGTGACGCCGGCAACCGACGATTCGCCTTTCCCGTCGACCGTATCGCGGAGCGCGTATTCCGGCGCCTTGTTGATCGCACCGCAAGTACCGATGTGAATGTGCGTCGGCTGGTCTGCGTCGCCGCCGTTTTGCAGTGCCACGGTGACGAAGATGCCGCCGCTGCCCTGGGTTACCGTGGCCACCCCGTCTTCGCCGCTGCCGTTGAGGGCCTGCATC
>DATHMY010000131.1:0-15802 GCA_035486535.1 Candidatus Acidiferrum sp.
AAGACGTCCCCGCCAACGGCGAGATGACTGCTGGCCGAGAGATACGCGCTGCCCACCTCGCAGTTGGGCAGCGGCACGTGCTCGCTGCGAAACGCGCGCTGCAGAATCTCGGTGGTCGTTCGCTCTTCTTCGAGTTCGCTGACCAGCCGCGAGCGAAAGCCGTTGAAGAGGATCGCCAGCAGTCCAAAGAGCGCCAACCAAAACGTACGCGCCCAGGTGTCGCGATCGATTTGCTCCTGCGTTGAACGCGCCAGCGCGTCATTGCGCTGCGCCAGCGCGTTGCGGATAAAGTCGGCGGTGCGGTTTTCGTAATCCGAGAACGCCTTATTCTCTTTATCGATTTCGGTGACGTCACGGCCCGGCGACGCGAGCAGCGGTTGCGCGATCTTTCGCCGCCAGTTGTTCTGCAGCGAAACGTAGTCTTCTAGCGTGCGCGCGGCGGGATTGAGTTGCTGCTGCGCGAGCACCGTTGCCACGGCCGCGACCTTTTGGTCGAATGCCTGCGCGGCCGAAGCGTACTGTTGCGAATAGAAGGGATCGCGCGTGAGGACGTAGCCGCGAACCGAATTTTCTTCGTCGATCTGCAGGCGCAAGAGCTCCTCGAGCGCGAGCTGGGCTTGGACGATGCGCGACTGCGCTTCGAAGGTTCGCGCAATGTTGGCTCGCGTCGCGAAGGCGCCCTGAACCGCAATGATCAGGACCAGAGCCAAAAAGACGGTCCAAACCAGGGCCCCAGGCACGCGCAGGAACGGCGTCCGGGATTTCACCGCGTGGCGAAACCGCCGGAGGGTAGGATCATTGTGCGTTCCGAAATCAGATCAGTCATGCAAATGCAGGTAGCCCCGGGGCTTTTCAAGTCGTACGACGTTCGCGGAATTTATCCGTCAGAGATCAACGATGATATCGCCTACCGCATCGGTCGCGCGTTCGTGCCGCTCGTCGGCGCCCGTCGCATCGTGGTCGGACGCGACATGCGGCCCACCGGAGAGCGACTTTTCGCGGCATTTGCACGCGGAGCAACCGAATCCGGCGCCGATGTGACCTCGATCGGCATGGTTTCGACCGATGCGCTGTATTTCGCGGTCGGCAAGTACGGATTCGACGGCGGCGTGATGATCACCGCATCGCACAATCCTGCGCAGTACAACGGAATGAAATTTACGCGCGCGCAGGCCGAAGCAATCTCGCTGGAAAGCGGGCTCGCCCAGATTCGCGATGCGATCGTCTCAGGCAACCTTCCGCCTGCTGCGCCCTCACCAGGAGCGATCTACGAGCAAAACGTGCTCGACGAATTCGCGCAGCACTGCCTCTCTTTCATCGATCCGGCGCGCATCAAGCCGTTCAAAATCGCCATCGACGCTGGGAACGGGATGGCCGGCGAGACCGTGCCGCACGTCTTCAAACATCTTCCCTGCCGGGTAATACCGCTCTACTTCGAACTCGACGGGACGTTTCCGAACCATCCGGCCAGTCCGATCGAGCCGGAGAACATGGTCGACCTGCAAGCCTTGGTGCGCTCGTCGGGCGCCGATCTCGGGGTAGCATTCGACGGCGACGCCGACCGTATGTTCATCGTCGACGAGAAAGGTGACTTGATCGACGGGAGTACGGTCACCGCACTGGTTGCACTCAACACGCTGCGCAAACAGCCCGGCGCGAAGATTCTCTACAACTTGATTTGCTCGCGAAGTGTGCCCGAGTTAGTCGAAAAAGCCGGCGGCGTTCCGATTCGTGCGCAAGTCGGTCACTCGATCATCAAGAAATTGATGCGCGAACAAGACATTGTGTTCGGCGGTGAGCACTCGGGCCATTTCTATTTCAAGGATAACTGGTACGCCGACTCGGGCATGATCGCGCTCATGGAGTGTCTCGAAGTCTTCAGCGAGGCGGGCAAACCGGTCAGCGAAGTGATCGCCCCCATCGATGGCCGCTTTCGTTCGGGCGAGATCAACAGCACGGTGAAGGATGCTGCGGCGAAGCTACAAGCGCTGTTGGAGTACTACAAAGGCGCCCAGATCGATCGCCTCGACGGCGTGACGATCGACTTTCCGGACTGGTGGTTGAACGTGCGTCCCTCGAACACCGAACCGCTCCTGCGGCTCAACGTCGAGGGCGATACCAAGGCGCTGATGGAGCAGCACCGCGACGAAGCGCTCGCGATCATCAGGGAATAGCCTTGCCGGAGAGTAGCCTTGTCTAGGGTCGATACCGATGCAATGCAGCGTTACGAGCAGACGCGCGACGATCTCGTCGCGCGATTGCTTGTCATCGAGACGGCGATCGGTGAGAATCGTCGCAAATCGATTGCCGGTGTTCGCTCGCGATTGCAGCGTGGGAAGTTCGTGCTTGCGGTCGTCGGCGAGTTCTCGAGCGGAAAGTCATTTCTGCTCAACGCCCTGCTCGGCAAGTTCCGTTACGAGGACGGGCCGAGCGGGAAACGCTTGGTCGGGCTTCTGGCAGTCGACATCAACCCGTCGACGGCGACGATCACCGAGCTCGAAGCCGGCGCTGCCGACGAAGCGACAGCGATCTTCGAAGACGGCCATCGCGAGCGCATCCCGCTCGACCGTCTGAACCGCTTCATCGCGGTGGGCAGCGATGCACCGGGAGCACTGCACGATGCAACCAAAGATGAGCGCGACGCGCCTACGCGCGTCGTCGTCAAGACCAATTCGCCGTTTCTCGAGCGTGGCTTCGTCGTGGCGGACACGCCCGGGCTCGCGTCGATCAATCCGGCACACCGCCGGGCAACGCTGCAATTCTTGCCCACCGCCGACGCGGTGCTTTATCTCATCGATACGCAGCAGCCGTTCACTGAAGGCGATGCCGCATTTCTCGGGATCATCCGCCAACACATCGATTCGATCTTCATCGTACAAACGAAGATCGATCTGTGGCAGCAGCCGCAGAGCGACGGGCGCCCGGCGTGGGAGCACGCCTACGATCGAATTGCAACGCTGGCCGCCGTGCACGCGCCCGGCACGTACGTCTACGCGCTCTCGGCGCGCGAGTATGTCGACGGTATCGTCGAAAAAAACCCGGCGAAAGTCGAACAAAGCCGTTTCCCCCGATTTCTAGCCGCACTCGACGCGTCGTTGATTCGCCGGACCGGCCGTGCGCGGCTCACTCGCGCTCGCGACCGCGTTGCGGCGTCGGTTGCAGACGAGCAAACGCAGATCGAACAAGACGTGACGATGCTCGCGCTCGACCGCGACGCGCTCGACGCCCTGCGCGCCGAGGTGTTGCCGGCGCTGCAGTCGCTCGACGAGCGGGCCCGCGTGCAACGCGAAGAACTGCTGCAAGCCGGTCTTACGACGCGCACCCGGATGACCGCGCGCGGGGGAGAGCTCAGTGCCGATCTCGAGCGCGCGCTTTCGCAGGCGTTCGACACCGCCGATATCAGCCGCTTGCGCGATCGCGAGCGCCTGAACATCATCACCGATCGCGTGGTCGCGAGCGTGGTACAGGAGTTCGCCGATCAAGCGGCGCGCACCGTGAGCGACGAGCTCGACGCGGCGGTTGCTCGCGCCGAAGCGATCGTGCCGCTCCGTTTCGCACAGAACGATGCCGCCGCACGCGCGTTCGGCGCCGAGCCCGGCACGAGTCTATGGAGCGGCAACGTTCGCACGGCGATTGCGGCAACGGTGGTGCTGGAGGCAATCGGTGGACCAGCGATCGGCCTGGTGCACGACGTCGCAACGCGGTTTGCCGCGCAGCAAACCGGTAGCTACATGAAGCGGGAGTTGCTCGCCGACTTGCGTTCCGAAATCTTTCCGCGCTTCGCAACCGAGGTCGTCGCCTTCGCCGATCGCGTCGGTGCGCGCCTGCAGCACATCTACGACGAGCTCGCGCAGGCGATCGCAAGCGCCTTGCTCGAACGTCGCGACGCGGACTTGGGCAGCATAGACCGGTCGCTTGCGGCCCATCGTGAGGCGCGCGTCGACGCAACGCGCGCTCTATTGGCAACGCGCCGGGAAACGCTCACGGCCGAGATGGGCGCGGTGCGATCGTTGGTCGACAGCTTCATGGAACGCGACGAGGAAATTGCACCAGCCGACCCCGGCTCCGAGATCGTGCGCCGCTCGCACGCCGAGGCGTCGTTCGATTCCGGCAGCTACGACCGCGGGCTGCGCCCGTCGCGTTGGCGCGTCGCGGTGCTAGGTGCGCTGCGTCGCGGCAAAACGAGTTTGATCAACGCCATGGCCGGCAAGACCGTGCTCACCGACGACGAGGCCGGAAGCGCGCGTTTTCCGATTCACGTCCGCTACGGCGACCACGACCAAGCCTTCACGCTCGGCGACGACGCGCAGTGGCACGAGATCGCGTTTGAGAATGCGACGCAGGCCGCCGTGACCGCGCCGGTGCTCGTGCTCGTACCGTGGTCGCTCCCGCGCGAACTCGTGCTGGTTCACGCGCCGGCGTTCGACTCCGGCGATCCGGAAGCCGAAGACGTCAACGTCGTCGTCGCCTCACATGCGAGCGAAGTGCTCTGCCTTTTCTCGCGCCAGCTTTCCGATCGCGAACTCGCGTTGTACGAACGGATCGCCGAATTCAATAAGCCGATGCTCTTCGCGCACACGATCGCCGATAACGAAGCCCCTAGTGAACGGCGACACGTCGTCGAGCTGGCGCAAGCCTATTTGCGCGAACGAAATATTCCAGCCGATCGCATCTTCGTCGTCTCGGCCCACGAGTATGATGATGCACGGCGTAACGGCCGTGCGCCGGCCGGCTGGAACGAGATGGAGGCGCTGCGCTCGACGCTCGAGGCGCACGCCGAGAGCCATATGGCCCGCTTGGAACGGCTGGCGCGCGCGGCTACCAAAACTCAGGAGGCGACGGCCGCCGAAGCGCCGGCCACGCAGCGAGCGCCGGGCCTTTTCGGGCGTATGTTCGGCAAGGGGCGCTGACCAACGAGGCGTCGAAACCGCTCCAACCGGTTATGAGCACCACCCTTGGACCGGCGTTTCTTGCCATCGGCGACGGAACGTCGACGGTCGGCCGCATTGCCATCGAGAACGGGCGCATCGCAGCGATACTTCCCGCCGACGGTCCCTCAGATTATCCGCTCCCCGAAGGAAGCCGTATTGCACCCGGTCTTATCGACGTGCACACCAACGGCGCGGGCGACATGCTCTTCAATCGCGATCAAGGCAACGCCGTACCCGTGGCGGCGAGCGAATACGCACGCATGGGCGCCACCGGTTTCGTTGCCAGCGTCATGACCGCTCCGTTCGAGTCGATGCTGCACATCGCTTCGGAAGTCGTCGATGCTGCGCACGATCTCGAAGAGGACGATCCGCACGGCGCGCGCTGTCTCGGCGTCCATTTCGAAGGCCCATTTCTCAATCCAAAGTTTCGCGGCGTACATCGAGGCGAGTGGCTGCTGCCTGCGTCGGCCGAGCGCGCAAAAGAGATGGTGGACGCCTGCAAAGGCGCGTGCCTGCTCGTTACCATGGCGCCGGAAATCGAGGGCGCCGCGGAGGCGATGCGCGTCTTCCTACAGCATGGCGTCGTTTGCTCCGCCGGTCACACCAGCTCGCGATACGGCGACGGCCTGCTGGCTATCGGGCTGGGGTTTCGTGCCCTGACGCACGCCTTCAACGGCATGCCGCCCCTCATCCATCGCGATCCCTCGATCCTAGCGGCGTTCATTCAAGACCGGCGCACGATGGTGCAAGTAATTAGTGACGGCTATCACGTATCACCGGTCATGGTCGATATTCTCTATCGCACGGTGGGGGATCGCGTCGTGCTCGCGAGCGACTTGATGCCACCCCCCGACCCGACCTATCACATCGTCGGCGGAGTGATGCGCGCGAGCGACGGGACGATCGCGGGCAGCGCACTCCGCATCGATCAAGCCGTGCGGAACTTCATGTCCTACGCCGACATCTCGTTTGCCGAAGCCGTGATGGCAGCGACCCACGCTCCCGCAAAGTTGATCGGCCTCGAAGGCGAGATGGGACGGCTCGCGCCGGGCATGCGCGCCGATCTCTCCTTTTGGGATGCGGAGTACGCGATCGCCGGTACGATGGTCGGCGGCACGATCGTTCACGGCCTGCGGACGGGGCCGAAGACGCTGGCATCGTGACGGCTCGCGCGACGTCGCTCCTCGAGGCAATTTTCGGGGAGTCGTTCCGCCGCGATTTCGACGTGCGCTTGTGGGACGGAACGACGCTCCCCAGCACGACGGGACGCACCGATTTCACCTTTATCGTCAATTCCCCCGGTGCGCTGCGCAGCGCATTTACGCCGCCGCTCGAGACGCACGCCGGCGCCGCGTTCATTTCAGGCATCATCGACATCGACGGGGATCTTCCCGAAGCGATCGCGCGCATCAACGACGCGAGCAACGCGCGCACAGCGTTGCAGAAAGCGCGTATCGGGCTCATGCTGTTGCGCCTCCCGCGCGAAGCGCGTCCGGAGCCGCCCGGCGCGCAGCTCCACGGCAAGCGTCACTCGCGCGAACGTGACCGCGCCGCAATCTCGTATCACTACGACCATCCGGTCGCGTTTTATCGCGCCTTTCTCGATTCGGATATGGTCTATTCGTGCGCGTACTATGACGACGGCATCAGTGACGTCGATCGCGCTCAGCAGGCGAAACTTCACTACGTACTCGACAAGTTACGCCTCGAACCAGGCATGTCGTTCCTCGATATCGGCTGCGGCTGGGGATCGCTCGTTATCGCCGCCGCCAAGCGCGGCGCACAGGCGCTCGGTATCACGCTCAGCCGCGTGCAGTTCGACGAAGCCAACCGCCGCATCGCGGAGCTCGGGCTCGGCGACCGCGCGAAGGTCGAATTTCGCGACTACCGCGACTTGCGCGGATTGACCTTCGATCGCATCGCGAGCATCGGGATGGTCGAGCACGTCGGCCGCGCGATGCTGCCGACGTACTACAGCTGCGCATACGCCGCGCTACGGCCCGCCGGGCTCTTCCTCAATCACGGCATCGCCGAGCAAAGCCCGGGACGCAAACCGCCGCCCAATCCGTTCATCGAACGCTACGTTTTTCCCGACGGGGATCTGGTCGCCATCGGCGACAGCTTGGCGCTCGCCGAGCGCAACGGCTTCGAGGTGCGCGACGTCGAGAATCTTCGCGAACACTATGCACGCACACTTCGCGCCTGGGTCAACAACCTCGAACGCAACCGCGATGAAGCGATCGCACAAGCCGGCGAGAACGCCTATCGCGTCTGGCGTCTCTACATGGCCGGCAGCGCCGTCTCGTTCGACAACGCCTCGATCGGGATCTATCAGTCGCTGCTCGCCCGCCCCGACGCGGATGGGTCGGTTACAATTCCGGCAACGCGCCGGGATCTCTACGCTCCCTTGTCATCCCGCGCGTAAGCGCGTAGCTCCTACTGCGCGAGAGCCTTCTCGGCAATACTGTAAGCTGTCCTCGACTCCCCTGCGCTACGCTCGGGATGACAAGGAGCGCTCCACGTACGCGGAACGCAACATGGTGAAAGCGGCGTAGGCGACGATTGCGATGACCAGCCATTTCACCGCTTCGAGCGGCATCGATTTGACGATGTAGGCGGCGATGATGACGCCGGGAATGCCGCCGATCGTGAGGCCTATTGCCGCCTTGAACGCGTAGGCGTCGAATTTCACGAAGCGCACGCTGGCGATCGGCATCAAGAACGCGCACGAGCCCATCATGATCGGAAACGCGCCGCGCGGGTTCATGCCGAGCAAACTGATCATGATGATCGCCGGCGCGTAGAGGCCGATGCCGATCGTCATGAGCGCGCCCAAGCAGAAATTGATGACGACACCGGTGACGAGCAGCCATCCGGAGAGCCCGAGCGCGTCGCCGCCCGCAGGAAGAATCTTGAGGTTCTGCATGAGGAAGATGACGGCCGCAACCGCAAGTGCGCCGCCCATCCCGATTTGCACGTTCCGCCGCGGCCAACGCGCGACCATCCCCGCGCCCAGCCACGCACCGACGACTGACGCGGCGATGAGGAGTACGAGCGTAACGGGATCGACGCCGATGACCGTGATGTAGATCAACGCCTCGGTGATCGTCGGCAATGCATGTCCGACGTTGAGCGTCCCCGGAATCTTCTCGTCGGGTGTCATTCGGAAAAACTTGAAGAGCGACGTGGTCGGAGCGAACGATCCGATTCCGAGCGTATCGAAAAAGTTGGTGACAAACCCAACCGTAGCGCCGAGCAACGTCGGCCAGGTGAACTCGTTCCGGCGCGCCACCTCGACGCCCCAAAAGATCGCAAAGCCGATACCGATAATCCACAGCAGGGCAAGCAGAACCGCAATGATGCTCATGCGTCAGCGCCGTTCGCCCTTGGCCGGCTAACGTACTGCCGCAGCGTTGAAATACGAAGCGCGTGGGTGGTGGATCACGATCGCCGCGGTCGACTGTTCGGGCACGATTTGGAATGCCTCGGTCAACTCCACGCCGATGCGCGCCTGCGCATCCAGCACGCCGAACGCGATTGCGTGCTGCGAAAGATCCGGGCAGGCGCCATAACCCCACGAGTAGCGTTTGCCGCGCTCGTGCGGCAGCCGTAATTCGGTACGAATCCGACGATGCGTCCATTCCGCCAGTGCTTCCGCCGATTGCACGGTAAAGCCGTGCAAGAAGTACGATTCGCTGTAGTCGCCGCGTGCCTGCAACGCTTCTGTCATCTCCGAGGCGTGCGTGCCGACGGTCACGACTTGCAACGCAACGACGTCGACGCCGCGACCAGCCTGCGGTTCGCGCACGTAGTCGGCCAAACACAGGTGCTCGCCACCCACTTGCCGCGCAAAGGCGAAGCGCGCGATCTCGCGCCCGGCATCATTCGGATCGTAGAGCACCACATCGTTGCCGATGCCTGCGGCCGGAAAGTAGCCATACGCGACCTTCGGACGAAGCAGGGCGCCGGCTTCGGACTCATGCTGATAGCGGCGCAAGCGCGGATCGAACTCGTCGCGCACCAGGTTGTCGAACGCATCGCCCTTGGTGTTGCTCGCGCCCCACGAAAGCCGGTACAGGCTCTTGAGATCGAAGCACGGCCACAGCTCACGCAGATCGACGTCATCGATCGTGGTCGCACCGAAGAACGGCGGCAGCGGAATGTCGACGTGCTCGCTCTTCACCGCCGAGGTGGTAACCGCAATAGCGGGCACCGGCAGCGCGTCGCGCGCTTTATCGCGCTGCGCAAAGGCCTCGGCCCGAATGCGCTCGCGGAACACCTCGCGCGCCCGTTCGTCGCTGGTCAACCGGTCCATGATCTCGAGACCTTCGAACGCGTCCTTGGCATAGAACAGCCCGGGCTCAAAGAAGCGCTGGCCCTCGTCGAGCAGGGAGATGCGTCGCCCGAAGTCGCGGTTGATCGCGGCCCCGCCGACGATCACCGGAAATTGCAGGCCACGCGTATCCTGTTCTTGCACGCAGATCGGCATCTGCTTGCTGGTCGAAACCAAGAGCGCCGAGAGCCCGATCGCATCGGCATTGACCTCGACCGCCTTCTCGAGAATCGTGTTCATCGGCACCTGTTTGCCCAGATCGAACACGGTGTAGCCATTGTTGGTAAGAATCGTGTTGACGAGGTTCTTACCAATGTCGTGCACGTCGCCAAAGACCGTGGCGAGCACAACGGTTCCCTTGGTCGAGCCCTCTTTCTTCTCCAAGAACTGTTCGAGATGCGCGACTGCCTTCTTCATGACTTCGGCGGATTGCAGAACGAACGGTAAAATCAGTTCGCCCGAACCGAACTTATCACCGACTTCCTTCATCGCCGGCAGCAAGATCTCGTTGAGCACCGCGACCGCATCGCGCTCTTCGAGCGCGCGATCGATCTTCGCCTCGATGCCGTCCTTGCGCCGGCGCAGAATCGCGTTGTGAATCTGCTGCGCTACCGGAAGATCGTCGTCCGCATTGGCGTCGACCTGCGCTTGCCGTGTGTCACCCGCGTTCTCGAAATGTTCGATGAGCAACTGCAGCGCATCGGGACGGCGATTGAAGACGAGATCGTCGCACATCGTGCGTACGTTCGGTTCGATCTCGGCGTAGGGCATGATCTCTTTTGCGTGCACGAGTGCGGCATCGAGGCCAGCCTCGACGCAGTGATGCAGGAAGACCGAATTGAGCGCCGCGCGGGCCGCCGGCTTGAGGCCGAATGAAACGTTCGAAACGCCGAGCGAAGTCAGCACGCCGGGAAGCTCGCGTTTGATCAGACGGATGCCCTCGATCGTCTCGATCGCCGAGGTTGCAAACTCCGGATCGCCGGTGGCGAGCGTGAACGTCAGATCATCGAAGATCAACGCGCCCGGGGGCAAACCGTATTCATCGACCGCAATGCCGTAGATGCGTTGCGCGACCTCGAGTTTGCGCTGCGCCGTCTTGGCCATGCCGACTTCGTCGATCGTCAGCGCCACCACCGCTGCGCCATGCTCCATCGCCAGAGGAAGCACGGTGTCCATCTTGGCGCGGCCCGCTTCCAGGTTCACCGAATTGAGGATCGCGCGTCCGGGATAATTCTCGAGCGCCGTTTGCATGACTTTCGGCTCGGTCGAGTCGATCATCACCGGCACCTCAACCGACTGCGCCAGACGCCGAACGAGCTCGCGCATCTGCAGATCTTCGTCGGTTCGCTCGGTCAGGGCGCAACACACGTCGAGCACGTGGGCGCCGCCCTCGACTTGCTCGCGCGCAACCAGCATAATCTCGTCGTAGCTGTCCTCGAGCAACAGGCGTTTGATCTTGCGCGAGCCCTGCGAATTAATACGTTCGCCGACGATCAGCGGCCGCGGCTCCTGGTTGAGGGGGACTGCCGTCATTGCGGAGGCCACGTCTTGCTGGACTGGCTCAGCCCGCTCGCTTTTTATGTTTACGTTCGCGGCCCGAACCCGTGCCCGCGCCGTAACCTCCGCAGTGAGAGCCTCCTTAATAGCGGTGATGTGCGCTGGGGTCGATCCACAACAGCCGCCGATTACATTCACCCCGAATTCCTTGACGAAATCGCTGAGCTCTCGTGCAAGTTCGTCGGGGGTTTCGGGATAGATCGTTTCGCCCTTGGGCCCCATCAGCGGTAAGCCGGCGTTCGGGATGACGCTGACGAAGCAACGAGAGTTTTCCGCCAGATAGCGAACGGCGTCGCGCATTTGCGAAGGGCCGGTCGAGCAGTTGAGACCGATCACGTCGATCGGCAGCGCGTCAAGCGTCGCCGTAATCGCGCGAATGTCGGTACCGAGCAACATGCGGCCTTCGGTAATCAGTGTCGGCTGCGCTTGGATCGGGACGTGCCGCAGTCCGCGATCGAACTCGCGCGTAATGCCCGCGATTGCGGCCTTGAGTTCGAGCAGATCTTGCATCGTCTCGAGCAAAAGCAGGTCGACGCCACCCTCGACGAGTGCGCGCGCCTGTTCACCGTAAATGTCGGCGAGCTGCTCGAAGGTGATCTTTGAGAGGGTCGGATCCGACGACGAAATCAGCATCCCGGTCGGGCCCATCGACCCCGCAACGAAGCGGGGGCGATCCGGCGTCGCGATCGCGTCGCAGGCTTCGCGCGCGAGCTGAGCCGCGCGCAGGTTGATCTCGTGGGTTTTCTCGCCGAGCCCGAATTCGTCGAGTTTGAGCCGCGAGGCGGTGAACGAGTCGGTTTCGACCACGTCGGCGCCGGCTTCGAGATACGCAGTGTGGATCGCGCGAATCGCCTCGGGGCGCGTCAGCACGAGGGCTTCGTAGCAGCCCAAATACCGATCGCCGCCAAAATCCTCGGCGGACAGTTCGAGCGCCATGAGCTGTGTGCCCATGGCGCCGTCGTAAATCAAAACCCGCTCTTGCAGCAGGCGCAGGTAGTCGCGCAATTTGTTGTTTACGTACTCGCTTGTTCGACGGCGAAGTCGGGCACGGCGCGGATCACTCCAACCGGATGCCCTGCCCGATTATACACGATTGGTTCGGCAAAGGCCGCCAGATCGGTCGCATGCGCTACCGGACTGCCCAAGGTGCGAAGCGACGCCATGGTTGCCGGCCCGCGTGCTCGGGCCGTCCCGTCGAGGACCTTGCTGACCAGGCCGATACCTTGCGGAATCAGCGTTAAGCCATGGACGCCTTCGGCCCCCGACTTACAGGCGACCGCGCCAGCGCCGGCGCTCATTACCCGCGTATCGAATTGCCCAGTACCCGAGACGTACTCGGGGTGCGAAATCATCGCATCGCGAACGACGAGGAGGGCCTGCGCGTCGCGCGACGCGAGGTTCGTCAACGACCCGAACCGCGCGAAGGCCATCGCGGCTTTGCGCAGTCCCGTTGCATAGACGGGGATACCGCAGCCGTCGATGCCGAGCGGCCATGCCGCTGGGTCGTCATCGGAGAGTCGCGCGCAGAATCCTAGGATATACCGCTGCGCTGGATTGTTCACATCCATGTACCTAGCAACGTCGCCATGCAGCACCTGGCAAAGCGCAAGAATGCCGGCATGTTTCCCGGAGCAGTTGTTGTCGATCGCGCTCGCCGCTCGGCCATGCCGTAACATGTCGTGCGCGACGGCTTCGTCGTAGGGCAGGTGCGCACCGCACTGCAGCGCCGATTCGTCGAGTCCAATCTTGCGCAAGATCGAGCGCACCGCCGCGATGTGAAACGACTCGCCAATGTGCGAGGCGCTCATCACCGCGATCTCGCGCATATCCAGGTCGAACGCTTCACGAACGCCGGCGTGGATTGCCGCGGCCGCGATGAACGGCTTAGCGGTGGAACGCAGAAAGACCGGCGATTCGACATCGCCGGTCTGCAGAATCACGTCGCCGCGCGGGGTTGCCGCACAGGCGGCGACGTGGTGGACGGACTCGACCAAATCGCCGCGCGTGACCTCAACGCGCATCAAGAAACGAGCGCGGGTTCGACCACGACCGCTTCTTGATCGGCAAACACCGGATTGCTCAAATAGCGCTCGCCGGTGTCGCAGCCGATGGTGACGATCGTTTTACCCGCTGACTCCGGGCGCGCGGCGACTTGCAATGCGGCCCACACGTTCGCGCCCGCAGAGATACCCACCAGCATGCCCTCCTCGCGCGCAAGGCGTCGCGCCATCGCGATCGCGTCCGCATCGGTCACGCGAATCACTTCGTCGTACACGTGCGTGTCGAGCACTTTCGGGATGAAGCCGGTACCGGTTCCCTGGATCTTGTGCGGACCTGGCGCACCGCCGGTAAGGACCGGTGAAGCATCGGGTTCACCCGCGATCACTTTGACGCCGGCCTTGCGAGCTTTGAGCACTTCGCCAACGCCGGTGATCGTGCCGCCGGTGCCGACCATCGCGACGAAGACGTCGACCGCGCCGTCGGTGTCGCGCCAAATCTCCTCGGCCGTCGTGCGCCGATGGATCTCTGGATTCGCCGGATTCTCAAATTGCTGAGGCATGAAATACTTGTTCGGTTCGGCCGTGTAGATCTCGAGCGCCTTAGCAATTGCGCCCTTCATGCCGTCCGCACCCGGCGTCAAGATGACCTGCGCGCCGTAGGCCTTGAGCAAATTGCGGCGTTCGATCGTCATCGTGTCGGGCATCACGAGAATACACTGATAGCCTTTGGCCGCCGCTACGAAGGCGAGGGCGATGCCGGTATTACCGCTTGTGGGCTCGAGGATCTTCATGCCGGGAAGCAGGCGACCGTCGCGCTCGGCGGCCTCGATCATCGAGACACCAATGCGGTCCTTGACCGACCCAGCGGGATTGAAGGACTCCATCTTGACCAGCACCGTGCCGGCGAGCCCCTTATTGAGCCGCGGGATCTTGACCAGCGGCGTGTTGCCGAACGTATCGGCCAGATTCTCATAGATGCGTGCCATAGTTTCTTCTTTAACCTCGCCTCACCACCGTACTGTTGCGCACCGGGAGTGAATCTGGCCGGCCCGAACGAACGTTCGAGACGTGTTTTCCCTCTCCCAGCGATCGCTCTACGTCGAAGCGCTGGATCTCTGGATCGACAGCATGCGCTCGCAGGAGCGCTGCTTTGTCTCTCACGGGCACAGCGATCACGCGCGACAGCACCGCACCTTGATCACCACGCCGAATACGGCGCGGATCTGCCGCGCCCGCTTCGCGTGGGACGACGCCGTGTTCGACGAGCGTGCCTTCAACGAGCCATGGGAAGAGCGTGGTCATCGCCTCACCCTTTTCTCCGCCGGCCACATACTCGGCAGCGCGCAGCTGATGATCGAAGGCGAATTGGGGAGCTTCGTCTATACCGGCGACTTCAAACTGCGCACGTCGCTAACGGTCGAGCCACCGGAAGTCAAACGTTGCGATGTGCTCTTGATGGAATGCACCTACGGCCGGCCGCAATATGTGTTTCCGCCATACGAGGAAGTGGCGGCGCAAATGATCGCGTTCGCACATGAAGCACTAGAGGCCGATGCGATCCCGGTCTTCTTTGCCTACTCGCTGGGCAAGGCACAAGAAGCGATGGCCATTCTCGGCGGCGCCGGGCTGCCGCTGACCGTGCACGTGGCAATCGATACCTTGGCTCACGTCTATGCGGCCTGTAGTGTGGCACTCCCGCCCTATGCGCGCTACGACGCCGAGAACTTCGATACGCACAGCGTGTTGATTTGGCCACCGGGCGGAAAGGCGTTGCCGAAGCCGCTGCGCAACAAGCCGGTACGCACGGCCGTGCTGACCGGCTGGTCCCTCGATCGCGGCGCGCTCTTCCGCTATGGAACAGAGCGCGGCTTCGCGCTCTCAGACCACGCTGACTATCCCGCGCTGTTGCAATATGTGGAACGTGCGCAGCCGCGCAAGGTGCTGCTCAACCACGGCTGCCGCGATTTTGTTTACCGCTTGCGAGCGCTCGGCGTTGATGCCGAGTATATGGAGGACCATGCGCAACTCTCGCTTTTTTAGTCTTCTCCTTGCCCTCGGCTTCGCCGCGCAAATGGCTCCCGCGCACGCACAATCAGCGTCACCGGCGCCGACGATCGACGATGCGATCGCCGCGATTCGCGCGTACGCACCGCAAGCGCTCAAGGATCAGGGCGCACCCGGCATGTCGGTTGCGATCACCGATCGTACGCACACGATTGCAATCGTGACGGTCGGCATGGCCGACGTTGCGACGAAAACGCCGGTCAGCGCCGATACGCGCTTCCCAATCGGCTCTATTTCGAAATCGATGACCGCGCTTGCGCTGCTACAACTGCACGATCGCGGCCTAGTCGATCTCAATGCTCGCGTTCAGCGCTACCTGCCCTCGTGGTCGATCCACTCCGACGGCGCGCCGATTCTCGTGCACCAGTTGCTCTCGCATACCGGCGGCGTGCCCGACGACTATTCGCTCGAACAATATGGTTTCGCCCTCGCCGCGCTACGCGATGCGCACACGCTCTTTCCGCCCGGCACGGCTTGGTCGTATTCGAACGACGGCTTCGCCACCGTCGGCGCGATCGTCTCTGCCGTTTCGCACGCCAGCTGGCAATCGAACATCGACAACCACGTCTTCGCGCCACTCGCTATGACGCACAGTACGGCAATCTTCGACAATCGGGAGCTGGCAAACACGGCGACCGGATATCAATTCCGGGATGCCGACTACGTCGCGAACCCGCCTTATCCGGTGTTGATCGCTTCGCCGAATCAAGACTTCGTCGACCCCGCGGGTTCGGTGATTTCAACGCCCGAGGATATGGCGCAGTACCTTCGCCTTTACCTCAACAACGGCAAGACCGCAGGCGGCACGCAATTGATCGCACCCTCGACCTTCGTTGCGATGACCAACGCCGACCACTTCAACAACGGTTCCCCGGACGTTGCCAAGGGCGTGGAATTGGCCGATTGGCCCGCGTTTT